>JAFUQN010000011.1 GCA_017472365.1 Bacillota bacterium
CCTCCGCGTGTGGCGTCCTTTTCCGGCCGCGGGCCGACGCCGCACGGAACTATCAAGCCGGATCTTGTAGCTCCCGGTGTGGAAATCCTGTCGCTGGATTCCGGAATTTCTCTGATCGTCAGCGAATCTCCCGATCATCGGATCGCCGCCGGAGCGTCTCAAAGCACCGGACGCTCCAGAAACAAACGCGCTTACAATCCACCCGGCTACATCGCCCAGTCCGGCACCTCCATGGCTGCGCCCTTCGTCAGCCGGGCAGTTGCTGCGATTTGTGAACGGTATCCCGGAGTGGATCCTGCCACGGTAAAGCGAATCCTCCTGAGTCAGGTCCGACCCCTGGACGGAGAACCTGCAGAAGCACAGGGAAAGGGAATTCTATACAACAACTTCTGAAACCATTGTCCGGTCGGGATTTCAACCCCGGTAATATTTACAATAAAAGAACAAGGCCCCCGAATCATTTCGGAGACCTTGCTCTTGAAACTATATAACTGCTTGCAATCCGTTTTCGTTATTTACGCAGACCATCGCAGAACTTGGCGATTCTTTCGATGGCTTCCTTCAGATTCTCGTCGCTGCAGGTATAGGCCATACGGATGAAACCTTCCCCACATTCACCGAAAGCACTTCCGGGGATACAAACGACTTTCTGTTCATCCAGCAGGCGGTTGCAGAAATCGACGCTGGACAGTCCGAAGCTGCGGATGTCAGCAAAGATGTAGAACGCACCTGTGGGATGATTCGATTCGATACCGTCGATCTTGGCCAGACCTTCTTCCAGCATCGCTCTTCTGCGCGCAAAAGTGTCGCACAGCTCCTGGCACAGTTCCGGTCGGTCCAGAGCCTTGGCTGCGGCATACTGGCCGGGAGCGTTGGCGCAGGCGTTGAAGTTTTCCTGGCACTTGGTCATGCGGTCGATGATTTCTGCAGGACCTGCAACGTAACCGATTCTCCAGCCGCACATTGCATAGGACTTGGAGAAGGTATTCACAACCAGAGTTCTTTCCTTCATTCCAGGCAGTTCCGCAATGGTGGGAGCAGTGGCTCCATCGTATAACAGTGTATTATAAGCTTCATCGGAGATGACCAGAATGTCATGCTTGATGGCAACTTCCGCAATCTTTTCCAGGGTTTCTTTCGACATAACAGCACCGGTGGGGTTGTTGGGGGAGTTGATCATCAGCACCTTGGTCTTGTCGGTGATCAGAGATTCGATCACTTCCGGCTGCATTTCAAAATTGTCTTCCGGCTTTGTGGGAACACGGACAGCCTTACCGTCACAATATTCCACCTGAGCCACATAATTCAGCCACTGGGGATCCTGGATCAGAACTTCATCACCGTCCTGTAAAATGACCAGGAACAGCAGGGACAGAGCGCCCATACCGCCGTTGGTGATAATGATTTCTGTTTCAGGGTCATATCCAACGTTTTTCACAGTGGACTTTTCCGCGATGGCCTTTCTCAGCATCATCGTACCGGCATTGGGAGTGTAGTGAGTCTGTTCCTTATCGAAGGCTTCTTTTCCGGCATCTCTAACAAATTCCGGTGTGGGCATATCCGGTTCGCCGATCCCCATACTGATGACACCCGTCATCTTATTTGCACGGTCGAACATGGCGCGGATCGCACCCTGGGTCAGGCCTTCAGCTTTTTTATTAATCCATTTCATGAAATGTCACCTCCATTTGGCTTCATTCTAGCACTTAAATTCCATACTGTCCATAGCTTCGCGAAAAATCTTGTATACAAGTATGCCACTATTGATTTGGCAATCGCCCGGCTGACCGCCGGACTCACGCTGATGTGAAAAAGTCCGACTCCTGATGGAGCCGGACTGGTTGTCGTAACGTATTATTCGTCAACGCGCATGATCTGATATACGACCTTGGTGATGTTCACCAGATTGTAGATAGCGATGCGTTCGCTCAAAGTGTGTTCCTTTTCCATACCGCAGGAAAGAACAACGGTGGTGATTCCCTTGGCGTTGTACATGTTACCGTCGGTGCAGCCGCCGCTGTGGGTGATCCACGGTTCGATTCCGGCCTGCTTACACTTTTCCACTAGGAACTGTACGTGCGGATGGTCGTCGGGATAGTCATAACCTTCGTAATTCTGCCATGCTTTGTACTGGAATCTGGCTCCCAGTTCATCGCAGGCGTCCTGCATGCACTGGATCATGTGAGCCAACTGGGCTTCCAGCTTTTCCTTGTTACGGCTTCTGGTTTCCGCTTCGAACATGCAGTGGTCCTGAACCACGTTGGTTTCACCGATGGTGGACAGGGTACCGATGTTAGCGGTGGTTTCATCGTCGATTCTCTGCAATCTCATGCGGCTGGCGCCTAAAACTGCAGCCTGGATCGCACTGACACCTTTTTCCGGGTCGGATCCGGCGTGGGATCTCTGTCCGAAAATTTCTGCACGGATATGACATTCGCCGGGAGCACGGGCTACGATCTTACCTACGTCGTCGCTGGCGTCCAGAACGACTGCTTTCTTGGAACGGATTCTGTCATATTCCAGATTCGCCGCACCCTTCAGGCCCTGTTCTTCAATGACAGTGAAAATTGCTTCAATGGGGCGGTGATGGACGTTATTTTCTTTGATCATTACCATGGCTTCCACGATGGCAGCGATTCCCGCTTTATCGTCAGCGCCTAAAATGGTGGTACCGTCGGTGGTGATGTAACCGTCCTTGATGATCGGTTCAATGTTCCGACCGGGAGTTACAGTGTCCATGTGGGAACTGAACATGATCGATTCGAAGGATTCGTCACCGGGTAAGTAACAATACACATTGTTTCCGTTGGATCCGATCTTCTCACCGCAGTTGTCCACGTAGACTTCAAAGCCCAAATCCCGCAGTTCCTGCGCCAGATACCGGCTCATTTCTCCTTCAAAGTGCGTCTCGCTTCCGATGCGGACGTAGTTCATAAACCGCTGTACAATTCTTTCCTGATTGACCATGATTGATACCTCGCTTCTTAATTTAAGATACTACTATTACATCACAAAAGTCCTAAGGAACTCAATACGAAAATGAAAATAAACAATGTTACACAAGAACCCAGTGTGGTGGCCACGATGATCCCTGCTGTCAGATCGGCGTCACTGTCCATCTGCACCGTCATAGCGTAAGATCCGATGGCCGTGGGAGAGGCAAACACCGCAAGGATCGATCCCAGATCGATCCCCCGGAAGCCGAAGGCGATTGCTGCGGCCAAGGCCAGAGCCGGAACGATGACCAACTTCATGGAAACCGTGAAAATCAACTGTTTCAGACTCTTTTTCACTTCGCTGTACCGGAATGAAGCACCTAAAACGATGAGAGCCAGGGGAACAGACACGGAAGCCAGGTCCTTGACCACTTTTTCTGCCACGCCGGGGAGCTTGATTCCGGTGACCATGAAGAACACGCCTAAGACTGCTGCCTGAAGGTAGGGGTTCTTGAAGATATTGATGATGATCTTCTTCACGTGGATCTCACCGCCACGGAAGATTTCCAAAATGATCACCGCCAGAATGTTA
>JAFUQN010000012.1 GCA_017472365.1 Bacillota bacterium
CTTCTTCAGGAACTCTCTGCAGTTTTCCAGATTATCTACAATATGATAGCGAGCCACGGGAAGACCAGCCTTGATGAAGTTTTCCTTCATCTTGGACTTATACTTTACAGGATCCATGTCCTTCGCCTGGAAACCGGTGGTGATGTTGAAGTCAGTTCTCAGCTGAGCATCTCTCATCAGCCAGTATTCGTTGTTAGATTCCAGCCAGTCGATACGGCCATACTTGTGGATGAAGAAAGCTACTGCGCGATGTACTTCGTCGTAGTTTTCCATGCTGCTGACCTTGTAGTATTCAGTCAGGCTGTCTTTCAGCTCCCACTTCAATTCATCGTAGGGCTGATCGCCGATCCCCAGAACGTTCAGACCGTTATCCTTTAACTGGCGGCAGAACTTCCAATAGTTTGTGGGGAAGTTGGGAGAGATAAATACGAAAGTCTTCATGATTCTTTCTCTTTTCTTTTTCTTTCTCTTCTTTTATTTTTTATCTTTATCTGCTTGGTTGTATTTTTATGTATGATTTCTTGTTTATTTCTTTCCAGCCAGCAGTTTCGGAACAAAGTATTCTACCTGCTTATACCACCAGGGCCAATCGTGATTCACATCGTAGCCCCACCAGTCGACCCAAATGTCGATTCCTTTTTCACGGAAAATCTGTTCCAGACGTTCCGTTGTCTCAGGCATTTCCCATGCACCGCGTCCACAGCAGATGATTGCATCGGCTCTGTTGAACTTTTCGATGTAGGGATGGTCCGCAGGCATATTTGCCATATAATGAACCGGAGAGTTCTGATACACAACTTCATCCATGTAGTTTTCCCAGCCAAATTCACCGGTATAAACACCGCTGAGAGACAGTGTTCCTGTGAAGATATCAGGGAAGCGCAGGAACAGATTCAAGGCGTGGGTCGCACCCATGCTGGCACCAAAGGTAATGATACCGTGATTTCCATTTTCTCCATTGCGTTCTACAGACATCCGGTGGATCGCCGGAACAACTTCGTCGATGATGTAACGTACCCACTGCTCATAGCGACGCGCTCTCCAGTAGTTGTCACCGTACTTGTCGGACCAGGTTTCCTTATCCAGGGTATCCACTGCAACCACCATGACCTGACCGGATTCGATCCAGGGAGCCCAGGTATCCGTCATGTGGAAGTTTTCAAAGTCGAAGAATCGACCGTCCTGACACGGCAGGAACAGCACCGGTCTTCCGGCATGTCCGTAAACTTTAACTTCCATGTCTCTGCCCAAGGTGTGGCTGTAACTCTTAAAATATTGTGTTTCCATAGGGAACACCTCCGTTACTTATTCAATATCTATTCCATAAAGCAAAGTGCTCATGAAAAACGGGATCTGGCGTTCCCAGCTGGCTTCGCTATGGTCACCGTCGGGAACAATACGGCAATCCAGCTTCACACCCCGTTCCAGAAGTCTCGTAACGACTCTGGTAAACTGGCGTTTCATCCCCTTGTGATTGGGCATCTCGTTTTCACCATAGTCCATGTAAACTACGGTGTTGGGATCGATGTATGCGGAACACAACAGTCGATCCAGTTTATCGTTGGCAAACCATACCGACGGCGACAGCGCAGCTGCTCTGGAAAAGACGTGATTGTATTCCGTCACAGCGTACAGGCTCATCAGGCCCCCCATGGAACTTCCTGCAATAAACGTATACTCACGTTCCGGAAGCGTGGGGAAATTTTCATCGATAAACGGTTTAAAAGCATTGACGAACCATTCCATGGTCTTTCGTCCATCGCCTTTGATATATCCATAATGACGATCTTTAAAGGAAAATGGAGCATATTCGCGAAGGCGGTCATTGTTGGGACCGTGGTTACATTCCACCGCTGCGATAATGATCGGCAGTTGAACATTTTCTGCAAATTCCGCCATTCCCCAGCTCTTCCCATAAGTCGCATCTTCATCGAAGAAAACGTTGTGCCCATCAAACATATATAACACCGGAAAACGGGCTTCAGGATCCTCTTCAATGATGTCGGGCACATAGATGTAAGCGCTTCGAGGTTCCTCCCCGGTCAATTCCGGAATGGTAATATTCCATTTTTCAATCATGCAATAACTCGCTTTCCAGTATAGAAGATATGGCAAAAGTTTATCACACGAAAACGAAAAAGTCAACGGAGTTTTGGTGTAATCAAACAAAAGAGGTCGCCGCAGCTGGTGTTTTTGCGACAACCTCTTCACTGTTCACTTTTACCGATCGTCTACACTTGATTTTTATTTGTCTTCTGCAGTTTTCTTCTTCGCGGAAGGTTTCTTTTCTACTTTTCCCTTGCGGATACGACCTTCCTTCAGAACCACAGCGGTTCTTGCGGGGAGATACAGATCCACATAGTATTTTCCATCCACTTCGATAGCCTTATATTCGATGTGAGCGATGCGGTCCTGACCACCGTAAACAGCATCATCGCTGGACAGTCTCACTTCGTAATCCGCATTGTTGGGAACAGGAACGCGCACTCCGGTGAAGGACTGGGTCGCATTGAAGTTGAACGCGAACAGAAGTCCCTTTCTGTAGAACGCAATGACCTGATCGTTATCTCTGCACAGTCTCAGATCGCCCATTCTCTGCTGGAACATATGGTTTCTCTTGGTCAGGCGGATCATGTCGCGGTCGAATTCTCCCAGCCACTGATACTTCAGGAAGCCATTTTCCAACAGGCTCCACTGACGTCTGCAGTAATGGAAGCTCCAGCCGTTCCCTTCTCTCGGGAAGTCGATCCATTCCGGATGACCGAATTCGTTGCCCATGAAGTTCAGATACGCCTCACCGCCACCAGCCAGAGTGAACAGACGGATCATTTTATGCAGCGCAATCGCTCTGTCGATGACCGGTGTGTGACAAGCCTTGTCCATATCGGTGTACATGTTCGCACCAGCCAGACGGAAGATCATGGTCTGGTCTCCAACCAGTGCCTGGTCGTGGCTTTCCACGTAAGCAACGGTGTCTTCGCCCGGTCGTCTCAGGCACATATCGCCCCACATCTGACCGATATGCCAGTGTTCGTCCTTCTTTTCCTTGACAGCCTTGACCCACATATCGGGAAGTCCCATGGCCAGTCGATAGTCGAAACCGATACCGCCGTCCTGGATGGGTAAGCACATTCCCGGCATACCGGACATATCTTCGGCAATCGTGATTGCGTCAGGTTTCACCTGACGAATCAGCTCATTGGCCAGCTGTAAGTAAGTGACAGCTTCCGTATGTGTATTCAAAGAGAAATATTTACTGTTGTCAAAGCTGGTTCCCAGACCGTGGTCGTGGTACAGCATGGAAGTAATGCCGTCGAAGCGGAATCCGTCGAAATGGTATTCTTCCAGCCAGAACTTCAGGTTGGACAGCAGGAAGTGGATGACTCCGTCCTTACCGTAATCGAAGCACTTGGTCCCCCATGCCGGGTGATCACCCTTGGGACCGTCGTGGAAGAACTGCCAGGTGGTACCGTCAAACATGTTGATCCCCTCTGCAGTGTTCTTTACTGCGTGGGAATGGACAACGTCCAGCAGGACACGGATACCCATGCTGTGAGCCTTGTTGATCATGTACTTCAGATCTTCCGGCTTACCAAACCAGCTGGAAGCAGCGTAGAAGTTGGATACCTGATATCCGAAGCTTCCGTAATACGGATGTTCCATGATGGCCATCAACTGAACGGTATTGTAACCGGCCTTCTTGATATGAGGCAGGGTATACTTGGCGAAATCGCGATAAGAACCCACCTTACCTTCTTCCTGAGCCATACCCACATGGGCTTCATAAATGTACAGACTGTCATCGGCCTTGAAGTCCTGGTCAGTCCAGGGGAATTCCTTTCCGGTATCCACGATTTCAGCGCACCAGGTGATGGTGTCCTTGTCCTGAACCACGCGGCGTGCGAACAGAGGAATGTGCTCTGTTCTGGTCATATTGGCGTCTACTACGGTCTTGACCTTACAGCCTTCCCACAGAGCATCGTGTCCTTCCAGATACAGTTCCCAGCTTCCGTTCCCCAGATTATTCAGTGGGTGGGACGTTAAATTCCAGCCGTTGAATTCACCGGTCAGATACAACTGATGTGCGCTGGGCGCCCATTCTCGATAAACCCAGCCGGATTCCGTTCTGTGGAATCCATAGTAGTGATGCGCGTTGGCAAAGTCGTTCAGGCTCTTTCCTTCCGGCACCAAGCGATTCTTTGTTCTTTCATAATTAGCCATGCGCAGGTCGATGTCACCTGCAAAGGGCTGTAATTGGGGATTCAGTTCCAAAACTCGATACATGTTCGTTCCCTTTCTCCAAATATATATAGATTCACAAGAAATAACTTTTTAACAATTTATTATACCATACTTGTCCTGCAGATGTAAAACACTATACATTCGATGGATTTCTACAACAATTTTACTTTTTCTCGTCCTTTTCCATCAAGTCGAAGAAAAATCGATTTTCTTCATAAATCGTCTTCATATCCACGAAACATTCCCCATCGAAGATCATCACCGGAACCTGATCATCGAACCCGTAGATTTTCACATCCAGGTCTTCCACCAGATCCCCGTCTTCGGAAAGGTAAACGATGACCTTCTTTTTCTTCGGATCCACCATCCAGTATTCCCTGACACCTGCTTCGACATATTTACTCAGTTTCACGAGCATATCCTTACGAATGGTAGATGGGGACAGGATCTCGATAATCAAATCCGGTGCACCTTCTACGGTATAGCCTGTCAGCTTATTTCGATCACAAACCACAAATACATCCGGCTGAACCATCGTCTTATCGTCTTTCATAAGGCGTACATCCGCTGGTGATGTGAACGCTACGCATTTTCCATTTCTTTTCCTGATATACGCTTCCAAAGTACCCCATATCGCCGTCGTGATTCGTTGATGTACCTGATGTGGCGCAGTCATATCATAGATCACCCCGTCGATCAGTTCTACACGGCGTTCCTCCGGCATGTCATAATAATCCTCCAGAGTATACTCTCCCTGTTTTTTGATCGGCCCCAATTCTGCGTTGTAAGTCGCTGCCGTTTCCATCAACTTGTCAGGATACTCATTCAGAACTGCTTCAATGGCCTGGCGTGTCTCATACCGTGGATTCAGCGTAAATCCAGCAAAGATTTTCTGAACCGTACTCAAAGGAACTCCCGATTTTTCTGCGATCATTTCATTGGTATAGCCCAATTCATATTTTCTGCATTTCAGTTCCTCAAGTTTCATCGAGGGTTTCTGTTTCGATGTACTCTTCTTCGCAGTCTCTTTTTCCTTCGCAGGCTTCACCACTTTCGATTCACTGCTTTTTACAGGAGATGAGGGATATACAGGATTAGAATAGGCCATCCCCATTCCACCGTCATTCTTCGGCCAGACATTCAATACGCTCTCCACCTTAAGTCTCAGTTCTCTCGGAACCATCGCCAAATTCCCCTCAAACATTTCGCGCACCACAGATTCATCCACATCCGCCAGTTCTGCGATTTCATCATACTCATATCCAATCGCATCTTTCCGCAGTTTCAATTCATTCAACTCCATACCGAACCCTCCTTTCCATTTCCATTATCATACCATTTATACCATTTCATTTCAATATTACTTCCATATATTCCATACAAAACAAAATGACCACCCCGAAAGTGGTCATTGACTATTTTATTGCTTTTCCAAGATAGTGCTCCATAATGAACTCAAACTTCGGCATGGCGAAATCGTATACCAAAAACGTGATATTCCCCAATGTCAGGAGAATCCACAGGAACCAATGGTCCATATCTTCCGGAACGAGAAGGGTCATTACCAGCCATTCCACCAGAATTACAGGTACGTTAAACACCACCAATTTGATTACAAACCGCAGAAGCTTTGGTTTGATTCGCTGCAACCCCGGCCGGACAGCCGGATACCAACCCAGAAACGCCAGAAACAGCAGCGACTGTTCCACGTTGGAAACCAACATCAGCGAGAGCAGGGCGGTTGCCGCGAAGGTGGTCAGCTGATATTTGAGACCATATCGCTTTCCCAGGGGAATCAGCGCCAGTCCCACGATCATAGGCATCGCATAAGTGGCGATCCCCATGAGAGACCCGAATATCATCAGAACGACGCCTGCAGCGGTCATCAAACTGCAGGCGGTCAGTCGTTTCGTATTATTTGTCATTTAGAACTCCACAACTTCGGGAGCTGCGGTGAAGGAACTGAATGTAGCCACAGCATTCTTCAGATACAGGACCTGGGTATTGGGGTCGTTTTCGTCGTACATTGCTCTCAGGTTCGTATACTCGTCCAGCATGGACTTCTTCGCTTCCACGCGGTCATCTTCCACCAGTTCGCAAGCGATTCTCACCCATACGCCATCTTTGAACGCGCTGATCTCAGCCTTGGGGTTTTCGGCCAGCTGCTTCGATACCGGCTTGGATTTCCCCGTCTGGATGTACAGCTTCCCCTCAAAGATGTGAGCTGTTCCGAAGGGACGGACTCTCGGCTGGTCACCTTCCACTGTAGCCAGATAATATACTCCCGCTTCCTTTAAAAATTGACAAACTCGTTCCATTTTTATACCTCCCGCAAAACATATTCGGTAATTTCATCATACTCCGTCACCACAAAAGAGTAAAGTGAAGTTTTATTCACAGAAAAACCCCGCACAATGTACGGGGTTTGTTTCTTCATATTCCGGCAACCGCTTCGCTGGCCAATCGCCGAACAGGCTACTCCCATTCGATAATACCGATGTGGTTTCCACTACATATAGTGTTTCTCTTTTTCAAAAAAGCACCATATATACATACATTATTTATATTACACGTCTTTTTCAGGAATTTTTTGCCCAAAATTTGCCCACGGCATTATGTGTTATATTTCTATTCCAGTCAGTCTTTTCACATCTTCTTCCGACCAATACTCATTCGTCCAAGAAAAGAATTGATCTTTTCTTTTCTTGAAAATACGGAACGGCACTTCGGAATTATCATAAATATGGACAATATCACAAACCTCTATCAGCTCCGGAATCTGCGCTAATGATTTACTGTAACGGGATTTGATTTTCTCATCAGGTACAGGATGGCCACCCAATGCAACTCTAGCTTTCACACGAATCACATTGATCTGAGGATCAGCCGTTAATACATAAATGCAGCGGATAAAATATCCTTGTTCTTTTGCCTTCTTAAGCAAATTCAAATTACGTTCTGTCGATAGCACAGTCTCGAACGTAAAACTCTTTCCCTCTTTGATTGCGTTTTCCCGCAAGGATTCGGCTAACTGTGCCGCTTCCAGATCTGTGCAATGATTCGTTCCCTTAATATCATCAGCATTGATATAGGGATCAATCACTTTAGCCATACGTGTTATTGTAGACTTCCCACTTCCGTTAGGTCCTGCAAATACAATAATTTCCGGTTTTTTGGAGTTAGGCATATTCTCTCCTCCCATCCGGATACTCTAAATACGCACATTTCTTCTCACGATCATATTTTGCAACAGGAGCCCCTTTGACTTTTCTGATTTCATTATCAATACGAATCGCTTCTTTGAATCTCTCTGTAAGTTCATCGTCCGAAAGACCACATGTGAAGTCTAATTCATTCAATTCAAAATCTTTCATCTCGCCACCTCCTATATTATCATTTATATTTTACACCAACTCATTCAATCTCACAATTGTTACCTTTATTTTTCCTATATTGAGATATCCCAGTTTTTGCAACCGGCCTGCGCGGCGAAGCCGCTTGCCGGATTCAAAAAAGAAAGAAACCCTTGAAATTTCAAAGGTTTCATCGATTTCCATTTTATTCCATCCGTTCCCACTCAATAGTGCCAATCGAACTTTACTTCGCCAGATAGCGATAGAGGAAAGTCACCATCTGACCGCGGGTGCAGGAAGCGTTGGGGCTGATAAAAAACAATCGCCCTGGTCTGTAAAAAGCTGGCCAAAGGAAAGTCCATCAATGTGATCGCTGACGAGCTGGAAGAGGACATCTCCGTGATCGAACCAATCTGTAAAACTGCAGAATCTTTCGCGCCGGACTACGATCCCGACAAAATCAACGAAGCGTTAAAGAAGTGATCTCAATCACAATCAATTTGATTTCGAACATACCAACACCGCGGTCATCATTACGATGACCGCGGCCTTCCATTTGGATTTATAGGAGCTTTGAGCGTTAGATTTTAA
>JAFUQN010000100.1 GCA_017472365.1 Bacillota bacterium
AATTCAAACCACATGGAAGGAAGCCGTCTGACTCACGATCAGACCAGATATATCTTTGAAACCAATACCATCGGTGTAGAAAAAGAAGTGCTGAATGTGGATGATGTGATTGAAACAGCAAATCACTTCCGCTGTATTGATATGATTATTGACAATGCCAAGGCAGCACTGACAGAGAAGTTTATAAGGGAACTGCATCTGATCCTGAAGAACGGAACCAGTGATTCCAGAAAAGATTGGTTTGCTGTAGGCGATTATAAAAAGATGCCGAATGAAGTTGGCGGGATGAATACGGCGCTTCCGGAAGAAGTTGCCTATAAAATGAAAGTATTGCTGACAGAGTATAATACCAAGGAAGAAAAGACTTTTGAAGATATTCTGGACTTCCATGTAAAGTTTGAACGAATCCATCCGTTCCAGGACGGTAATGGTCGTGTAGGAAGACTGATTATGTTTAAGGAGTGTCTGAAATACAATATCGTTCCGTTCATTATCGAAGATAACCTGAAACTGTATTATTATCGAGGCTTAAAAGAATGGAACAATGAAAAAGGCTTTCTGACAGATACCTGTCTGACAGCACAGGATAAATATAAAGCGTATTTGGATTATTTTAGAATTGCTTATTAAAATATGCTTTGAGATATTAAGTAAACAAAGGAATATATGTGTAAAAAGAAAAGAGTAAATAGTAAACAAAACTCATCATTAACCACAAAGACTGTACGATTAAAGGGGAACAATATGATCAAATTATTATTTATCTGTCATGGAAATATCTGTAGATCGCCGATGGCTGAGTTTTTATTCCGTCACATGGCTGAAGAGCAGGGCGTCGGTCATCTGTTTGAGGTGGCAAGCGCTGCAACCAGCCGCGAAGAGATCGGAAATCCGGTCCATCCCGGTACGGTGAGAAAACTGGCGCCGCTGGGGATTTCCACGAAGGGGAAGGTTGCCCGTCAGATGACGAGACAGGACTATGTTGACTATGACTATCTGATCTGCATGGACGAATACAACATGCGTAATATGATGCGAATTACCGGCGGGGATCCGCATCAGAAGATGTTCCGGATTTTGGATTTGACTGAAGATCCGCGGGATGTGGCCGATCCCTGGTACACCGGGAATTTTGATGTGACATTCCGGGACATTCAGGAAGGTTGTCAGCTTTTGATCGATCATTTTAAAAAACAAGCTGCATATAAATAAGAATCACAAAAGAAAACCGTCCGCATACTATAAAGTGCGGACGGTTTTTGATTTCGCAGAGAGGAGTGCGGTACAAAGATGGGAAGATTTGGCGGAACATCGGGGAGATCCGGAGGAACAGGAAAGAATTCGCGGCCATCGCGCCCTTGCCGCAGAGGAGAGGCGGAACTGTTCGGAATCATTCTTGTGATCCTGGGAACCGTGACCATCGGGGCATTTTTATTACCATCGAAAGTGTGGCTTATTGTATTGGGAGCAGTGATGGTCTTTCTGGGGATCCGGCTGGTTTTATAACAAAAAAGAAAAAAACCTGCATAAAGCAGGTTTTAATTACGTAAATTACATAGCTCTGGTAACTTTACCGGATCTGATGCATCTAGTGCATACGTTCTTTCTGGTTACGGTACCGTTTTCTTCAACCTTTACAGTCTGAATGTTAGCATTCCACTTTCTTCTGGTGTGACGATTGGAGTGGGATACGGTGTTACCGGAAACTTGACCCTTACCACAAATTTCGCATTTTCTGGACATCTTCTGCACCTCCTTCTTACATCCGGGGGATGTTTACTTCGTATCGTGAGCCTGTAAACAAGAAGGTACAGGCAATCGCTACATATCGAACAGTAATATTATATCACAACAAATTTCAGATGTAAAATACTTTTTTCAAAAAGTACACATCTTTTTTTTCGGTTTGTTACGTGGTATAATAACTACAAGATATCGTGTGTGAAGTGTACCTTCAGACACAACAATAGCTACTATACCACAGACTGTGATAAAGATGCAAGTATAAATTCACGTATTTTGTGGAAATTGGAGGAAAAGATGCTTTACAGTGAGATCAACGGACAGGGAACAGTAAATATTAACGACTCTGTCATCTGTCAAATCATCGAGGAAACCGTGGACGCAGAGTTCAAAGGCCGGGTCTGGATCAGTAATAAAAAGAGTCAGGTCTCCAGTTTTATGACCAAATTTGGAGCGCGCAATGTGACCGACGATATCGAGATGTATCTGGAACGCGGTCAAGTGTATTTAAAAATGTATATTATCATTAAATTTGGTGTCAGTATCAAGGCGACGACGGATGAACTGATTGCCCGTTTAAAAGAAACTATCGAAGAAAAATCGCTGATGCCGGTGAAAGAAATTACGCTGGTCATCAACGGGGTCATGTCGAAACAGGTTGCCAAACGTCATATCGAAATCAAAGGATAATCAGGAGGAACTATGCTTCACGAACCGGTCAGTACCATCAAAGGCGTGGGCCCGAAAAAGCAGGCAGCGCTGAAAAAACTGGATATTGAAACTTTGGAAGACTTTCTTTCCTGTTATCCGAGAGATTACGAAGATCGTTCCAACAAAAAAAAGATCGATCAGTTGTTGGACGGAGAGTCTGCATATGTGACGGCAAAGGTGATGCTGATTGTCAAAGGTGGATGGCGTTATGGAAAGAAACGGACGCTGAAACTTTTGGTGGAAGATGAAACGTGACAACTGGAAATTGTTTTTTTTGTCCAGGCCGGATATCTGGAAAAAGCCTTTCAACAAGGTGTGACGTATGGATTCTTTGGAAAAGTTATCAATTCGAAACAGGGACGTCTGCAGATGACTCATCCTGATTTCCAAAAGATCGAAGATGGGGAAGAAGGAGAAGAGAATCGCATTTTACCGGTATATCCGCTGGTCAGCGGAATTACGCAAAAAGATATGCGGCGATGGACCAGGACCGCATTATCGATGCTGAACCAATTCGATGATTATCTGTCTCCTGCAACGCTGGAACGAAATCGTTTATGCGACCTTTCCTATGCATTAAAGAATATTCATTATCCGGAAGACAGAAATCATTATAAAGAAGCGAAATTTCGTCTGGTCTTTGATGAACTGATGCTTCTGCAGACGGGACTGATGATGACCCGTCGGAAGTTGGAACATCAGTGCAGCGGGATCTCGTTCTCAACAAATCATAAAATCGAAGAATTTGTCCGGAGTCTTCCATATAAGATGACTGGAGCGCAGGAACACGTGTTAAAAGAAATCGAAATGGACATGGAGTCTTCTAAAGTTATGAACCGCCTTGTTCAGGGGGATGTTGGTTCCGGGAAGACGGCTGTTGCCGCGGCAGCCCTTTATAAGGCGGTAAAAAGCGGTTATCAGGGAGTGATGATGGCACCGACAGAAATCCTCGCCACACAGCACTATGAAGGCCTCAGTGCACAATTTGAACCCTTTGGAATCAAAGTGGGGTTTCTTTCCGGAACCGTAGGTGCAAAAGACCGGCGTGAACGGTTGGAACAACTGAAAAATGGAGAAATCCAGATTTTGATCGGGACCCATGCTCTGATCCAGGAGGATGTTCGGTTCCGGAATCTCGGACTGGTCATAACCGACGAACAGCACCGCTTCGGTGTGAATCAGCGCAGCCTTCTCGGTGAAAAGGGAGATCATCCCGATACGCTGGTCATGACGGCAACACCCATTCCCAGAACACTGGCAGTGGTGTTATACGGCGATTTGGATATTTCGGTCATCGACGAGCTTCCTCCGGGACGAAAGCCGGTGACAACCAGAGCATTAAATGGAAAGCAGCGTGACATGGCGTATGACTTCATGGAGAAAGAGATTCGGAAAGGTCGTCAGGCGTACGTGGTAGTTCCGTTGATTGAAGAATCGGGACAGCTCAATGCCAGATCAGCCACAGAACTTTATGAAGAGTTACAGATGAAATATCCACATGTGACATCCGCATTACTTCACGGTGCCATGAAACAAAAGGAAAAAGACGAGATCATGGCTGAGTTTTACGCTGGAAAGATCCAGCTTCTGGTGTCTACCGTTGTCATTGAAGTCGGGATCAATGTTCCCAACGCAACGATGATGATCATTGAAAATGCAGAACGGTTTGGACTGGCACAGCTGCATCAGCTCCGCGGTCGTGTCGGCCGAGGGGAACATCAGTCATACTGCCTCTTGATTTCTGAAAATGAAAGTGCGATCTCGAAACAGAGAGCGGAAATTATGGCTTCCACCAACAACGGATTTGTTATTGCGGAAGAAGATCTTAGACTTCGCGGACCGGGTGAATTTTTCGGGGTACGTCAGCATGGCGTTCCCGAGCTGAAGCTGGCTGATCTGGGAAAGCATGCGAAAATCCTCAGTGCAGCCAGAAATGAAGCGCAGTTCATTCTGCGCGAAGATCCGACACTGGAACGGGAAGAAAACCAACCGTTGAAGCAGCGCATCCAAAAAGTCTTTCATCAGGTGGAGGAACTGCGGCTGTAACGAGCGCGCGAAGCGCGCGGTTGCCTGAGAACCAAGAATTAGCAAGAATAGATTTGTGCCTCCGGACGCAATATAAGAGCGTAAAGAGGAGGTGAAACAAATGAGTTCTCAGAATAGCAACACAAACGTTATCCCTGAAGCGAAGAACGCTTTAAATAACATGAAGACCGAAATCGCAAGTGAACTGGGTCTGGCTAACTACAACACCATGGACAAGGGCAACTTAACTGCAAGACAGAATGGTTATGTCGGCGGTTATATGACCAAGAAGCTGGTGGAAATGGCTGAACCGCAGCTGGCAGGAAAATAAGAAATTATGATAGAGGGGCCGTCCTATAAAAACTATGGGGACGGCTCCTTTATTGTTGCTTTTTTGTTAACCTGCTGATAAAATATTATAGTTAGAAAGGGGAACGCCATGCGTATCATTTCGGGTAAATTAAAAGGACGACGTTTAAATACACCGTCGGATCAGCGGATCCGTCCCACCACCGACAAGGTGAAAGAGGTGATTTTCAGCATGATCACCGGTTGGATCGATGATGAAAGCGTGTGTATCGATCTGTTTTCCGGAACGGGAAATCTCGGTCTGGAAGCCATCAGCCGCGGTGCAAAAACCGTTTATTTCTGCGATAATCACAGGGAAAGTTATAATCTGACCAAATCCAATGTCCGCCACTGCGGCGTGGAGGACCAGTCGGTTCTGATGATGGGTGATTATAAGGTATCTTTGGAAAAGATTCCGCAGAAGGCGGATGTTATTTTTGTGGATCCTCCTTACCATGAAATGCTGGTACCCAAAGTGGTAAGCCGCATTGTGGAATGCGACCGGCTTCAGCCCTGGGGAATTGTTGTGGCGGAACACCTGGAGGACGATATCCTTCCGCAGGAGCTCTGCGGTCTGGAAATGATCAAAGAACGAAAGTACGGAACCATTCTCGTGACAGTCTATGGCTATCCGGAAGACGAAGAGGACGAAGAATAAAATGAAGAAAGTTTTGTTTGCAGGATCGTTTGACCCGATCACCTGCGGTCACCTGGACCTGATCAACCGCGCATCCCAGCTTTGTGAAACCATTGTAGTAGGCGTGGTGGAAAACAAATCAAAAGTACCGTATTTTACCGTGGAAGAACGGATGAATATGATCCGCGAAGCTACCGCACATCTGGACAATGTGGAGATCGACTGTTTCAGCGGTCTTCTGGCGGATTATGTAAACGCCAACGGAATTCAGGCGGTTGTTCGCGGTTTGAGAGCGACGACGGATTTCGAATATGAGATCCAGATGGCTCAGATGAACGACAGATTATATAACGATGGGATCGAAACCATCTTTTTGATGACGACACCGGGACAGTCCTTTATCAGCTCCAGTATGATCAAGGAAGTCTTTCTGCTGGGTGGAACAGTGGAAGGCCTGGTACCGGACAATGTGTTACAGTATATGAAAGAAAAACGTGAACAAAAGGGAGGAAAATAAGAATGAAGGTTTTGGAATTACTCGATGAAATCGAAGAAATCGTAGATACAGCGCCCGGATTCCCCATGACCGGAAAGATCATGATCGAAGCGGACGAATTATTAGAAATCGTAAAGGAAATCCGCGTGGAACTGCCGGATGAAATCGAACAGGCCAAGTGGATCAAGGATGAACGTCAGAGAATTTTGGACGAAGCTAAGGCAGAATACGAAACCATTCTGAAGGATGCTAAGGCTCAGGCCGAAGCTCTGGTGGAACAGGACGATATCACTGTCAAGGCGAAGAAGAGAGCCGATGAAATCATGCGCGTGGCTGATGCCAATGCGAGAAGTCTGAAGCTGGGTACCTTTGAATATGTGGATCACATTCTGTACAATTTCCAGGATAAGATGGATCAGCTGAACGCTGCCTACTTCCATGATATGTTCAATCACATCCAGACCACCTTCGACAGCATCAATACGACAATTTCCCAGAACCGCGGCGAAATCAAGGATATGATCTATCAGGCTCAACTGGATTCTGAAAAATAAATACATGTTACAGCGTTCCGAAGCATATGCTTTGGTATGAAACGAACGCGTAATTCTTATAACAATGCACATATCACAGCCGGCGTTCTTTCCATCGCCGGCTGTTTTCTCATGGCTGCCTGCCCACGGACTGTCATGACCGGAGCACGCACCGGTATCGATCTTTTTATGGGATCGGTACTGCCTACCATGTTTCCGTTTTTTGTATTCGTCAATTTTCTGAATGCATTGGGAGTTCCGGGACGGATCGGCAATGTAATTCAGAAACCTGTTTCGCAGTTGTTCCGGTGCAGCGGAGTCGGCGGTGTTATTTTGATTCTGAGCATGTTTTCGGGATATCCCATGGCCGCAAAGCTGGTCGGTGACCACGTGAGAAACGGAGAGATTTCCGTGGAAGAGGGAAAGCGTATTCTGTCATTTTCCTGTGTATCCGGTCCATTGTTTCTGATCGGAACGGTGGGAACAGCCATGTTGGGGAATTCTTTCAACGGGTATCTGATCGCCGCAGGACACTACCTGGGAGCATTTCTCAACGGTCTATTGTTTTGTCACTGGATTTTACCCAGGGAAACGATGTCCGATAGAAAAGCCATCGCCGGAGCCACCGGTGTTCGGGATCGTTCGCTTTCGGAGATGATGAGCAGCGGGATTTTTTCCGCGGTGCGCTCATTGATCCCCATTTGCGGATTTATAATTTTGTTCTCCATTGGATCCTCTTTTTTGACAACGTCCGGCTTGTTGGAGTTTCTTCCGCGTGAATGGATGAAAGCACTGATCAAGGGAGGTTTGGAAATGACGCTGGGATGCAGTGCAGTATCACAGTTGACGGATGTTACTGAGTTATTTCGACTTGGCCTTTGTTCCGCAATTATTTCCTTTGGTGGTTTTTCCATCAGTGGACAGTCGCTTTCCATGTTGTCAGATACAAAAATTAAAAGTAGTTATTTTTTATGTATGAAGCTGTGTCACGGAGTGATTGCCTTTCTTCTGACCATGGCATTTGGTCTGGCGGCGAACCACTTTGGGTTTCCGGGAGAGCCTGTGTCGCTGATTTACGGATCCGACCGGACGTTTGTCCGTGTTTTTGGAGGATTACATACTTTGCTGTTTTCCATGGGGTCTGTCACAGCCCTGATGATCCTCATGGGTGCGGTTGTGTTGACGGATCATGTCGTTATGGGAATTAGCCGTAAATTCAAAGAAAGATATTTGAAAAGAAAAGAGAATGTATGAAAGTAACTGGAATTATTGCAGAATACAATCCGTTTCACAACGGCCATCAATACCATTTGGAACGAGCGAAAGCGCTGACCGGAGCCGATGCTGTGGTAGTGATCATGAGCGGACCGGTGACCCAGCGCGGGGAAGCAGCCTTATGTGATAAGTGGAGCAGGGCAGAAATGGCTGTCCGCAGCGGAGCCGATCTGGTTTTGGAACTGCCCTTTGCATTTGCGTGTAACAGCGCAGAAGAGTTTGCCCGTGGTGGAGTTTCGATTTTGAACGGACTGGGATGTGTCGCAGATCTGGTATTCGGTTGTGAAAGCGATCCGGAAATTATAATCGCCATGGCGAAAGCATCCGCTGAGCAGGAAGAACGATTCTCGGAGCTGATTCGCAGTGGATTGGATGACGGGTTATCGTACCCGGTGGCCAGAGGCCGTGCGATGCTGTCTTTTTGTGATCCGGAGGCAATCGCTTCGCTGGATCGACCCAATGATATCCTCGCTGCGGAATACGTTCGTCAGATTGTACTGCAGCGTTCGCAGATCGTTCCGCACGGTGTGATGCGTCGCGGAAGTTATCACGATACGGAAATTCGTGATGAAGAAACAAAGTTTTCCAGTGCAACCGCCGTTCGTCAGGCGGTCATGGAAAACCGTTGGGACGATGTGGGACATGCTGTTCCGGATTCCACAAGAACGATGTTAAAGGTTTTGGAAGAACGTAATGAGCTGACTGGATTACAGAAGTCCGGTATGGATCTTATGATTTTGTCCCATCTGCTACAGCTCGGACCGGAGGGAATCCGAAACATGCATGGCTGTGCGGAAGGATTGGAATACCGACTGTGGAATGTACTTTCGCAGGTGACTTCCGTGGATGAATTATTAAAAGAAACGGCATCGGGCAGATATCCCACAGCACGTCTGCGCCGTCTTTTGGTTCATTCTCTCGTTGGACTGACAAAAGACCGGTTTGAACAGATCCGGATGGGGGCCGATCAGGGAGAACTGTATGCCCGTGTTCTGGCCTGCAGTGAGACAGGGGCAAAGCTGTTAAAAAAGATCAAAAAGACGGAAGGAACGATCCCGGTTTATACAAACCTGAATCGGGAATTGTCGGATGACGAGAAAAAAATCCTTAAAGGGGAAAGAATCTGCGAAGAAGGAGTTCTGGTATCGCCGGCTGTGATTTCGCTGGCGCTGGATGTACGTGCAGGGAATTTCCTTCAGATGGGATGCGGAAAACGGCTGTATGACGGCTCGGATTTCGTAAAATGTCCATATATTGCGCATAAAAACGAAAAAAACCACAAATAGTGCTTGAATTGTTGACAGGTTTGGAGATATAATGTTTCTGGTAATCTTTAATAAAATGTCCGAACTATGTTCCCGCGTCCCTGGATGAGGGATTTTGTCATGGTTCGGGGATTGAAAAATAGCTCAATTTACTTATGAATTAAAGGAGAATAGCAATGAAGGTATTAGTTATCAATTGCGGAAGCTCTTCCCTGAAGTACCAGGTACTCCAGATGGAAAGCGAAACTCTGCTGTGCAAGGGTTTAGTTGAAAGAATCGGTATCGAAGGTTCCGTTCTGAAGCACGAAAAGATCGGTCAGGACAAGTTTGTTCTGGAAGTTCCCATGAAGGACCACAAGGATGCCATCGGTCACGTTCTGGATGCTATCGTTGATGCTGATCACGGTATCGCAGCTTCCATGGCTGAAATCGAAGCAGTAGGTCACCGTGTTGTTCACGCTGGTGAAAAGTATGCTTGCTCTGTAAAGATCACTGAAGCAGTTATGGATGCTCTGGAAGAATGTACCGAACTGGCTCCTCTGCACAACCCGCCCAACATCCTGGGTATCCGTGCTTGCCAGGAACTGATGCCGAACACTCCCATGGTAGCTGTATTCGACACCGCTTTCCATCAGACTATGCCGGCTGAATCCTACATCTATGCTATTCCTTATGAATATTATGAAAAGTACAAGGTAAGAAGATACGGTTTCCACGGTACTTCTCACAAGTATGTTGCTGAAAGAGCAGCTGCTATGCTGGGTAAGCCGCTGGCTGAAACCAAGATCATCACCTGCCACCTGGGTAACGGTGCTTCCGTTGCTGCTGTTAAGGGTGGTAAGTGCATCGATACTTCCATGGGCTTCACTCCGCTGGAAGGTCTGGTAATGGGTACTCGTTCCGGTGACATGGACCCCGCAATCGTAACCTTCATCGCTCAGAAGGAAGAGCTGTCCACTGCTGAAATGAACAACGTTCTGAACAAGAAGTCCGGTATCCTGGGTATCTCCGGTATTTCCTCCGACTTCCGTGATGTTGAAGCTGCTGCAGAAGAAGGCGACTACAGAGCACAGCTGGCTGAAAAGGTGTTCGCTCACAAGGTTCGTTCCTACATCGGTGCTTACTTTGCTGAACTGAATGGCTGTGATGCAATCGTATTCACCGCTGGTGTTGGTGAAAACGACATCAACATGAGAGACGTTATCTGCGATAACCTGGAAGCTCTGGGTGTAAGCTTAGACCTGGTAAAGAACAAGGTAAGAGGTAAGGAAACTGTGATCTCTGCTGACGATTCCAAGGTTAAGGTTATGCTGATCCCCACCAACGAAGAGCTGATGATCGCTAGAGATACCGTTGCTCTGGCTAACGCATAAGAAATTGTAAAAATAAGTATTGACAAGCAGCGATGCAGACTATATAATTAAATAGTTAGCGTTGAAGGGTGCCATTTGAGGACCTTAAACTGCATAGATATTTTGATTTAATAAGCAAAGGAGGTGTCCACAATGGCAGTACCAAAGAGAAAAACTTCCAAGGCGAAGAGAAATTCCAGAAGAAGCGCAAATATGAAGATGTCTGCACCTGCATTATCCGTTTGCCCTCAGTGCCACGAACCTAAGCTTCCCCATAGAGTATGCCCGAACTGCAATTACTATGATGGAAAAGCTGTCGTAGCTGAAGCATAATGCATCGGTAATAAGATACGATAATTGCAACTAAAGACCCTGTTGATTTTCAACAGGGTTTTTTACTATCTGAAAAAGCGTGATTTATTTGATGACGCGTTGACAAGGAGAATTTGACATGAGTAAATTTGTAATTGAGCCGAAGTTCTGGGAATTGTTTCCGGATGCAGCGATCGGTGTGGTGATTGCCAAAGGAATCGATAATACAGAAGTGGGGAATGAAGATGTCCACCCTGATCTGATCGAAATGCTGGAACAGGCTAACGAAGAAGCAAAGAAGCATTTGACCGCAGAAGTGTTCAGTGAAAACCCGGTGATCCAGGTTTGGAGAAAAGCGTTCCAGAAGTTCAAGACGAAGAAGGGTGTCCGCTGTTCCATCGAAGCGTTGCTGAAGCGTGTGGAAAAGGGAAATGAAGTGGGAACGATCAACCCGCTGGTGGACATTTACAATACGATTTCCCTCCGTTACGGATTACCCTGTGGCGGTGAAGACATCGACACGTTCGAAGGCAATCTGCGCCTGACTGTGACAGAAGGCGGAGATAATTTCCTGGCCCTGGGCGACGAAGAATACGATGTAACTCTTCCGGGCGAAGTTTGTTATCTGGACGACGAAGGAGCGGTTTGCCGCTGCTGGAACTGGCGTGACGGTCAGAGAACGATGCTGACAGAAGATACCGTCAATGCGATCCTGGTCATCGAGTCGGTGGATCCCTCCAGACGTGATGTACTTAGCGAGGCGATCGTGACCCTGTCCGGTCTGATTCCGAAGTTCCTGGACGGAGAAACCGAAGCTGTGATTCTGACAAAAGATTATCCTGAAATCGAATTATAACTGCATACAAAAACTGCTGCAAAGGCTCGCAGCAGTTTTTTATTGACCGGAAATCAAACCGTAATCAGCCAATACTGATTTCAGCCGTGTGATAGTGGCATCGGATGGTTCGCAGAGGGGAAGACGATACTCCAGATGTATTTGGTTCATCAGCCACAGAGCGGCTTTTACAGGAATCGGATTGACTTCACAGAATAGGGCATCGATCAGTGCTTTGTAGTCCCGCTGCATTTTTGCGGCTGTGATGTAATCGCCGTCCAGCCAGGCGGATGTCATGTCGTGCATGGCTTTTGGAACGACGTTTCCGGCAGTGGTGATCACGCCGAGACCACCCATGGACATGATGGGGATCACCTGGTCGTCGTTTCCGGAATACAGGGCGAAACCATCGCTGATATGTTTTGAAATTTCAACGATCTGTGAGATGTTCCCCGATGCTTCCTTGATGCCGCAGATATTAGGGTGGCGGGCCAGTCGTTTTACAGTTTCGGGGGCGATATTGACGCCGGTACGTGATGCAACGGAATACAGAATGATCGGGGTTTTCAGCTGATCGGCAATCGTCGTATAGTGCCGGATCAGTCCGGTCTGGGAGCATTTGTTGTAGTACGGAGTTACCATAAGGATACCGTCAGCTCCGGCATATTCCATGGCTTTGGCCTTTGTTAAAGCAACCTGTGTATCATTGGAACCTGCCCCGGCAATCACCGGTACCCGGTGATTTACTTTATCGACAGTAAACTGAACGACCTGGATTTGATCTTCCAACGACAGTGTGGACGCTTCACCGGTGGTTCCGCAGCTGACGATGGCATCGATTTCACCTTCGATCTGAAATTCGATCAGACGTTCCAAGGCGTGAAAGTCCGGTTTTCCATCCCGAAAGGGCGTGACGAGAGCGGTGGCTGCTCCCTGAAACAGTGACATAACGAATCCCTTCTTTCCTAATAGAATCTTCACTTAAAATATGTTATGATTCGGCAGTATTTTGTGTTATAATATATATTCGAAAAAGTACGAACAGTTGGTCGTACAATCATGGAGGAAGTTATGGCTGAAACCAAAAAGAAAACCACCGGAAAGACCTCCGGTGCGAAAAATACATCGACGACTGCAAAAGCTTCGTCAAAGTCTAAGGCTGCGGAGACCCGGGCTAAAAACAAAGCGGAGCGCGAAAAACATAAGGAAGAGATTTTGAGAAAGAGCCGGATCCACGATGAAATCTGGGCTGTAGTGCTCATCGCTTTAGGTGTGTTCCTGGCGGTATCCATTCAGACCAGTGCCACCGGAATTTTCGGAGCTGTTCTCAAGTCGTTCTTGATGGGTATGTTCGGGATCATTGCCTATGTATTACCGTATTATCTGATTCTCTACGGAATTTTATTATTTGCGAAACAGGCTTCTCATATCGGAACACGGTCGGTGATCTGCCTGATTCTGATTTTCCTGATGGTTGCCGTATTCAATTCTTCGTTCCATCTGGATGGAACTGAGGAATTTGGTGCCAAGTTCATCAAGGAAAGCTTCCAGTTGGGACAAACCAAGGAAAGTGCCGGGTTGTTCGGCATGATGATCGGATTGACGCTGGTCACCATCGTTGGAAAGACCGGACTGTGGATCTTCTGTGCGGCAGTGATCCTCGTCTGTGTTCTGCTGCTGATCAATACGCCCATCAGCGCGTTCTTCGATAATTGGAAAGCTCACAGAGCAGCTGTTAAGGCAGAAAGGGCCGAAGCAGAAAAGCTGAGAGCGGAAGAGGCGGAAAAGGCTCTGAAAGAAGCAGAAAAAGCAAAGCGAGAAGCAGAGCTGGCGGCGAAGGCTGCAGAAGCAAAGCGACGCACACAGACCAGCCTTCCTCCGGTGAGCGTTGGAGTTCAGGAATCTATGGATCTCAAGGCCATGAAAAACGGACCGGTGATCCAGCTGAATGAACCGGAAGAAGCGGTGGTCCATGTACAGGAATACAGAGAACCGCCTGTGAAGGTACAGCGTCCCGGCGAACTGTCGGAAGGACAGAAAAAAATCCTGGATTTAATGAAGGACGACTCCCTGTTCGAAACGAGAGGTGTCAGCGAAGGCCTTGGGATCGAAGCGGCAGCTCCTGTGGAACCGGGGAAGGGGCTGACTCCTACAGGTGTTTCTGTGGATGAAGAAAGCGTATGGCAGTTTAATAAAGAAAAAACCATTATCGATACGGAGTTAGGTGAAGCGATCAAAGAAGCTGTTGCGGAAAATGCTGCGGCCTCTGCGATTACCGAACGGGAAGCAGCAGCTTTGAAAGCTGCGCAGAGCGGCGGGATTGCCAGTGAAGCGGCGGAACCTGTGAAACCGAAAAAGGACAATGGTCCTGTGGAACCCATGGAAATCTCCACGGAGACACCTCCGATCCCGCAGTACCAGTATCCGCCTATCGATCTTCTGAATAAGCCGTCGCGTGCAGGACATGCCAATGAAAAGGCCAGTCTGGAAGCCAGTGCACAAAAGCTGGAAGAAACCTTACATAACTTCAATGTCAATGCCAGCGTGGTCCAGGTGACGAAAGGCCCGGCGGTGACGCGTTATGAAATCCAGCCCAGCACCGGCGTCAAGGTCAGCAGTATCGTTCGTTTGGCTGACGATATCGCTCTGAATCTGGCTGCAAAGAGTATCCGTATCGAAGCGCCGATCCCCGGAAAAGCGGCTGTCGGTATCGAAGTTGAAAACGATAAAATCAATATGGTGACCATCCGCGAAATCATCGAATCGAAGGAATTTAAGGATCAGAAATCCAAGATTTCCTTCGCTGTTGGTAAGGATATCGCAGGGAAGTGCATCGTTACCGACCTGAAATCTATGCCGCATCTGCTGATTGCCGGATCGACCGGTTCCGGGAAGAGTGTCTGCATCAACAGCTTGATTTGCAGTATCTTATATCACGCGACTCCGGAAGAAGTGAAACTGATCCTGGTGGACCCGAAGGTGGTGGAACTGTCCAATTACAACGGTGTTCCGCATCTGCTGATCCCTGTGGTCACCGAGCCGAAGAAGGCTGCGGCAGCGCTGAACTGGGCGGTTGCCGAAATGAACGAACGTTATAAGAAGTTTGCGGAAGCCGGTGTTCGTGACCTGGCCTCCTACAACGATAAAGTCAAGGCCAATGGCGAAAACGACAAGTTTATGCCTCAAATCGTCATCATTATTGACGAATTGGCGGACCTGATGATCGCAGCACCGTCTCAGGTGGAAGAATCTATCAACAGACTAGCTGCTTTAGCGAGAGCTGCCGGGATGCACCTGGTTGTTGCTACACAGAGACCTTCTGTGGACGTTATCACCGGTGTCATCAAGGCGAATATCGGTTCGCGTATTGCATTTGCCGTTTCTTCGCAGTTTGACTCCAGAACCATCCTGGACATGGCCGGGGCAGAAAAGCTGGTGGGAAAAGGCGATATGTTGTTCGCACCCATGGGGCAGAAGCCCACTCGTGTTCAGGGCTGCTTCATTTCCAATGAAGAAGTAAACAGTGTCATTGAATTCCTGAAGGGACAGGCAGAAGGAAAGTCCGAATACTCCGAGGATGTGATTCACTCCATCGAACGGGCTAACTCCGGAACCAATGAACAGGAAGAGGAAGTGGACGAGCTCCTGACTGATGCCATCGAACTGGTTGTTCAGGCGGAACAGGCGTCCGTATCCATGCTGCAGAGACGTTTCCGCATCGGCTATAATCGTGCGGCCCGTCTGGTAGACATGATGGAAGCACGCGGGATCATTGGACCGGCTGATGGAAGCCGTCCCAGAAAGGTCCTGATCGACATGATGGATTTGGCAGAAATGCAGGCTCAGGCCGCAGATGATGCCGTTCCGGAAGAAATCTAATTCAAAAGGAGAACGAGATTGAAGTTTTACATTAATACATTAGGATGTGAAAAAAATACGGTGGATTCGGAAGGCGCAGCCGGTATTCTGATGAGAGCCGGTCACAAACCGGTGGAACGTCCGTCGGAGGCGGATGTGATCATCGTCAATACCTGCGGTTTCATCAACGATGCCAAAGAACAGTCCATCGAAACCATTTTTGATATGGCGGAAGTCAAGAAAGAAGATGCGCTGCTGATGGTCAGCGGCTGTCTCAGCCAGAGATATTCCAAGCAGTTGTATAAGGAAATGCCGGAAGTCGATATTTTCCTTGGTGTCAACGATTATCAGAGACTTCCCGAGATCCTGGAAGAACATGAAAAGGGAAAGCGCGAAAAGTATATCAGCGACTATGACCGCATCTATGCGGAAATGGGCCGCAGAGAACGCAGTGAAGCTCCTTACACCGCATCTGTAAAGATTTCCGAAGGCTGTAACAACGTTTGTTCTTACTGCATTATTCCTTTCATCCGCGGCGGTTACAGAGACCGTAAGATGGAAGATATTTTAGAAGAGATCCGTCAGCTGGCTGAAGAAGGATGTAAGGAAGTCGTATTGATTGCACAGGACGTTTCCAACTACGGGATCGACCTGTATGGAAGTTATAAACTTCCGGAGCTGCTCCATGAAGTTTGTAAAATCGACGGTATTCATTGGGTGCGTATCATGTACTGCTACGAAGAACGCATCACCGATGAACTGATCGCTGCCATGGCCAGCGAACCGAAGGTTTGCCACTACATCGATATTCCGCTTCAGCATTGCAACGACCGTATCTTAAAGGAAATGAACCGCTGTTCCACTGAGGCGTCCATTAAGGATACCATCGGTCGTTTGAGAAAAGCGATGCCGGATATCCACATCCGTACGACGATGATCGCCGGACTTCCTGGTGAGACGAAGGAAGACTTTGCACAGCTGGAAAAGTTCGTAGAGGACATGAGATTTGAACGTCTTGGCGTATTCCCGTACTCCAAGGAAGAAGGAACGCTGGCTGCGACCATGAAGGGTCAGGTCAGACAGCAGACCAAGGAAAAGCGCCGCGATGCCATTATGGCTCTGCAGTGTTCCATTTCTCTGGAACATAATCAGGCTAAGGTTGGTCAGGTGATGGAAGTTCTTGTGGAAGGTCAGGATGAAGACGGAAGTTACATCGGTCGTACCAGATACGATGCTCCTGACGTGGATAACGGTGTTCTGTTCACCTCCAACCGTGAACTGGAACCGGGCGAGTTTGTACAGGTTGAGATCATCGATGCTTTCGACTATGACCTGGTCGGAAGAGAAGTGGAGGAATAAAATGAATCTGCCAAATAAATTAACGATTATCAGAATGATTGCGGTGCCGTTTTTCATTGCGTTTTACATGATGGGATGGGCGCTCCCGGCGCTGATTCTGTTCGTTGCAGCGTCTCTGACGGATATGCTGGACGGTCAGATTGCCAGAAAATATAATCTGGTCACGAACTTTGGTAAGATCATGGACCCTCTGGCTGACAAAATCCTGGTTTATTCCGCATTCTGCATGATGGTAGAAGACGGAACGGTTCCTGGCTGGATGATGATCGTGATTCTGGCTCGTGAATTTGTGGTGTCTGGTATGAGAACCGTTGCAGCTTCCGAAGGTATCGTTGTGGCTGCAGGCATGAGCGGTAAGATCAAGACTGTTCTGCAGATGATCGCTGTTCCGCTGCTGCTGATGCTGGGCGCTTTCCCCGAAGTAACCATCCTGTATTATACTGCGTACGCATTCCTGTGGGCATCTTTAGTTATGACCGTGGTTTCCGGCGTGGAATATATCTGGAAGAATAAGAACGTATTCTCTATGTAATACTATAAAAGGATCCGAGCTGCTTTCCATTGGAAGGCGGCTCTTTTATAAGGAGGCGTATTTTTCATGAAATGTGCAATCGTGGCCGTCGGTACGGAACTTCTTTTCGGTCATACTGTCAATACCGATGCGGTGTTTTTATCACAGCAGCTGAATCTTATGGGGATCGATGTCCTTTATCATTACACAGTAGGAGACAATCCCGGCCGATTGTCAGAAATTCTGAAGCTGGCTCTGTCCGATTGTGATTTGGTGATCACCACCGGCGGAACGGGTCCGACACAGGATGATTTGACAAAAGAGGTAATTTGTGAGGTTATGGGGGATGCTCTGGTGGAAGATTCTCATTCCATGGAACGTCTGATCCGGCATTTTGAACGCAGACAGCGTCCTATGACTGAGAATAATCTGAAACAGGCCATGATGCCGTCGAAGGCTGTGGTTTTTGATAATGACAATGGAACGGCTCCCGGGTTTGCGTTGGAATCCAATGGGAAAATCGTGATCTGTCTTCCCGGACCGCCCAATGAGCTGAACCCGATGTTTGAGGACAGTGTGAAGCCATGGCTGATGAATCGTTCTTCGGAAGCATTATATTATCGCACTATCAGGACCTTTGGAATCGGTGAATCCATGTTGGAAACCAAATTACTGCCGCTGATCGACGGTCAGACCGACCCTACGCTGGCGACATATGCGAAGATGGGTGAGGCAACCCTCCGGATCGCGTCCAAACGTTCCACTGAGGAAGAAGCGCGCAAAGCAGTGGAAGATATGATCAAACGGGTATATGAATATGTAGGAGATTACATTTACAGTACCGACGATGAAAGCCTTCCGGAACTGGTAGGACGAAAACTGATCGAAAAGAATCTGACCATGTCTACGGCAGAATCGTGCACCGGAGGGATGATTGCTGCGAGAATGACCGACATTTCCGGAATCTCTGCAGTGTTTGAACGCGGAATCGTGACCTATTCCAACGGAGCGAAAATGGATGAACTCGGCGTTTCCGGTGAAACGCTGGAACGGTATGGTGCTGTAAGTCCCCAGACGGCGGAAGAAATGGTCCGCGGACTTCAGAAGAAGACCGGAAGCCGCGTTTGTGTTTCTGTGACCGGAATCGCAGGCCCTGGCGGCGGAACTCCGGAGAAACCGGTGGGTCTGATCTATGTGGGTGTGATGCTTGATGAACGAATGGAAGTATTTGAGCTCCGTACGAACAATACAAAGCGCCAGTGGAACAGAAATTATACAGTTTTGTTTGCGCTGGATAAGATCAACCGCTTCATCGATGAGATGGGGGAATAGACTTTACAATGTTAAGGGGATTTGGTAAAATATAGATATAAAATACCCCTTGACTATGCTTGTGAAATCGCATATTATAAAAGAGAACAAATGTTCTTTTTATGTGCGAAATATTAAGTTGCTGTAAAGCAGAAGTGGAGGACTCAGTGGCTTCTAATAAAGGTATTCCTTCCGTAAATAAGATTACGGATAACAGTGAAAGAGAAAAAGCGCTGGCTGCGGCCATGGCGCAGATTGAAAAACAGTTTGGTAAGGGTTCTGTTATGAAGCTTGGCGACAACAGAGCCAGCTTAAATATTGAAGCGATTTCCACCGGTTCTGTGAGCCTGGACCTGGCCACTGGGATCGGCGGTATTCCGAAGGGCAGAATCACCGAAATCTACGGACCAGAATCTTCCGGTAAAACGACTCTGACCTTACATATCATTGCAGAAGCACAGAAGGCCGGCGGTAAGGCTGCTTTCATCGACGCAGAACACGCTCTCGATCCGGAATATGCAGCTGCCCTGGGTGTTGATATCAACGAACTGTTGGTTGCTCAGCCGGATACCGGTGAACAGGCTCTGGAAATTTGCGAAATGTTGGTACGTTCCGGCGCCATCGACGTTGTTGTTATCGACTCCGTTGCGGCTCTGGTTCCGAAGGCTGAAATTCAGGTGGAAATGGGAGATTCCCACGTGGGCTTACAGGCTCGTCTGATGTCCCAGGCTCTGAGAAAGCTGACCAGTATCATCAACAAATCCAACACTGCTGCGATTTTTATCAACCAGCTGCGTGAAAAAGTCGGTATCATGTTCGGTAATCCTGAAGTGACCACCGGTGGCCGTGCGCTGAAGTTCTATTCCACCATGCGTATGGAAGTCCGCCGTGTAGAATCCATCAAATCCGGCGATTCTGTTCTGGGGAACAGAACCAAGGTTAAGATCGTAAAGAACAAGGTGGCTCCGCCGTTCAAGCAGGTGGAATTCGATATCATGTTCGGTAAAGGGATCTCCAAGGCCGGGGACCTGCTGGACTGCGCTGCAGAAGCGAAGATCATCGAAAAGGCCGGCGCATGGTACAGCTACAACGGTAACCGCATCGGTCAGGGTCGTGAAAACGTGAAGGTCTTCCTGGAAGAAAATCCTGAAATCATGGCCGAAGTGGAAGCGAAGCTGAAGGCCAGCCTGAAAAAGTCTGACGAAGTGGAAGACACGGCTGCAGAAGATGCTGTTTCCAACGCAATGGACATGGGAATGGCCTTTGAAGTTGACGAAGACGGTGTGATCATCGAATAGCGTTGAAACCGTTGAAATTTCACAAAAAAATCCTCGAAAAAACTACAAAAAATGTTTGACAAGGTCCATGCATTATGATATCATATCGAGATGTAAGCCGCTCAAAACAGGTTCAATGGAAAAGCATTGGATGAGCTGATGCTTACCTGTACTGGCGAGACTGGATAGAGGAGGTACTATTATAATGTATGCAGTAATCGAAACTGGCGGAAAGCAGTACCGTGTTCAGCAGGGAGACGTTATCTCCGTAGAAAAGCTGGGCGTGGAAGCTGGAGAAAAAGTTACTTTTGACAAGGTTCTGGTGGTAAATGATGGCGAAGGCCTGACCGTTGGAACTCCTTGCGTAGAAGGTGCTACCGTAGGCGCTACCGTTGTTGAAAACGGCAAGGGCAAGAAGGTTGTTATCTTCAAGTACAAGGCTAAGAAGGACTACAGAAAGAAGCAGGGTCACAGACAGCCCTATACCATGGTGAAGATCGACGAAATCGCTGTAGGCGGTAAGGTATTCGCAGCTCCTGCTGTAGAAGAAGTTGTTGAAGAAAAGGCTGCTAAGGTCAATCTGAAGGCTATGAAGAAGGCTGAACTGATTGAATATGCAAAGGAAAACAACATCGAAATCAACGAAAAAGCTGTTAAGGACGAAATCATCGCTGCTATCGAAGCAGCTGACAAGTAGTCGGGTATCAGGATAAAGGAGGTGTAATCCATGGCAAGTAAGAAGGGTGTAGGTAGCTCTAAGAACGGTAGAGACAGTGAAGCGAAACGCTTAGGTGTCAAGAGAGCAGACGGTCAGTTCGTAAGCGCTGGCAGCATTCTGGTAAGACAGAGAGGAACCAAGTTCCATCCTGGTAACAACGTTGGTAAGGGCGGAGACGATACTCTGTTCGCAATGACTGATGGTGTTGTTAAGTTCGAACGTTTCGACAAGACCAGAAAACAGGTTAGCGTTTATCCGAAGGAAGCGTAAATACCAAGGCCCCTATAGTCTCTATAGGGGCTATTCTTTTTTACGCATCTGTAAAACGATCAATGATTTTAGGGAAACCCGGGAAAGCTAATGGTATGAGTATGGTGAATGAACCGTACTTTGAAAGAGAGGTATTCCATGTTTGTAGATAGAGCAAAAATTATGATTAAGTCCGGAAAGGGCGGAAACGGTTCCGTATCTTTCCGACGGGAGCCTTTCGTTCCTCAGGGAGGCCCCGATGGAGGCGACGGTGGTAAGGGCGGCGACGTCATTTTCAAAGCCGACGAAGGTCTCCGTACTCTGATGGATTTCAGATACAAGAGAAAATATGAAGCCGAAAATGGTGAAGATGGGAAGAAGAAGAAGTGCTTCGGTAAGAAGGGCGCTGACCTGATCATTCGTGTTCCGGCCGGTACTGTTGTTATCGACGATGCTACCGGTAAGGTCATGAAGTACCTGGTAAAGCATGGCGATTCCTTTGTCGCAGCAAAAGGTGGTAAGGGAGGTAAGGGTAACGTTAACTTCAAGAACTCTGTCCGTCAGGCTCCGAACTTTGCGGAAGCCGGTGGATTTGCGGTAGAAAGAAACGTTACACTGGTTCTGAAGCTGATTGCCGATGTTGGTCTGGTTGGCTTCCCCAACGTAGGTAAGTCCACACTGCTGTCTGTCAGCACCAGTGCGGATCCGAAGATTGCCAACTATCACTTCACCACAATCACTCCGAATCTGGGTGTGGTTCAGATGTATGACAAGAGCTTCGTTATGGCCGATATTCCCGGTCTGATCGAAGGCGCACATACTGGTGCTGGACTGGGCCTGGACTTCCTGAAGCACATCGAACGTACCAAGATGCTGATCCATGTTGTGGACGTATCCGGTTCGGAAGGCCGTGACCCCAAGGAAGACTTTGATAAGATCAATAACGAGCTGGCATCTTACGGTAAGAAGCTGATGAACAAGCCTCAGCTGGTTGCTGCCAATAAGATGGACATGGTGGAAGATGACCAGTACGAAGAGTTCAAGGCATACGTAGAAGCAAAGGGTTATAAAGTATTCCCGCTGTCTGCACCGATCAACGAAGGTGTACGTGATCTGCTGAACGCTGCATTGCTGGAACTGGAAGAACTGGCAAAACTGCCGCAGGAAGAAGAAGAATATGAATACTTCGACTTCGAACGCGACGATGAAGAAGAAGATTACAGGGAAATCTACATCGACCGTGACGGTCCTGTTTATGTTCTGACCGGTAAGCAGCTGAAGAAGATCTTCAATTCCACTAACTTCAACGATATGGGCTCTGTTCGTTACCTGTATAAGTACATTGAAGGTAAGGGCGCCATCGATAAGCTGAAGGACATGGGCCTTCAGGACGGCGACATCATCCGTATCATCAATTATGAAATGGAATATTATGATGAAGACGGAGAAATGGACGAGTACGAAGACGATTAAAAATGACAAGACCGCAGAAATGCGGTCTTTTTCATTATGTTGCCTGCTTTTACATTACAAAACGTAGCAAGAAATATGAAAATCATTTCATGTTTCTTTGCTATAATTTTGTACAGAGAGGAGGGGAAAACAATGGAAAATCTTATTATGAATATAGAGACAGTCATTGACTATATAGAATCTCATCTTGATGAAAAGATTGATCTCGAAAAGGTGTCGGAAGCAGATCAGTATTCGAAATACCACCTGCACAGTATGTTTACCAATACGGTAGGAATGACGATTCATGATTATGTGCAGCGACGTCAGTTGACAGAAGCTGCAAAGCTATTGGTATTTTCCTCTGCTTTTAAATCTATGTATAAAGTACCGCCTGCACAGTATCGGGACAAAGGAAATATTTATCCGTTGCAGCTCCAATTTGTATTGCATAAGAATATCACTTCCAAAGTGTTTACAAAAGAAGAGATTTGTATGGCGAGAACAGAAGATATTCCAGCGTGGATGGATTTGATGTGTTTGGTGATTGATGGATATCCGGTCATCGTGATTTGCTGAAAAGTCTGGGTTTTGCAGAACGGGAATTGCTGATAGAATATGGCTATCCTACACAGCGATTTGTATTGAAACCTTTGTATAATGATCTTGTTTCTTTTATGACTATCGGTGATATAATGGAGAAAATACATTTGGGAAAGAGGGAAGACAATGAAAGCTGCTATTTATCGAGGAATACATAATATCGAAATCGCAGAACTGCCTGATTATACGTGTGGTGATGATGCTGTGATTTTGAAAAATTTATATTCAAGCATCTGTGGAACGGATGTAGCGGTGTATACACATGGAACGGGATTGGGACATCGCATTACAGTTGGCGGTGAATTTGGTCATGAGACGATCTGCGCGGTTGTGGAAGTAGGAAAGAATGTAACAGATTTCAAGGTCGGAGACCGTGTTTATCCGTATCCGCTTTTAGTCACAGGAGATAAGAAAAGGGCCGGTATGATCGGTGGTTTCTCGGAGTATATCTATTGTCCCTGTCCGGAATGGAACAAGTCGCTCTATCCTTTGGACGATTCGATTTCCAGCCGTGTCGGGGCGTTGATCGAACCGTTTACGGTTGGTTGCCGCGCAGCGAGAAGAGCACTTCCGGAATCCGGGAACCAGGCTGTTGTGTTCGGTGCTGGTACGATCGGGATTGCAGCTGCCATTTCTCTGGCATATTTCGGCTGTGAAAAAATCGTAATCTGTGATCATTCCGATTTCAGACTGGAAATCTGTAAAAAGCTTGGCTTTGAAACATACAATAGCCAAAATGACGAAGAATTGAATGGTCTCATCGATATTTTGGGAGAAAGTATCGGCTTTGGAGGGAAAGCAGTCGACTGTGATATATGGATCGATGCGGCTGGTGCGGATAGTGTACTGTCAGCCTATGAACAGCTGGGAAAATATAATAGCCGTATGGTTATGGTGGCTGTAGGTAAAAATCGACGTGAAGTGGATATTCTTGGCTTGACGTTTGGTCAAAAATCCATTACAGGAAGTGGTGGATACACACCACAGGATGTTATGGATGTCATGGAAATCATGAAATCGAAGCGCTGGGATATCGAATCGCTGATTACACATGAATACCGCCTCGATGATTTGGCCGAAGCGATCGAAACGGCTTCTGATGTGGATCGCGCGTTGAATGTAATGATTGGTTTCTGTGAAAAATGAAAGAGTTAATGATAAATGAAGCTGTTCTGCGAATCGAACAGATGGAAACGTTCTTTGATCTACTGCAAAAATCATTTAAAACCGATCCGGAATCGATTGGAAAAGATTGTTCTTTAAAAAATGCATATCGTATTTTAGTACAATATTATGAAAGCGGACAATGGCTGTCTGATTATGAATTAGACGAAAAAGGCCTTCTTCCGAAGACTATGAAACGAGGAATCTTGTCTCAGGATGCTTTATATGATTTCTTTGATCAAATAAATGGGGAACACGAATGAAAATCGAACAATTTGTAATGGCATATGGCGTAGAACATGACAAATTAAGAAGTATTCTCCCTGAAGGATTTGTATCACTTCGTCCCGTTTTGCGAATCAACGCCGAAGTGCGTGGTGACTCTGATGGCTATGTGGAATTCAATACCGCGGTGGAGAAAGACGGAAAGCGTGGCTGGATCAACATTGGCCACTGGAATGGTGTGGATTTTTGCAAAGAAGGAAAAACAGTAACGTTCAAGACTGACAATCTGGAAATCTCCTTTACAGGAGCGGGAATCGAGGGCGGTTGCCCTGCGGAGAAGGACAATGACGGTTGTTATTTTGGCGATGAATTCAGACCACATGAACTGATTACTGTCAAAAAAGAGTTTTGCGACTGTTCTTTCAGATGGAGCTTTTCTGGTCAAGGCGCCTGCGGAAACAGTATTGGGAAAACGCTTCCAGCGGTACCTCAGGAAGTGCGTCATGTGTATCCGAAAGAAGCGTTTACGATCGAAAATGCTGCGAAGATCTCATGTGATCAGGTTCTAGGGGCTTATTGCGTCATTTTTGAACGATGTTCTGTTGCTGATGGTCAAAATGCTGCTGATGTTTCATCAGGCAAAACGAATCGGAAGGAACTCTTGAAAACAGAAATGGTTGATGACGTGATTGGTCAAAGCAAGAAGAAAATAGTAAGGGGAGTTTGAAATGAACATTATTCAATCGTTTTACGATAATATGGCGTCCCAATACGATAAATTGTTTCAGGATTGGGAGGCGACCACCAAGGAGCAGGCGGTTATATTAGACAGCATTTTTAGGCATCACGGATTTGATACGTCCGCCAGTGTCCTGGACTGCGCCTGTGGGATCGGGACCCAGGCAATCGGCCTGGCGGCCGTTGGCTACGATGTGACTGGCTCGGATATCAGCGAGGGAGAACTGGTTGAAGCGAAAGCTCGCGCTGAATCCAATGGTGTGACGATACAGTTCGAACATGCGGACTTTTGTTGTCTGGATCAGACCTTCGACAAAAAGTTTGATATTGTTATTGCTATGGACAATGCGCTTCCGCATATGTTGACCAGTGCTGATTTGAGTTCTGCGATCAAAAGTATCGTCGGCCAAATGGCGGACGGGGGAATGTTTGTGGGAAGTATCCGGGATTACGATGCGTTATTGGAAAGTAAACCTCTGTATTCTCCGCCCTATATCCACAGGACATCCAGGGGGAAGCGTGTATCGTTTCAGACTTGGGATTGGAACGGGGATACTTACAGGCTGGTCCAGTACATCATTGATGATGAAGATACACTGGAAATCAGTAAGTTTGAATGCGATTACAGAGCCACCCGCAGAGGGGAAATGACGGAATTATTTAAGAAGCACGGCTGTAACGAAGTAATTTGGCTGTTCCCGGAGGAAACAGGTTTTTACCAGCCGATTGTTGTCGCGAAAAAGTAAAAAGTAGAATGATGAGTCTGTCTCTACGTTCCGTAGGTAGTCATTTCGATATTCGTGAGTTATTATGGTTACGTAAGGAGGAATTTGGATATGAATCAGTATGTAACGGGCGCAGTGATCCGTGAACTGCGCGAAAAAAACAGTATGACTCAGTCGGAACTGGCGGAAAAGCTCTGCGTTTCCGATAAAACGATATCGAAGTGGGAGACGGCCAAGGGGTATCCGGATATTACGCTGTTGGACCCGATCGCCAAAGTATTTGGCGTATCGGTTGTCGAATTGATGTCGGGGAATGCTGTGAACAATGTGAATGTATCGGCGAACATGTTGCGTTCGAAGTTTTATGTATGCCCGGTTTGTGGAAACAGTTTTCATTGCATGGGCGAAGCGGTGATTCATTGCCACGGGGTTCTTTTGACGCCGCTTCAGGCAGAAGAAATCGATGAACATCATCAGATTTCGGTGGAGGTCGTGGAGGATGAGTACTTTGTTACTGTCGATCACGATATGACCAAAAATCATTACATTTCTTTTATTGCGGCGCTGTCCTACGATAAGCTTCAGATGGCGAAGCTCTACCCGGAGGGGAATCCGGAAACCCGTTTCAAGATCAATGGGGTAACACGACTCTATTTTTACTGCAACAAAGATGGTTTGTTCGTAATGAATCCGAAAAAGAAATAATAGTTTTCATAAAAATCCGTCTCGCGACGGATTTTTTGTTATAATGATAGAAAATGCAGGAGGTTGAATCATGCGGGTTATCAATAACATTCATTTGAATAAATTAGATCTGAATTCCCGGATCGTGATGCCGCCTATGGCGACGGAAACATCGGACAATGGAAAAGTAACGGATGCGCTGTGTGAGTTCTACCGCGTTCGCGGAGAGAATCCGCTGGTGGGACTGATCATCACAGAGCATATGTATATTGAAAAGTGCGGACAGGCAAGCCGCGGCCAGATGTCCGCGGCGGAAAACTCTGTTGTGGATGGATTGAAGCACCTGACAAAAACTGTCCATGAAGCGAAACCGGGGTTAAAAGTGATTGCGCAGATCAATCATGCCGGCGGACGTACGACTCCGGAAATTACTGGTTGTGAGAAGGTGTCTGCCAGTGCTTATGAATATAACGAGACGACTTGTCGGGAAATGACAGTGGAAGAGATCTGTGAAATCGCGGATCGGTTCGCTGAGGCGGCTCGCCGCGTGAAAGATGGCGGTTACGATGGAGTTGAAATCCATTCGGCTCACGGATACCTGCTGTGTCAGTTCTATTCTCCGCTCACCAATCGCAGAACGGATGAATACGGACCGCAGACCATGGAAAACCGTCTAAGATTCCACAAGCTTGTTTTGGAAAAGGTAAGAATCGCTGTAGGTGATGAATTCCCGGTTTTCGTACGATTGGGAGGCTGCGATTACATGGAAGGTGGAAGTACGGAGGAGGACGCTGCGGAAGCCGCAAAGCTTTTGGAACGCTATGGTGCTGATGTGATCGATGTCAGCGGCGGGATGTGCAGCTATCGCCGTCCTGACCATACAGAACCGGGATATTTTGGCTCCATGTCAAAGAAAATCAAAAAGGTGGTTTCGATTCCGGTGATCGTTACTGGAGGTGTCGAGACTTTGGATCAGGCAGATCGCTTGGTGGAAGAAGGTTGTGCAGATCTGATCGGTGTGGGAAGAGCAATTTTAAAGGATGCTCGGTGGACAGGAAAGTAGAGGTATTGAAAATGAAAAAGTTTTTTGGATTCCTTCTGATTGTAACATTGTTATTCGGAACGGTATCGTTGGTTTCGGCAGCAGATGCAGATGCATATAATTCGGCGGATATTTTATATGATTTAGGATTGTTCAGTGGAACGGGTACAGATGCTGAGGGAAATCCTAAGTTTGATCTGGATCGTTCTCCCACAAGACATGAAGCTGTGACGATGCTGGTAAGCCTTCTTGGGAAAAAAGAAGAGGCGATGGCTGGAACGTGGGAAACTCCTTTTACCGATGTGGCGAATTGGGCGAAGCCTTTTGTTGGGTATGCTTATGAAAATGGATTGACTTCCGGGACTTCTGCTACCACGTTTGGCGGAAACGATCCGATCACAGCTACGCAATATCTGACCTTTGTGCTGAAAGTATTGGGTTATGAAGTTGGAAACGATTTTCAGTGGAATCGGGCCTGGGAATTATCTGATCGAATCGGCATGACTGATGGTCGTTTTGATGAATCCAACAAAACGTTTTTACGAGGCGACGTTACTTTGATCAGCAGAAATGCGTTGGATCAGTCACATAAAGATGATGAACAGACGTTGGCTGAAAAACTGATGTCTGAAAATCTGTTCACTGCTGAAGATTACAAAGAAACCGTGGAATCTCCGCTTGTTCTGCGTGAAATTGATCCGTGGGAAGGCCATGTAGTAGATGTGATGTTTTCTATCAACGGGAAGATGCAGGATTATGTGGGCGATTATATCGCAAAAGCGGGAACTTATACTTTGATTCCGTATTTCCGTGGAGAACGATTATTTGAATATGAGATCGACTATGATAAGGGATATGAACCGGATGATACAGGTAAAGTAAAGAAAAACAGCGATGGTACTCTGACTGTTGTATACCCCGGAAAAGAAGACTTTGCATTTACCATCGTATATGTTTCCAACCGCGAAGAAGTCGTGGACGACAATGGTGAAATCGTATATTTGGAAAGTCATACAAAGAGAAGTTTGGGATTTGCGGCTTATCCGGATAAGGGACTGGCCATGAAGAGCGGACATAACACATATATGCCAGGGAAGACTTTTGGAGATACATTCAGTCCGTATTTTGTAATGGAAGATGTGCTCTATAATGGAAAGCGGATCGTGGATTATACTGTAACGGTACAGGAAGGCGCTCCTTTTACTGTGAAAATACAGGCAGATGGAAGCCTTTTGATTATGAGAACAGAGCATGGAACGGGAACGTTTACAATTTCTTATGGCGGAAAGAGTGCGACTTACAAAGTAAAGCTGTGATTAACCCGTGAATGAAAGATTGGAATAGGATGGAAATTCAAATGGAAGAATTAAAGAGACTGGAAGAAGTAATGGTGAAATCGGAAGATATTTTCGATGGCCACATTCTTCATGTGAAATTTGATACAGTAATGCTTCCCAATGGGAATGAAGCCACTCGCGAGCTGATCCGCCACATCGGGGCGGTTGCCGTAGTACCGCTGACCGACGATGGGAAGGTCATTGTGGAACGACAGTTCCGCTATCCGCTGGGTCAGGTGATCACGGAAATCCCGGCTGGAAAACTGGACAGCTTCGATGAAGACCGTCTCGAGGCTTGTAAAAGGGAACTTCGCGAGGAGACCGGATATGTTGCAGATGAGTGGACAGAACTGGGAGACTATCATCCGGCTGCGGCTTATACGGATGAACGCATTACGTTGTATTTAGCGACAGGACTCCGTAAGGGAGAACGGGAGCTGGATGAAGACGAGTTCCTGGATGTGGTAGAAGTCCCGCTGGTTGATCTTGTGAAAGATATCGCCCTTGGGAAAATCACCGACGGAAAAACTCAGGTGGCGATTTTGAAGACATATCTGCTGTTGAAGGAGTAAGTGATGGGACATCTGACATCGAGAGACGCCTATAAAAGCCTTGAAGAACGGATCAATTCGTTTCCAATCGGTGCTGTTCAGTCGGAAACGTTTTATAAGATCCTTCAGGTGTTATATACCGAAGAGGAAGCTGGTCGTCTGGCACAGCTTCCAATTCGTCCTTTTTCGGTGAGCCGTGCAGCAAAATGTTGGGGAATTTCGGAGCTTCAGGCGGAGAAATACCTGGATCATCTCTGCGATAAGGCGCTTCTGGTGGATTCCAGCTATGAAGGGAAACGCAGATTTGTGATGCCGCCGCCCATGATCGGGTTCCTGGAATTTGCTTTGATGCGTACTCGCGGGGATATCGATCAGAAATATCTGTCGGAGTTATACTACCAGTACATGAATGTGGAAGAAGACTTCATTAAAGAGCTATTCTTCGGATTGGAAACGAAACAGGGAAGAGTGTTTGTCCAGGAGCCAGTCCTGACCAATGACAAGATGAACTTTATCCTGGACTACGAAAGAGCGACACATATTATTGAAGATGCGGATTTTATCGGGGTGGGACTTTGTTATTGCCGCCATAAAAACATGCATTTGGGGATTCCGTGTGAAATCGATGCCCCTATGGAGACTTGTCTGACCTTTGGAAATGTGGCGAGATCGCTGGTAAAGCATGGTGGGTATGCCCGTCAGATCTCGAAGGAAGAGGCGAAGGACATTCTGGAAATGGCCTACGGTAAGAACTTGGTCCAGATTGGAGAAAATGTACGGGAAAATCCGACCTTTATGTGTAATTGCTGCAGCTGCTGTTGTGAAGCACTGGGGGCGGCTAAGAAATTCAGTCCCATGCAGCCGGTAGCTACGACCAATTATATTCCGGAAATCCACATGGATCACTGTGTGGGTTGTGGAAAATGTGCATCTGTCTGTCCTATTGACGCCATTAAAATGGAATTGATTCCCCCGAAAGAAGGAGAAAAACCGCGGAAGTATCCCTTTGTGGATACGGAGATCTGTTTGGGATGTGGAATCTGTGCGCGAAATTGTCCCACCAAGGCAATCGAACTGAAGCACCGTCCGGTACAGATTATTACGCCGGTAAATGCTACTCATCGTTTTGTCCTTCAAGCCATTGAGAAAGGTATGTTGGCTAATTTGATTTTTGATAACCAGGCCTTTGGGAATCATCGTGCCATGGCTTCTGTTTTGAAAGTGATCCTGGATCTTCCACCGGCGAAGCAGGTTCTGGCCAGCCGTCAGCTGAAATCTGTATATCTGGATAAGCTTCTTTCTGTGAAGAAAAAGAACAAGGAGTAAACCATGTCTCAAAAAGAACGAATGCATACTTGTGAATTGTATTACCCGGGTGATGAAGAAATCATGAGAGAGCAGACGCTCTGCATGGAGAAATTGTACGATTTTAACGCAACGCGTCCGTTGGAATATAAAAGACGTATGGCTTTACTGAAGGAAATGTTCGCAGAAATCGGAGATGATTGTTACATTGAACCGCCGCTTCACTCCAACTGGGGCGGTCATCATGTACATTTCGGGACGGGGATCTACGCAAACTATAACTTGACGCTGGTGGACGATACCCACATCTACGTGGGAGATTACACCATGTTTGGACCGAACGTGGTGGTTGCCACGGCGGGACATCCGCTGGATCCGGAGCTGCGTCAGAAAGGACTCCAGTATAATGCATCGGTGCGGATTGGAAAAAACTGCTGGATCGGAGCAGGGGTAATCATCGTTCCGGGAGTTACGATTGGCGATAACGTGGTTGTTGGAGCTGGAAGCGTGGTGACGAAGGACCTTCCGGATAATGTTCTGGCTATGGGGAATCCCTGTAAAGTGATCCGTGAACTCGGGGAGCATGATAAAGAGTATTATTTTAAAGATCGAAAGATCGACTATGGTAAATTATGATTCGGAAATTATACCCTGAAGGGAAGAAAAAAGCGTTCAATATCACGTTTGATGACGGTGTTTCGCAGGATGCGCGTTTTGTGATGCTCATGAACCGATATGGGTTAAAAGGAACGTTTAATTTGAATTATGAACTGATGCAGCAGGAATTTGAATGGGTTCACGAATCGGGACTGGTGATCAAACGGCTTCCGGAATGGATGGTTGTGGATTTGTACGACGGGCATGAAATTGCAAGTCATTCGTTGACGCATCCCTCGCTGGATCAAATGCCGGAAGATGCCATTATGTATGAATTGGGACATGACAAATGGTGCCTCAGTCAGTTGTTCGGCTGTGAAATCACGGGATTTGGCGTTCCGTTCGACTATTACGACGAGAACGTCGCGGATTGTGCAAAGAGATTGGGATTTGAATATGTACGTACTTCGGAAGAGTCATATTCGTATCGGCCGCCGGAAGATCCTTATTTTTGGGCCGCCGGTACGTATCATGTAATGCCGGGATTTTATGACTTTGTGGAAGGTTTTTTCGACACTGAGGAAGAACTGGCATTGTGTCAGATCGTGGGACATTCTTACGATTTAGATGTGATGGATCTCTGGGCGTATTATGAAGAGTTATTCCGACGGATTTCTTTGAATCACGATGTGATTTCCATGACGAACGGAGAACTGGTACGATATCTCAAAGCCATGAGCACCGCAGAAATCGCGGATGATTATATTCGTAATTGGTCGGATCGGACGTTATGGTTTGAAATTGACGGTTCTGTTGTATGCGTTGAACCTGGGAACAGATTTGAACTGAAATAAACAAAAAAGAAAACGCGGTCAGAATGATTCTGACCGCGTTTACGATTATGTACAGATGATTTGTATACACTATAAGTCGATTTTGTACGATACCAGCTTTCCGATATAGTCGATATCGTTGAAATCGTTATATACGTAGATTTGATGATTCTTATTATCCGGAACCAATAAAATCTGTTCTCCGACGAAGAACAATCTGCGAAGGGTAGGGATCTTTCTTCCTTCGGGATAAATCGCAACAATGTCACGGTTTTTCAAAAGTTCGGTTTTTGTCGGAAGAATGTACAGATATGTGTGGCTGGGGATCTGCGGCATCATACCGTCATCGCCAAGGAACAGATTGATCATCTGACCGTTGGCATCGGCTTTTACAGCTTCACCGCTGGCCAGCGTGATTTCGCGGATCAGTTCTTTTGCTGTTGTAGCATCGTCGGCATTGACAAATCTGGATGTGAGATCCAAGGTGGATAATACGTCCATGGATTCAATGTGTCTTTTGAATTCGCTGGACATGGGACCGTTGTTATCGGTCTGACACAGCGTCTGAAGCATGATCTTATTCAGCGCAGAAGAGGCCAGCATATATTCTTTCACCAGCTCCGGTGCTTTTTCCATATATCCCTGGAATACCAGCTGAGCCTGATTTTTCGATCCGCAGGCCTTTGCTAAAACCAGTGATACTTCCTCGCTGGGAGGGGGGAGCTTTCCGTTTTTTAACTGTGAAATATAGGACGGCGTGATATTCAGATCCAGATCAGAACAACGCTTGGAAATCTGTCGCAGCGACAGTTCGCTTTCTTCGATGATCTGAGATAACATTTCAGAATAACTCATGGGATCCTCCGTGAATAGAAATGTGTTAAAGATTTGCTTAACACTGATGAATAATATATCACAGTCTATGCAAAAAGACAATATGGTGGTTAAATATTTTTTGAACCACAAGATATGGTGATTTCGGGAAAAGAACTGGAAAAGAAGCGCATGCTATGGTATGATGGATGCATCCTTCCGCACATGAATGCGGAGAAGCTGGAGATGATACAAATGATGAATTTTGAAGACATGGTCACATTGACCAATGAGAATAATACATTCATGCGAAAGAACCGGATCCGGATCGTATCCGTGGATATGGACCATGCGATTGCGGAAGCGATCATTACACAGGAGCTGAAGAACCTGAACGGAACAGTTCATGGCGGAGCTTATTTCACCATGGCCGATGCCTGCTGCGGGATTTTAGCGAGAGCCGATGGAAGAAAGTATGCTACGACAGATACCTCCTTTCGATTCTTGAAAGCAGCTACGGCGGGAACGATGGTTGCCGAATCGACTGTGGTAAAGCGCGGGAAAACACTGTCCTTTTTCCGTGTGATCATTCGCCTGAAAGAAACGGGAGAGCTTCTGGCTGACGGTGATTTTACATTTTTCTGCACTTCGGAGGGTTAACGGATGAGAAATTTGACAAAACCATATCCTACATATGAGGATTGTCAGTATTTGTGGGAGTATTATCAGACGCCGCCCCATGTGATCCGTCATTGTCAGGCGGTTTCGAGAACGGCGGTTCTGGTTGGACAAAAGCTGAATGAACACGGATTTTCCTTTGATTTGGAGCTTCTGGCGGTTGCCGGATGGCTTCATGATCTGCTGAGGCTGGAAGAGGACCATGGCGGAAAGGCTGCAGCGGTTTTACGCGAGCTTGGGTATGAAAACGTTGCTGACGTGGTTGAAGTCCACATGAGGTATCATCTGGATCCGGAAAAGGGATATATCACTGAGACGGATCTCCTTTGTTTTGCGGATCGTCTTGTTATTGAAGACAAATTTTCCGGGCTGGACCGGCGGATGGAATATATTATTGAAAAGAGTAAACAGTATCGCGATCCCGCAGCAGAACCGCGGATCCGCAGAAGCTTTCAGAGAACGAAAACATTTCAGAAAAATATTGAAGCGGCTATCGGTATGGGGATCGAAGACATCGACCATATGATGGATTAGCAGGTCTTTCAGAGACTTTCCGGACATATATTACAATTAGAGTGTATGTTCGGGAGGTCTTTTTATGTTTCGGAAACAACACAGTAATCACCTGACAATGCAGATCCTGTGCTGCCTGCTTATGATTTCGGCAGTAAAAGGTAATACGATTTTGGGAGAAACAATGGTGGGAGAGGTCATTGACCGAATCATGGAATACGGTTCGACCGATTATTCTGTTTCAGAGGCAATTTCCGTCGTCAGTGACAGTATTTCCACGGTGCTTTCAGCGGAAACCCAGCCGGAGTTCTCCTGGCCCTGCAATGAAAGTCATTCGCTGGCGCTGGCCGCAGACAGCTCATCCCGCGCATATACGTTTTCTTCTGATTTGGAAGAGCTTCAGGTCTTTTCCAGCTGCGGCGGAACAGTGTCACAGATTTCGGACAGCCGGATCGTGATATCCCATGGAAATGGGTTTGAAACGGTATACGAAGGATGTACCGATTTATACGTTCAAACGCTTCAAAAAGTACGCAGGGGAGAATTGATCGGTTCGGTACGTTCGTCCGGCGATGACCGTCCGGAATTGGGATTTCAGCTGTTAAAAGAGCAGCAGGCTGTGGATATTGGAGAGTATATTGATGCAGACTAGCGTATGGCTTATTCCTTCGCTGCTTCTGGCGCATTATTTGGGGATTCTGCAGCTGTATCTTCTGACACTGTCCAGCATCGTGATCCACGAATTATCCCACGGACTGGCGGCAATCCTTTCCGGCGTCAGAATCCGTTCATTCAGCATCGGTCCGACAGGTGCCGTTTTAACACTGCAGCCGTCGAAATATGGACAAGTGGCTTCGCCATGGATCTGCCTTGCAGGTCCGGTGTGCAACATCCTTTGTGCCTTAATTTGTTTTTGGAGGTTTCAATGGATCACAATTATGGGAGGTACGGCAGAACTGAACCGCGAACTTTGGCGAAGCGGTTGCCTGATCCACTGCGAACTGGCGCTGTTCAATCTGCTTCCGGCTTATCCGCTGGACGGTGGAAAGGTTCTTCTGGCATTTCTTGAAAAACGAACCGGAAAAGACGAGGCCTTTCAAAAAATCTATCTTTTTTCTTCAATTTTACTATTTTCCATTTTCTTTTTGGGCATTTACTTGGTACAATATCAGATAGTGAATTTTTTCCTCTGTGTTCTGGTTGTCCGGTGTGGAATCCAACTTTGGACGGATCGCCAGTATTTAGTTATGCGCAGAGTGATTCACGGTCAAACTAGCAACGAAAGAAAGGTCGAATAACAATGAACGTAAACGAAACATTGGATTCTCTGCTCATGCGTGTGGAAAAGCCGGCCAGATATATCGGCGGTGAGCTTCATACGGTAGTGAAGGATCCGGAATCTGTGGCTACGCGATTTGCCTTTGCGTTTCCTGATATGTACGAGATCGGTATGTCTTATCTGGGCTTACAGATCATTTATCATGTGCTGAACCAGCAGGAAGATGTGGCCTGCGAACGTGTTTTTGCTCCGGCTACCGACATGGAAGCGGAGATGCGCCGTGTGGGACTTCCGCTGTTCACACTGGAAAATAAAACTCCGTTGAAGGAAATGGATATTGTGGGCTTTACTCTTCAGTATGAAATGTCCTATACCAATATCCTGAACATGCTGGACCTGGCGCAGATCCCCATGCTGGCTAAGGACCGCGGTGAAGACGATCCGCTGATTGGTGCCGGTGGCCCCTGCGCATGTAATCCGGAACCCCTGGCTGATTTCATCGATTTCTTCATGCTGGGCGATGGGGAAGAATCCTTACCGGAACTGTGCAGAATCCATAAAGAATGGAAGGCCCAGGGCGGAACGAAGGAAGAATTTCTGAAGAAGATCGCCAAGCTGGAAGGGGTCTATGTACCGTCTTTCTACGAACCGCAGTATGACGAATCCGGCGCAATCATCGGAATGAAGAAGCTTTGGGATGAAGCTCCTGACACCATTAAAAAACGTGTGGTTTCCGACATGGATACTGTGGAAGCTCCGGTTCATGATATCGTACCGCTGATTTCTGTCGTTCATGACAGAGCTGTCGTGGAAATCTTCCGCGGCTGTACCCGTGGATGTCGTTTCTGCCAGGCAGGGATGATTTACCGTCCCATTCGCGAACGGTCTCCGGAACGAATCAAGGAAATTGCGAAGTCCCAGCTGGCTGATACCGGATATGATGAAATGTCCATCTTATCTTTATCTTCCAGTGACTATTCCCAGATCGAACCGCTGGTCACCGATCTGATGTGCCTCTGCAGAGAACGTGATGCAGCATTGTCCTTACCGTCCCTGCGTTTGGATTCCTTCTCCTTCAAGGTCATGGAAGAGATTCAGGGCGTCAGAAAGACTGGTCTTACCGTAGCTCCCGAAGCCGGTACACAGCGCCTGAGAGACGTAATCAACAAAAACATCACCGATGAAAATATTTACGGTGCTATGAAACAGGCCATTGAACTGGGTTGGACAAGCGTGAAACTGTACTTCATGATCGGCCTTCCCACAGAAACGTTCGAGGATCTGGACGGAATCGCCGATATCGCTGCCAACATCATCGAACTGGCTCGTGTCCATAACGGTGGAAAGCGCGGCAGATTCAACGTTACTGTCAGCGTTTCCAACTTCGTTCCGAAGCCCCACACACTGTTCCAGTGGTGCGCACAGAACACCAGAGAAGAATTTGAAGAAAAGCACCGCTATCTGAGAGAAAAGATCAAGAAGGTGAAGGGCGCCACTCTGACATACCATGCCACCGACACCAGCCATCTGGAAGCGGTGTTTGCCCGTGGTGACCGCCGTACCGGCGCTGTGATGAAGCGTGCAGTGGAATTGGGATGCCGTTTCGACGGATGGAGAGAATATTTCCAGTACGATCTCTGGATGAAGGCATTTGAAGATACCGGAATCAAGGCAGAGGACTATGCATTCCATGCGGGCCAGATCGGGGATTATCTGCCCTGGGACATGATGGATTACGGTGTGACCAAGAAGTTCCTGATCTCGGAATGGAACAAAGCACAGGAAGCTTCCACCACGTGGGATTGCCGTCATGGCTGTACCGGATGCGGTGTGAAGCGTCTGACAGAATGTAAGTGGGAGGGATGTTTGAAATGAGCCGCTACGTACTGAAATATACAAAAGAAGGTTACATGCGCTATATCTCTCACCTGGATACTGCGCAGCTGTTCCGCCGTGCGTTCAGCCGTATCAACGTGCGCCTGAAGCATTCCGAAGGTTTTAACCCCCATCCGAAGCTGAGCTTTATGCAGCCGTTGTCTTTGGGATATTCCAGCACCGGCGAATATTTGGAATTTGAAACACTGCATCCTCAGAATCTGGAAGTCCTGAAGGAAAAGCTGAACGGTACGATGCCCAAAGGGGTATCGATCCTGGCAATCCGTCCGGAGGACGGAAAAAAGGCGATTTCTGCCCGTGTATTTTCTGCTTCTTACGCTGTACAGCTGAAACATGCAGGTGATTTTGATGCGTTTAAGATGGACATGGATAAGTTCCTGGCTCAGCCGGAAATTCTGAGAGAACGTAAGCAGAAAACCGGAAAGATCGTAACACAGGATATCCGCCCCATGGTTCTGTCCGTGAATGTGGTTCAGCCGGAAGAAGATATCACGATTCTGAATCTGCGTCTGACCGCCGGAAGTAACAGTACCCTGAATCCGGAAGTCTTTGTGAAATGCTTCTGTGATTTCTCCGGACGTATGTACGATCCGGAACTGGCCAGATACTGCCGTACAGAAATGTACTTAAAGCCGGAAGAAGATGAAATTCCAATCATCTAATAAAAATGTAAAATATTGACTATTTCAATCACTCCTTGTATAATCGAAATAAGGGGAGGGATTGTCATGTTAAAAAGGGATTTTTGGAAGGATCATAAAATGAAAAAGATAACCGCAAGTGTTTTTTTGCTTGCGGTTTTTCTATTGCTGTCATTGATAGGCAGCGGTCAGGAAATCACTTATGAAAATGCAGAAGATGTGACCGGAAGCTCAAAAGAAGTCGTAAAGCAAGGTCTGAACCAGGAAGAAAACGATGAAAGGTCGGAAACTATTTTTGTTGACATTTCAGGTTGTGTAGCTCATCCGGGCGTGTATCAGCTTCCGTCGGGAAGCCGTCTGTTTGAAGTTTTGGATCTTGCAGGTGGTTTGACGGAGGAAGCGGATCTTCGCAGTATCAACCGAGCTTCCGTACTCGTCGATGAACAGGTAATCGTTGTACTGTCAGTGGAAGAGTACGAGAAGCAACAGGCAGCGTTCGGGGACGGTGTTGGATATATAGACGGTAAAGTTGATTTAAATCTCGCGGATAGTACGGCACTTGAAAGTTTATCGGGAGTCGGACCTTCGACAGCCGAACGAATCATTGATTATCGTACGACCAATGGACCGTTTCGTAGAATTGAAGATCTAATGAATGTGGATGGGATCGGAGAAAAAACTTTTCAAAAACTGAAGAACCACATTTGTGTGAGATAACACAAGAACATGCATAGTTTTCATAGAATTGGTTCACACTTCCATTGAGGTGATGAACATGTTTAGTCGAAAACGACGTTTTTATGAAAAAAAGGTTTTTTATGCAGCTGTTTTTACAGCATTTTCAGTTGTATTATCCATGAGTCTCTGGTTCAGCGGCGAAACAGTCACGATTCCGGAGCAACCCGTTGATCCTGTGGAAACGGAAGTATCTACCGAAGTAAACAGCGGTCAGGCAGGGATCTCGGGAGCAGAGATCATAGAACGTCCTTCGGAGGAAGGGTATTTTGTAGTGGAAGAAGATAAGTTTATACGGATCTACCGGGTGGAAGCTACGGGTGAAATGACGTTGATACGTACTTCGGAGATTTTATTCGATCTTTTGGGAGAAGAGGATCAGGAAATGTTCCGGATCGGAGTAGCGTTGAAAAACGACGAAGAACTGATGGAATTACTTCAGGACTTTGAAAGTTAGGAGGAGTCATGGAACAGAGCAAAGTAAAACACAGCTTCCGCGTGTTCCTGTTTGGTATCGTATTCCTTCTTTGCGGTGTCACTCTGGGAAGTTTGTTGTTATATTCGGCGATTCCGGATCATATTCAGGTATTCAGCAACGAAACAAAAACGCTGGATCTTCCGATGAAAGAGGTGAAAATCAGTGTTCTTCCGGAGAAGACATTGATTGTTGGAGGACATTCCGTAGGTGTCCGCATGGATGTCAGTGGTGTACTTGTGGTGGGGCTTGAAGAAATATCCACAGAACAAGGAAAGGTCAATCCCGGGCTTCAGGCCGGAATCCAAATTGGCGACAGCGTTCTGTCTGTGGAAGGGATTTCCGTCAACAGTGCAGAAGATGTACAGAAAGCACTGAATAACGGGACTCCGGGACGAACTGTTCGCCTGAAACTTCTGCGGAAAGGAGAAGTAGAAACAGTTTATGTAAATCCCGTACAGTCGACGGAGGATCATACTTGGAAACTGGGAATCTGGGTCAAAGAAAAAACCGCCGGTTTGGGGACGGTTACGTATTTCGATCCGGTAACGGGAATGATCGGAGCGTTGGGGCACGGGATTACCGAAACGAATACAGGCCAGATCCTCAATGTGGAGGACGGCCAGATGATGTTCAGTCGTGTTGAATCGGTTCTACAGGGCAGTTCCGGAAAGCCGGGAGAAATCAGAGGGATCTTCTATGAGGCCGATAAACCCATGGGGACGCTGATCCACAATTCGGAATACGGTATTTTTGGCGTTGCTGAATCGGATTTGACGAATCCTCTGTTTCCGGAGCCTGTCAAAGTAGGATATCAGTCGGAAATTGAAACGGGACCGGCACAGATTCTGACAACTGTCGACGGAAATACACTGGAATTATTCGATATCGAAATCGAAAAAATCGACAAACAATCGAAGCCGGATACGAAAGGGATGGTGATTCGTGTCACCGATGAAAAGCTGATCAAAAAAAGCGGCGGAATCGTTCAGGGAATGAGCGGAAGTCCGATTTTACAAAACGGAAAGATCATTGGTGCTGTTACCCACGTTTTGGTCAACGATCCCCGGAAAGGGTATGGAATCTTCATCGAGTGGATGCTGAAAGAGTCGAATTAGGAAGGCGAATATATCCGAGTTTGTTATGACGAAAACACTGGCGAAATTTGCTATACTGGCTTTGTAATCGATAGAAAAACCACGACTGAACGCGGTTGGTTTCGAAAGGAGTATTTGGATTATGAAAAAGATCAGAATTGGTATTGCAGACGATAATAAGGAATTTTGCGACATCCTTACGGATTATTTCCGGGCCTACCCCGAAATGGATGTGGTGTTTACGACGCATAATGGAATGGAAACGGTGGACCGATGTCTCGTGGAAAAGCCGGAGATCCTGATTTTGGATATGATCATGCCTTATCTTGACGGATTGGGTGTCATGGAACGGCTTTATTCCCTGATGGAAGATTCTGTTCCTAAAATCGTGATTCTGTCGGCGCTTGGACAAGAATCCATCACCCAGAAAGCGATCAATATGGGAGCATCGTATTACCTGGTCAAGCCCTTCGATTTGGGAAGCCTGGTGGGACGTCTCAATCTTCTGGCAGGACTGGAACCGGAAAAGAAAGCAAAGATTTCCATGAGCGGTGTGATCCGCAATACGGGAGATGATCCGGAGCCGCTGGAAGTGTCAATCACAAATATCATACACGAGGTGGGAGTTCCTGCGCATATCAAAGGATACCATTATCTGAGAGATGCGATTGCCATGGTGGTAGATAATATGGAAGTTCTAGGTGCTGTGACAAAGGAACTGTATCCGGCAATCGCCGAGAAAAACCACACGACGCCCAGCCGTGTGGAACGTGCGATCCGTCATGCCATCGAAGTTGCCTGGAACCGTGGAAAAATCGAAACTATCAATGCTCTGTTTGGTTACACGATTCAGAATGATAAAGGAAAGCCCACCAACAGTGAATTTATTGCCATCATTGCGGATAAGCTTCGGTTAGAACGCAAGGTGATGTAAGGCTTGAAATCCGGTGTGATCCTGTGATATAATTTTTAAAGCATTTTAAAGACAGGAGATATATCATGGAACAAGCAAAAATCGATCGTATCAATGCACTGGCGAAGAAATCCAAGACCGTTGGCCTGACACCGGAAGAAAAGGAAGAACAGGCGGTACTGCGCCAGGAGTTTTTGGCTGATTTCAGAGCGGCATTTAAACAGCAGCTGGATCAGATTGAAGTTGTAGACGATAAGACACAGGAAGAAATTGACGCAGAACTGGACGCGGAAGAACGCGCTATGAATGCGAATTAATTTTGACGGCGGAGAACATCATGTTCTTCGTCGTTTCTTTCATTTTGCATAGCCATAAGAAGTGAATAAAAAATAGTTTCGATTCGACGGCGGAGAACGACATGTTCTTCGCCGTCTTTGTTTTATAGTGAAATCATTGTACCGGCAATGCGCCGGAAAACCTGTGCAAACCGATCCGCGGAGCGGTTGCCGGGAAAACATTAAAAAAGGTGGTTTTACGATGAAGATGAAACGAGGTTCGGGAATCGCAAAAAAGTCGTTAGAATCGACGATTTTAGGGCTTTGCGGGGCTGTGGTCATCGCTGGTATTCTGTCTGGAGCGGGATTGAATCAGGGGGAGGAACTGGAACGTTTACTCCAGAAACGATCGGACATCATACAGCTGGTCTGGTATTCTGAATTGACGCCTGAGCAGGGAGAAGTGATGCTGAAAGAGATCGAGACTCATCCTTTGCTTGGAGAAGACATTTACTGGCTGAGATCAGCTGAGGAGGGGATGGATTTTTCCTATGTCCTGGATATGGAGATTATAGATTTGAAACAAACATCGAAAAGTATCGCAGGGACATGTTACTGTGCGGAGATACAGTGGGAGCTGGAAGAATACAATCGTCATGTGACAGAACAGATTTCCTACAGGGTCCGCACTGTGGAAAAGACGGATGGAACGATACTGATTTCTGAGCTGGAAGTAATACAAAATTAAATCCTATAAAAATAGTATGTTTTTTCTTTCGATCTGCAAAAAAGGGGTTTAAACCGCTTCGGAACATGGTATAATAACAACGGACAACAGGAGTTGTTTACATATTATACCAATCATTGAAAGGAGGGGTGGTTATGCGAAAGGTATACTTAGACTATTCCGCGACTACGCCCGTAAAACAGGAAGTTTTAAACGAGATGATTCCGTATTTCACCGAGAAGTTCGGAAATCCATCCAGCTTATATGAAATCGGTGCTGAAGCGAAAGAAGCCATTACCAAAGCGAGAGAACAGGTTGCGCAGCTGATTGGTGCGAAACCTCAGGAAGTGATTTTTACATCCTGCGGTTCTGAATCTGATAACTGGGCGCTGACATCCACAGCTCACTGGAAAAAGGCAAAGGGAAATCATATCATCACAACGAAGATTGAACATCACGCGATCCTTCATACCTGTAAAGCACTTGAAAAAGAAGGATATCAGGTTACTTATCTGGGCGTTGGCCCTGATGGTCGGATCGATCTGAATGAACTGGAACAGGCCATTACAGATCAGACCATTCTGGTCAGTATCATGATGGTCAACAATGAAATGGGTGCGATTCAGCCTATCAAAGAAGCTGCGGCTATTGCAAAGAAACACGGAATTCTGTTCCATACAGATGCTGTTCAGGCCGGCGGAAACATTCCCATCGATGTGGAAGATTTGGGTGTGGACATGCTGTCACTGTCTGCACATAAAATTTATGGGCCAAAAGGAATCGGTGCCATGTACATCCGCAAGGGTGTTGCGCTTCCGTCTTTTGTTCACGGTGGTGCCCAGGAAATGAAGAAGAGAGCCGGTACAGAAAACGTACCGTATATCGTAGGGTTCGGTAAGGCTGCGGAAATGGCAAGATTGCAGCTGGATGACCATGCGGCGAGACTGAGAGAGCTGAGAGACTATTTCATCGCGCAGGTCATGGAAAAGATTCCTTACGTGGATATCAACGGTGGTATGGAACACCGTCATCCGGGGAACGTAAATCTTGCGTTCAACTTCATTGAAGGCGAATCGTTACTGCTGATGCTGGATTATTACGGAATCAGTATTTCCACCGGTTCAGCCTGTTCCTCCAAATCGCTGGAGCCGTCTCACGTGCTGAGTGCACTGGGGATCCCTGTGGAAAAGATCCACGGATCGCTGCGTTTCACCGTTGGAGATTTTACAACGAAGGAAGATCTGGATTATACAGTAGATTGTTTAGCTAAAATCGTAGAAAAGCTGCGTATGATGTCTCCCATCTCCGCAGAGAAAGGTTGGAATTAATATGGCAATGTATAACGATAAGGTCATGGACCTGTTTATGAATCCGAAGAATGTTGGCGAAATTGAAAATGCCGATGCCATCGGTACTTACGGAAGCCCTGTCTGCGGCGATATGATGCAGATCACTTTGAAGGTAGAGGATGGCGTAATCACCGACGCAAAGTTCAAGACTTTTGGATGCGGATCTGCCATCGCGTCTTCTTCCATGGCGACTGAAATGATCGTTGGAAAGACTTTGGAAGATGCACTGAAAGTAACCAATAAAGACGTACTGGATGCACTGGGTGGTCTTCCCGGACCGAAGATCCATTGCTCCGTTTTATCAGAACAGGCGATCAAAGCTGCAATTTATGACTATGCAACCAAGAACGGACTGGAACTGGAAGGCTTAAAGGATTATGATCCTAACGCCGATGAAGATGATCATCACGGAGAAAACGGAGATGAAGAATAACAGAGTACTTTTGGGACTGAGCGGCGGCGTGGACAGCACGGCTGCCGCTTTGTTATTGAAAAATCAAGGATTTGAGGTCATTGGATATTATTTCGATGTCCTTGGAACGAATGTTGAGGGACTGGAAAAGGCCAGAAGAGCTGCGGAACAGTTGGGAATCGAATTTGTTCACCGTATCGTCGTTGACGAATTTGAAGCCAACGTGATCCAACCGTTCTGCGATTGTTACCGGACGGCAAGAACACCGAACCCGTGTATTATCTGTAATCCAACAGTAAAATTCCGAACAATGTTGGAAGAGGCTGACAAAGTCGGTGCAGACTGGCTGGCAACCGGCCACTACGCGCGTCTGGCACTTGTGTCCGGCGAACACCAGCGGATCCGCATGGCGGAAAACCGCCGTAAGGATCAGTCCTACATGTTATACCGGCTTCCGGCGGAAATTGTGGATCGCCTGATCCTTCCTCTTGGTGAAATCGATGATAAAGAAAAAGTCCGGGATCTGGTCCGGGATTTCGGCGTGTTCAATGCCGATGCGAAGGACAGCCAGGAGATTTGTTTTATTCCCGATGATGATTACGTAAAGTATCTGGAACAGCGCGGTTTTTATGCGAAAGAGGGCGATTTTATCGATCAGGACACCGGTAAGGTTGTTGGAAAACATCGCGGGATAATTCACTATACCATCGGTCAGCGAAAAGGTCTCGGTGTTACGTTTGGAAAACCACGGTTTGTAACAAAGATCGATCCTGTGACGGATCAGGTGACGTTGGGATCTAATGAAGATCTGTTTTTCCGCGAAGTCTGGGCAGAAGATGTGGTGATTTGTGGGTTACGCGGTTCCGAAGGGATCGTAGAAGCCAACAACTGGATCGGAAAGCCACTTTTGGGAAAAGTACGTTACGCTGCTCCGCCCGCGAACTGTGTGATCGAAAGTGTTTCTGATCGCAAAATTAAAATTGTTTTCGAAACTCCGCAGCGTGCCATTACGCCGGGACAATCCGTAGTTTTCTACGATGGAGAAATTCTGGTGGGCGGCGGATTTATTACCGCATAACTTGTGACATAAAACGAATGAAAAATACCCATCCTATTTGAGACCGTTATTTTAGATCATCAAGAAAGGATGGGTATTTTTATGACAGGAAAGAACATGATGGGTACAGCTCTCGGAGTAGGTCTGGCAAGCGCTGCATTGGGGATGTATATTTACAACAACAGTAAGCCCGCATATCAGAAAAAGATCAAGCGCGGAGTAAATCACGCGGTGGATGAGGTTTCTGATGCTATGGGACATGTCAGTGATACAGTGCGGAAGAATATGATGTAACTGTGTATTTGTAAGTAGGACAAAAGAAAACCCTCTTTTTTGGTTTGGACCAAAAAAGAGGGTACATATCATATGTTGGAAGTAAATGATTATCGATACAAAATAAACTGTGCATGATTTTCGTGGGTAAAGTTATCATAAAATACAAAGAGATTATCAGTAACTTTTCGAACTTCGTATACGCTGTTCACATTGATATCAATGATAAAATGATTGTCTTCAAACACCCATAATGTGGGGAATTCATAACCATCTTCAGCGATATAAGTAAACGTATGATCGTCGCCGATATGGACAGGGGTGATAAAAGCTGCGTCCGTTTTCATTGTCCATTCGCCGACAATTTCATCCTGAACTGTTGTTGCATCTACAAGCACGTAAGATTCGCGATTTTCTTCAAATTCTGTCCCAGATACAGATTCAGGACCATCAATTGCATTTCCAAATCCATCAAACATAGTCTGAATCATTTCATCTGAAATCGAATTTTCTGTTGCACCTTCTTTCGCTTTCTGAGCATCTGTCTTAGGAACATCGTCTCTCTTTGTACTTGTATAATATTTACCTGTGCCATTGCAAGAAGTACATGTATCAGCAATGAAAGTATTATTTCCGGAAAGAATCGCTTCAAGGTTGCTGCTTCCGTAATTGTATCTCACAGAACCAGAACCGTTGCAGAAAGGACAAGTGTCATCATTTGTAAGGTATTTCATTGTGGGGGAATCGACGATCAAGCGCACAAGAATTTCTTCACCATCTTTATATAAATGATTTTCACGATCAATATTCATATAACTGTAAACGGAATCGCCAGAAGTGATAGTGCAAGAAGGACCTAATAAGGCTCCATTATTGATTACTTCTAAAACAGTTAATTTATCGTTATCCGTGAAGCTGTTAAATTCTTCGGATTTGAAATGCCCAGCTGTTGCATATAACTCTCCAAATTCGTTGCTTTTAGCCAGAAATACCTTTTCCCAAGAGGTGAGTTCTAAATCGGACATTAATAACTCGTATGGCTTTAATTTTGTAGAAAGAAGTTCATGGGCATATTTGGCTTCGCACATAGCGACATAATCCCGAGAATCTTTATAATCTTCAATCTGTCCAAACTGTAATCCTGCAAGAAACCAATCCTTTTCCTCTACCAATTGTTTTCCATATTCGTAATAACACATCTTATATTTTTCTTCGCAGTCTTTATAATTAGAGACTGCATGTAAATCAAAATAGATTTCTGCTGCATCCATGTACGCTCCTTGCTCAAAGAGCTTTTCTGCCTCTTTATATTCTTGTTCGCTTTCGGAACCGGAACAGCCGCATAATGATATACAAGATAATGTTAATACAATTACCAAAAAGACACGCAAATACTTCATATTCAAGGACCTCCAATTAGCTTTCAATTTTAAATAAAATTATACATTATTATAGATGTTTTATCAACAAACTAAGTATTGAGGAAGACACCCCCGGAGCGGATGGCTCCGGGGGTGTTTGCCATTGAGAAAATCAATACATATCATGAGTTTCTGTGACATTGACAGATATTTTTGACTTTGTTAATATGAAAGAAGGACTTATAGAGAGTAGAATATCGGTGACGATATTGAAAGGAATGTGAGCTTTATGTTAACAAAGGAACAATTTATTAAGATGGCCGAGGATTTCGTTGAAATTTCCTCCATTAACCGCGTTTCCGAAGAAATGGCGCTGAAGCCGGAATGTGTGGGAATGAGAATTTTTGATAAACCTCTGGTTGGTTTTGCTTCTGCAGACGACCCGATTTTTGAAAAGTTCAAGGATCCCAACATCCAGAGTGAACGCTGCTTATCTGTAAATGAATGGCTTCCGGGTGCGAAGACTGTCATTGCGATTTTCTTACCGGCTGCTGAAGTTCCCAGAGAAACCAATAAAGTGGATATGTCCTGGCCGTCTCCGGAATGGATCCACACTCGTTGGGAGGGGGAAAAGTTCCAGGATTCCCTGCGTCACTATCTGTGTGACATGCTGAGATCCAGAGGATATCAGACATGCATGCCTTCTCATGATGATCCGCGCTATGCATCCATTAACTTAGTTTCCAACTGGTCCGAACGTCACACTGCTTATGCCTGCGGTTTGGGTACCTTTAACTTAGCAGCAAACATCCTGACCGAAAGAGGCTGTGCAGGCCGTCTGATCAGTATCATTACTGACTGGGAATGTGAACCGACTCCGAGAGACTATGAAGGCGTGTATGATTACTGCATTCAGTGCGGACAGTGCATCACTCACTGCCCGGTGAACGCCATTGAATTCGGTAAAATCAAGAACCACAAAGCATGCCGTGAATTCCAGAAGAAGGTTGGCGATACTGACCGCGACCGTTATGGATGCGGTAAGTGTCAGGTAGGAGTTCCCTGCGAAACCAGAAATCCGTCCAGAAAGTAGTTTCCGGACTGAATGGAGGACATGATGGGTGAGTTTTATGAAATGAATGCTCTGGAGCTTCGAGAAGCGATCCGTAAACGTCAGATCGGCGTTGAGGAATTGACCAGAGCCTATTTAAAACGCATCGATACATACGATCAGAGCCGTAGACTAAATACCATCGCTGCCTTGGATCCCTCCGTAATCAAACTAGCCCAAAATATGGACAATCAAAAGGCCGACAGGGATCTTCCCTTGTTCGGCCTTTCTGTTTTGATCAAGGATAACATCGACGTTAAGGGATTCCTTACCACCGCGGGAAGTGTGGCTTTGTCCGATAATCTGGCAACCACCGACGCTCCTATCGTGCGAAAACTTCGGGAAAACGGTGCTTTGATCTTAGGAAAGACCCATTTGACAGAGTTCGCCAATTATACAGCAGATAACATGCGCAACGGTTTTAGTTCCGGCGGCGGTCAGGTGATCCATGCTTATGATCCCGCTAAGGATCCTGGTGGATCCAGTACCGGATCCGGTGTGGCCATGTCTGCGGGGTTCTGTTCGTTGGCGGTGGGTACGGATACGTCGTTTTCCATCGTAGGATGTGCGCAGAAGAATGGTGTCACCGGTTTTAAACCAGCCTTTGGTTCTTTGAGCAGTCAGGGGATCGTACCGATATGTCATACGCTGGATACGGCCGGGCCCATCACAAGAACTGTTGGAGATGTACTACTGATGTATTCAGCTATGCGGGAGGAGGGTTACGGCGATGTGTCTCCCGTGGAACCTGAAAAAATTAGGATCGCGGTGAATACCTATCATCAGGATCAGATACCGGAGGATCACCGATCGGTTTGGGAAGCGTTTTTCGACAGACTGAGAGCCGCGGGAGCGGCGGTTGCTGCTGTAGAACATCCGTCGTATCCCGAGATTGAGGATATCATGTGTTATGAGTTCCGCCACGATTTGGAGTGTTATCTGGCGGGTTCTGGAACTTCCAGAAAGACGCTGCGTGAGATTCTGGCATATTACGATGAGGATCCAGAGGTTCGTGCACCTTACGGTACGGCGGTTTTACGGGATGCACTGGAGAAAGCGTCCGGACGGATGGATGATCCGGTGTATCTGGCGGCCATGGAGCTTCGGCGACAAGTTCGGGCTCAGATAATGGAAGAACTGAAAGAATTTGATGTTTGTATTATGACCGGGCGGTCCAATGTGATGCATTTTACGGGATTGCCGTCACTTGCATTGCCCATTGGAATGGCAGATCCTGCGTCTCCGGTCGGTGTAATCATGTACGGAACCGATGAGCGGAAATTGTTAGCGGCGGCGCTGACAATGGAGCGATACTGTGGAAAGATGACGATGCCGGTATTGTAAAGGGAGACACGGATTGTATTGTAGTATGTAATTGAAATAAAAGGGGTGAGTCAGATAATGATGTGGAAACCGCTGTTATTGATTGTAATTATGGTAATCATATTTTACATTCTTTATCAGAATGGATATATGGTCACAAAAGCTATACGTTCGATCAAGTTCATTGGTACAGAACGCGGGAAAAAGGCAAGTTTTAAGGCTTGTACCGGAACGTTGAAACGAATTGTTCGGTTTAGAGAAAGTCGAATCTATACGTTTACACTTTATACGGAGCTGGAAAAGGGGAAGGTAGAACTATATCTGCTGGATTCTGAGAAGAATGAAGTGTTGAAATTGGATCAGATGATCACTGAGGAGGCTGTCATGTTGGATGGTGTAGAAAAGTATACGATGGTGATCAAACTGGAGTCTGCCTCCGGATACTATGAGATCGAATGGGAATAATTTTCCCTTTTTACTTTTGGACTGACGCTTTTCAACTCCGGCAATTTCACCAAGCATTGATGCAAACAGAAAAATATGATAAAGTGAACTGAACGATAAATTAGAAATTGACGAGGAGAAGATTCAATGAAAATCTATGATATTTCTCAAGAGGTTTTCAGTTGCGAAGTATATCCTGGTGACCCTGTACCAAAGAAAACAGCACTGAAATCAATGCAAGAAGGTGAAGTATATAATTTAACTGCTTTTAGCATGTGTGCACATAACGGCACACATATAGATGCACCATTTCATTTTATTAAAGATGGAAAA
>JAFUQN010000101.1 GCA_017472365.1 Bacillota bacterium
ATCTCTGATTTGGAACTGCAGCAGGGCGTTACCACCTGTCTGGGCGGTAACTGCGGTAAGGCTCGTCAGAGACTGGCACAGTTCCTGGAAGTTGTGGATGAACTGGGCGGTCTTCCGGTGAACTACATGATGCAGGCTGGTTACAACGGTGAAAGAACCAAGCTGGGCATCGGCCGTTATGAAGCTGCAACTCAGGAACAGATCGAATATCTGACCAAGATCATGACTGAAGAAATCGAACAGGGCTGTATCGGTATCTCCTTCGGTCTGGAATATGACCCGGGTATCACCTTCGAAGAAATCATGTACGTTCTGAATGCTCAGCCCCAGGACGACTTGTTCGTTTCTGCTCACTACAGAGATGACTCCACCGGTGCGATCAAGTCCATCAAGGAAATGATCGACATCGTGGAACAGAGCGGTAAGAAGTTCCAGATCGCTCACCTGTCCAGCTGCTCCGCTATGGGACAGATGGATGAAGCTCTGCCGATGATCAACGAAGCTCATCTGAGAAATCCCAAGCTGGACTACGATACGTATCCGTATGCAGCGTTCTCCACCTCCATCGGTTCTGCTGTATTCGATGAAGGCTGTTTCGAACAGTGGGGAAAGAGCTACGAAAACATTTACATGACTTCCGGTAAGTACGCAAATCAGTTCTGCACCAAGGAAACCTTCTATGAAATCAGAAGAGACGACCCGACTCAGTATGTTGTTGCTTTCGTAATGAACGAAAATGAAATCGCGGATGCGATTGCGAACCCGGTTTGCGGTATGGTTGCTTCCGACGGTATCGTAAGACTGAAGAGCGGTCACCCCAGAGCTGCTGGTACTTTCGCAAGAGTTCTGGGTAAATACGTTCGTGAAGACAAGGTGATCTCCATGATCGACGCTCTGAAGAAGATGACCCTGACTCCGGCGAAGAGAATCGACCTGGATCACAGAAAGGGCGAAATCAAGGTTGGTATGGATGCGGACATCGCTGTATTCAACCCGGAAACCATCATCGATGGCGCTACCTTCGCAAGCTTATATGCAAAGAAGCCGGAAGGCATCGAATACGTTCTGGTAAACGGTGTTCTGGCTGTGGAACACGGTGAAATCATCAACGCAAGAGCCGGTGAATTCATCCCCAGCAAGTACAAAAAGTAATCGTTGAACATACGTCAATGTCCCCTGAACAAAGGAGGAAGCTATGTACGATATTCTGATCAAACGAGGTAAGTATCCCGACTTTGAAGCCGGGACCTTCATCGAAGGAAATGTGGCAATCATCGGCGATAAGATCGTCGCTATCGGTGATGTGGAAGGTGATGCTAAGCGCGTCATCGATGCGACCGGACGCGTGGTATCTCCCGGCTTTATCGACATCCATATGCATGAAGAACAGTTCCTGGAGGATGGTGAAAAGTACATCATTTCCGAACTGATGCTGCTGATGGGTGTAACTACGGCTCTAGGCGGAAACTGCGGTGTGAACCGTCAGGATGTAAAAGTATTCAGAGAAGTGATCGAACGCCTGGGCGGTGCTCCCATCAATTACATGGTTCTGGCCGGATATAATTCCGAGCGTGTCAAGATGGGCGTGGGACGTCATGAACCGGCTACCGATGAACAGATCGAAGCGCTGACTGAAAAGCTGCGTTCGGAAGTGGAAGACGGCGCTTATGGGATCTCCTTCGGTGTGGAATACGATCCGGGAATGCCCTACGAAGAAGTCATGAAGGTCTTGAAGGGAATGCCTCAGGAAGACTTGTTCGTATCGATGCATTACAGAGATGACTCCACGGGAGCTATTGATTCCATCAATGAAATGATCAGCTTCGCCAAGGAAAGCGGTAAGAGATTCCAGATTTCCCATCTGTCCAGCTGTTCCTGCATGGGTCAGATGGAAGAGGCGATGCCTCTGATCAACAAGGCCATCGCTGAAAATCCGAGACTGGATTATGATACTTATCCGTACAATGCGTTCTCCACGGAAATCGGAACGGCTGTATTTGAAGATGGATGTTTCGAACAGTGGGGAAAGGGTCCGGAAGACTTGTTCATGACCTCTGGTAAATATAAGAACCAGTTCTGTACGATGGAAACATTCAAGGAAATCCGCCGCGACGATCCGCACGTTCGTCTGGTAGCCTTCGTAATGAATGAACATGAAATCGCGGAAGCGATTGCCAATCCCAGCTGCGGTATGATCGGCAGCGACGGCGGTGTCAACAGAAATGCGGGACATCCCCGTACCTCTGGTACGTTCCCGAGAGTTCTCGGTAAGTATGTTCGTGAGGATAAAGTGATTTCCCTGATCGACGCGCTGAGAAAGATGACATGGGCTCCGGCTAAGCGACTTGACCTGACACAGAAGGGTCGTATCGCCGTAGGCTGTGACGCGGATATCACCATTTTCGATCCGGAAACCATCAAAGATGGATCCACGTTTGAAAACATCTTCATCAAGCCTGTGGGGATCGATGCGGTCATTGTCAACGGTCAGTTGGCTGTGGATCACAACGAAATCGTCAATGCAAGAGCCGGTGAATTTATGCCCGGTCCTTACACAAAGAAATAGAGTATATTTAGGAGGAACTATTATGAGAGATCATATCCTGAAAGTAGTAGACGCTCATCTGGATGAAATTTTTGAAATCACCAAGTTCATGTATGAAAACCCGGAACTGGGTAATCAGGAATTCAAGGCTTGTCAGGCTCTGTGCGATGCCTTCAAGAAGCACGGATTCGAAGTTGAACGTGAATTCTGTGGAATCCCCACTGCATTCAAGGCTTCTTATGACAGTGGTAAGCCCGGTCCCACCATCGGTTTCTGTGCTGAATACGACGCTCTGCCCGGCGTAGGTCACGGCTGTGGTCACAACCTGATCTCCACCAGCGCTCTGCTGGGTGCTATCGCACTGAAGTCCGTTCTGGGCGAAATCGGCGGTAAGGTGGAAGTATACGGAACTCCCGCAGAAGAAACTGACGGTGCAAAAGCTGCTATGGCTGACCAGAACGCATTCTCCGGATGCTCCGTCGTACTGATGGCTCATCCCGCTGCCATTCCGGAAACCAGCGGCAGCTCCATGTGTCTGTTACCGATCACCTTCCGCTTCTACGGAAAAGCAGCTCACGCATCCGCATGTCCGGAAGAAGGGATCAACGCTCTGGACGCAGTGATCCAGCTGTACAACGGAATCAATGCCATCCGTCAGCACGTTACCAACGATACACAGTTCCACGGTGTCATCACCAAGGGCGGTGTAGCTCCCAATATCGTTCCTGACTTCGCGGAAGCACAGTTCCACTGCAGAGCAAAGAAGAAGGCTACCGCAGAAATCGGTCTGGAAAAGATGATCAAGATTGCGGAAGGTGCTGCTCTGATGACCGGTACCAGAATGGAACACTTCGCTCACGAAGCTGCTTACTACGACCTGACCACCAATCAGGCTCTCTGCGAAGTCTTCGTTAAGCACCAGAGAGAAATGGGTGAAAACGTAAGACCTGCAGGTAAGGGCAACGGTTCTCTGGACTTAGGTAACGTAAGCTACCAGGCTCCCTGCGTACACGGATGGTTCGGCTTCGAAGATCCCGATCTGGTTGTTCACTCCAAGGAATTCGCTGACAGAACTGTTACTGAAGACGGCCGCCAGATGCTGAAGAGATCTGCAGCTACCATGGCTCTGACCGGTATGGATGTTATCACCGATCCGGAACTGCTGAAGAATATCCTTCTGGAATTCGAATCCATTCAGTAATCTCTCACTGTGGCAACCCGCCGAAGGCGGTTGCCGGCGATCATAAGAAATTAAAAAGACGCATCATTGATGATGCGTCTTTTTGTGTGTCGTCATATATGCTTTGCGTCGGATTATTTACGGATTCCATCCAGACCGTAGTTTTCAATGATGTAGTCCATGTCCTTGTCACCTCGTCCGGACAGGTTGATCAGAACGGAACCGGTACCCATTTCCTTGGCCAGCTTCATACCGTAAGCCACAGCGTGGGAGCTTTCGATGGCCGGGATGATGCCTTCCATTCTGGACAGGGTAAAGAAAGCGTCGATGGCAGCTTCGTCGTCGATGACATCGTACTTTACGCGGCCCAGGTCGTGTAAGAAGGCGTGTTCCGGACCGGAAGACGGATAGTCAAGACCGCTGGCTACGGAATATACGGGAGCAGCTTCGCCGTTTTCATCCTTCAGCATGATGGAGTTGAACCCGTGCATGATACCTTCGGTACCGTACATCAGGCTGGCTGCGTGATCGCCCAGTTTCGGACCTCTTCCCAGAGGTTCTACACCGTAGATGTCCACAGGGTCATTGAGGAATCCGGAGAAGAAGCCCATGGCGTTGGAACCGCCGCCCACGCAGGCAACGATGGCGTCGGGCAGTTCGCCGGTCATTTCCACGAACTGTGCTCTCGCTTCTTCGCCGACAACGTGCTGGAAGTCGCGGACCATCAGCGGGAAGGGATGGGGCCCTAAGACGGATCCGATGCAGTAGATACTGTCTTTGTATTCCTTTGCGTAAGCTGCAAATGCGGCATCAACAGCTTCTTTCAGGGTCTGGAGGCCTTCGGTGACTTCCACAACGTTGGCACCCAGAATCTTCATTCTAGCCACATTGGGAGCTTGCTTCTTGATGTCCACAGCGCCCATGTAGATGTCACATTCCAGACCGAAGTAAGCAGCAGCAGTAGCCAGTGCTACACCGTGCTGACCGGCACCGGTTTCGGCGATGACCTTCTTCTTACCCATGTACTTGGCCAGCAGCGCTTCGCCCATGCAGTGATTCAGCTTGTGAGCTCCACTGTGGTTCAGATCTTCGCGCTTGACGTAGAGCTGAACGTTGCCCAGTTTGGAAGACAGACGTTCCAGATGGGAGATGGGAGTGGGACGACCCTGGAATTCCTTACGGATCCGGCGCAATTCGGCGATGAACTTTCTGGATTTACAGATGGTGAAGTAAGCTTCGCTGATTTCTTCCATGGCTTTCTGGAGCTCGGGGGATACGTAACATCCGCCGTACTTTCCGAAGAACCCGTCCTTATCAGGATAATTCTTTAAATAAGTTTCGAAATTGACATCTTTGTACATCATGACTGTTTCCTCCGTGTTTGTGGGTATGTTCTGTAAAAACAAAACGTCCTTGACAGAACTCTCTAACTGCCAAGGACGAATAATTCTTTATCCGCGGTGCCACCTTGTTTTCACGGCTCATACCGTGCGCTTAGCAGGATACCAACATATCCCCGGTCATTGACGCAGACCTTAACGTCGCAGGATACTCTGTGATCTTTCACATTTCGCTGCGCCCTCAGCGGCCCATTTGACGAATTGTTTCTCACCTGACTCTCAGCAACGCAGGCTCTCTGTGGAGGCATTCTCGCCGTTATTCCCGCTTCAACGGTTTCGTGTATTAAATTGTGTTCATTGTACCACCGGCCCGGGAAACAGTCAAGGCTAAAATTTTGATGGATTTCTTCAAAAACTTTCATGGTTTCTGTGGAAATCCAAGGGGATTCCTTGAAATAGCTCGGTGGATTTGATATAATAAATACAGTTCTTTAGACGAAAGAAATGATTGTAACCTAAGCGTTGAAAAATCTGCGGAATTTTGAAGAATGTTGAAAAAATAACGAAGATATTTTTGGAAATCCCCTTGAAAAACGTCAATGTTTTTGTTACGCTAAAATAAGTGGCATTTATGCCGCTATTTTCTCATTTTTTGAAAAGTCCATTCCCCGAAAGGGAATGTCTTTATTGTAATGTTAGGAGGAGATTAGTTATGACATGCAAGAACCACAACTGCCAGTGCGGCGGTAACGCTGGTCAGGAGTTTGCAGAACTGGCTCCCGTACTGGACAAGTATGCCAAGGTACCGGGAAGTCTGATCACCATTCTGCAGAAGGCTCAGGACATCTATGGCTACCTTTCCATCGATGCAATCAACTACATTTCTGAATGCACCGGGATCAAGGCTGCCAAGATTTATGGCGTAGCTACATTCTATGCGCAGTTCCGTTTACAGCCGGTAGGTAAGTACCTGCTGATGCTGTGCAAGGGTACTGCTTGCCACGTAAACGGTGCTGATATGGTTGAAGAAGCCATCGTCGAACATTTAGGCATCAAGGACGGCGAAACTACAGAAGACGGTCTGTTCACTCTGAACAACGTAGCTTGTCTGGGTTGTTGCTCCCTGGCACCTGTTATGATGGTGAAGAGTGCCGAAGCTGACGAAACTTACGGTAACCTGACCAAGGATAAGGTCAAGGCGATCCTGGATGAAATCAGAGCAAGAGAAGCGTAGGAGGTAACCACATGAAAGTTGTAATTGGACAGGGCAGCTGCGGTATTGCGACAGGTGCCAAGAAGACATCCAACGCTTTTGAACAGCTGGTAGCTGAAAAAGGTTTAACGGATGTTGTCATTGACAAGACCGGTTGTATCGGTACCTGCTATCTGGAACCCATCGTTGACGTTTACAATGACGAAGGCGATCTGGAAACCAGATATGTCAGAGTTCAGCCGGATAAAGTTGCTGAAATCGTGGAAAAGCATCTGATCGGTAAGACCCCGGTGGAAGAACTGGCGATCTCCGATGAAGATAAGAATTTCCTGGATCAGCAGCAGCGCGTAGTTCTGAGAAACTGCGGTAACATCAACCCCGAAAAGATCGACGAATACATCGCTGTTGGCGGTTACGAAGGTCTGAAGAAGGTCGTTACCTCCATGACTCAGGACGAAGTTATTCAGGTAATTAAGGATGCAGGTCTGAGAGGCCGTGGCGGCGCAGGTTTCCCCACCTGGTTCAAGTGGAACGCTGCAAAGCAGAGCCCCGGAACTGAAAAGTATATGGTATGTAACGCAGACGAAGGGGACCCGGGTGCATTCATGGACCGTTCCGTTCTGGAAGGTGACCCCCATTCTCTGATCGAAGGTATGGCCATCGGTGGTTACGCTATGGGCGCCATCGAAGGTATCGTATACGTTCGTGCAGAATATCCGCTGGCGATCGAACGTCTGGAAATCGCCATGGAACAGGCGAGAGAACGTGGCTTCCTGGGTAAGAACCTGTTCGGAACCGACTTCTCCTTCGACATGAGAATCAAGGCTGGTGCCGGTGCGTTCGTATGCGGTGAAGAAACCGCTCTGATCGCTTCTCTGGAAGGTGAAAGAGGTATGCCGCGTCTGAAGCCGCCTTTCCCGGCTCAGAAGGGTTACTGGCAGAAGCCGACCAACATCAATAACGTAGAAACCTTCGCAAACGTTCCCTGGATCATGACCAACGGAGGCGAAGCCTTTGCCGCTATGGGTTCTGAAAAGTCCAACGGTACTAAGGTATTCGCACTGGCTGGTAAGATCAAGAAGGGCGGTCTGGTGGAAGTTCCCATGGGTATGACCATCCGTGAAGTTATCTTCGGTATCGGCGGCGGTATCAAGAACGACAAGAAGTTCAAGGCTGTTCAGCTGGGCGGACCTTCCGGCGGTTGCGTTCCCGAATATCTGGCTGATACCCCGGTTACTTATGAAGATATTGCTACCACCGGTGCGATCGTAGGTTCCGGCGGTATGATCGTTATGGACGAAACCACCTGTATGGTTGACATGGCTCGTTTCTTCCTGGACTTCACCAAGAAGGAATCCTGCGGTAAGTGTAACTACTGCCGTATCGGTACCAAGAGAATGTTAGAAATCCTGGAACGCATCACCAAGGGTGAAGGTCGTGACGGCGATATCGAGCTGCTGGAAGAATTAGCTGCAAAGATCAAGGACGGCGCAATGTGCGGTCTGGGTCAGACAGCTCCCAACCCGGTACTGACCACTCTGAAGTACTTCAGAAACGAATACGAAGATCATATTTACAATAAGAAGTGTACTGCAGGCGCTTGCAAGGCCCTGATCCACTATGAAATCACCGATAAGTGCGTAGGTTGTACCAAGTGTGCAAGAAACTGCCCGGTAGGCGCGATCACCGGTGCTGTAAAGCAGCAGCATGTCATCGACACCGAAAAGTGTATCAAGTGCGGTAAGTGCGAAGAAAACTGCAACTTCGGCGCTATTGTGAGAAAGTAATTAGGAGGAGTCAACCGTGAATAAATTCAGACTGAATATCGACGGAAAGGAAGTCCTGGGGATCCCCGGACAGACCATCCTGGAAGTCGCTAAAGAAAATGATATTTTCATCCCGACCCTCTGCTATGACGAACGCACCGAAATCTACGGTGCCTGCGGTCTGTGCGTAGTAGAAGTGGAAGGTAACCCCAAACTGTGCAAGGCTTGTGCAACCACCATCGGCCCCAACATGGTAATCAAGACCAACACCGAAAGAGTCATCGAATCCAGAAAGACCAACCTGGAACTGCTGCTCTCTGACCACGTTGGTGACTGCCGTCCGCCTTGTGTTAAGGCTTGTCCGGCGCAGACCGATTGCCAGGGCTATGTAGGCCTGATCGCCAACGGTCAGTACACCGAAGCACTGAAGCTGGTTAAGGATAAGATGCCGATCCCCGCTTCCATCGGTCGTGTATGTCCGCATCCCTGTGAAAAGGACTGCCGTCGTGGCCTGATCGACGAACCGATCAACATCCTGAATCTGAAGAGATTCGTAGCTGACAGAGATATGCTGGAAGAAGAAGCTTATCTGCCGGAATGTGCTCCTGACACCGGTAAGAGAGTTGCTGTCATCGGCGGTGGCCCCTATGGTATTTCCATGGCTTACTTCCTGAGACAGATGGGCCACGCAGTGACCATCTTCGAAGCAATGCCCAAGCTGGGCGGTATGCTGCGCTACGGTATTCCTGAATACAGACTGCCCAAGGAAGTTCTGGACGAAGAAATCAATCTGGTAGCTGCTCTGGGCGTAGAAATGATGACCAATACCAAGGTTGGTAAGGACATCCCCTTCGAAACCATCCGTGCTGACTTCGATGCTGTATGTATCGGTATCGGTGCATGGGTATCCACCGGCGTAGGCTGCAAGGGCGAAGACGCAGAAGGCGTGATCGGCGGTATCGACTTCCTGCGCAAGGTTGTTCGCAACGAAGAAATCAAGCTGGGTAAGAACGTGGCAATCGTCGGCGGCGGTAACACTGCTATGGACGCATGCCGTACCGCAGTTCGTCTGGGCGCTGAAAAGGTATACAATATCTATCGTCGTACCAAGGACGAAATGCCGGCTGACCTGGTAGAAATCGAAGAAGCTGAAGAAGAAGGAGTAATTTTCAAGAATCTGACCAATCCTATTGAAGTAAAGAAGGATAAGAAGGGTCATGTAAAGCAGGTCGTTCTGCAGGTTATGGAACTGGGCGAACCGGATGCATCCGGCCGTCGTCGTCCCATCGCTGTGGAAGGTAAGACCGAAACTCTGGATATCGACACCATGATCCTGGCCATCGGTCAGGCTGTGGATCCCTCCGGCTTCGACGGTCTGGAACTGACCAGAAAGAAGGGTATCGTATACGATAAGGGTACCTTCATGACTTCCATCCCCGGCGTATTCGCTGGCGGTGACTGCGGTAACGACAAGATCTCCATCGCGATCGAATCCATCGCAGACGCAAGAAAGGGAAGCTACATCGTTGATGCTTATCTGAACGGCGAAGAAGTGGAATACAAGCCGCAGTTCACCGTTAAGAGAGACGATATCACCAGAGAAACCTTCGAAGACAGAGAAAGAGAATGCCGTCCGGTACCTCTGCAGCTGTCCGCAGAAGAAAGAAAGGACAACTTCAGTGAAGTTGTTTACAGC
>JAFUQN010000102.1 GCA_017472365.1 Bacillota bacterium
GCGAACCTTCATAAGAAAATCCGGTGACAATAGCGAAGAGGCCACACCTGTTCCCATCTCGAACACAGTAGTTAAGCTCTTTAGCGCTGATGATACTTGGCGGGAAGCTGCCTGGGAAAGTAGGACGTTGCCGGTTTTTTCTTTTATAAAACAAGTTCATATCTGGTGATTATATCGGAGAGGTTACACCTGTTCCCATCTCGAACACAGTAGTTAAGCTCTCTAGCGCTGATGATACTTGGCGGGAAGCTGCCTGGGAAAGTAGGACATCGCCAGTTTGATAAGACAACTTACAAATGTGAGTTGTCTTTTTTTATTTTTTGTGCCTATTTTGTGCTGATCTTGAAAATTAACATTTTAGAAATATTTCCGAATCAAATTCGAAACATCCGATTTTTATAATAAATCCATCATCTGAGATGAGAAAGGATATTGGTGATTTAAATGAAGAATAAGAAAGAAAAAACATTGGGAAGGTATGTGAGCGCAGCGGTTGCCGCAACAAGCATTGTGGCACTGTGCTCTCTCGTGGCCAGCGGAGCAGCCGTTGGAGCTGTGGTTTCCGGATTCAAAGCTGCGAAGAAAGCTGCCTCAGATATTCTGAACAGTAATGATCGAAAGATCCAAACGGAATTCCGTGAAAAAACGGAAATCTGCTCAGGAAATGTAGAAGGCTCGGAAGTAGAAGGCTCGGAAAATGCAGAAGAAGTAGAAGTTAAAGAACTGGAGCTGACCCGGGTTGGAGAAGACGCACTGAGTAATGAAAAAGATGGTAAAGAAGAATAAATGACAGAAAAGGAGAGAATAGCATGTCTAAGAAAAATTTTGTATCTTTGATTTTCGGAGTAATCGGCGCGGTGATGTTTGCTCTGGGAATGTGTATGTGTCTGTTACCTGAATGGAACGCATTCCAACCCGGTGTCGTATGTGGTGTGATCGGTGTTGTGGCGCTTTTAATCTTAGTTCTGGTTCGCAGAAAGATGGATGGAAAAGCTCCCATCAAGCTGTCTGCCAAGACCATTGGTACGCTGTTATTTGCAATGGTAGGAGCGTTGGTGTTCGGAACCGGGATGTGCATGACCATGGTATGGGAAGGAATGATGATCCAGGGAATTGCAGTTGGTTTGGTTGGAATCGTATTGTTACTGTGCTTGATTCCGATGATCAAGGGATTTAAATAAATCAATAATAGATAAGAAAAGGAGAAAAAAGAAATGGCTGAGTACAAGATCAAGGGTTTAAAGAAAGTGGAAGATGTAGTAGTAGGAACGTATAAGAAAATCGAAGACACTGTTGTTGGAGGATATAAGTCCATCGAAGACGGTGCAGTAGGTACCTATAAGAAGATCGAAGACAAATTTGTCGATTCTTTCCTGGAAAAAGAAGAAAAGGAAGAAGAAAAAAAGTCGGAAGAATAAGTGTGACGTTAATAAAACTCTAACATTTGTGTGCTATCATAATAGTATTCTGGGATGAACTGTATAAAACAGATCCTCGGGATGCAAGACAATGGAGGGACACATGTTTAAGATTTTGATCGTGGAAGATGATCGGGAATTGAATAAAACCGTCTGTTCGTTTCTAAATGTGAACGGTTATGAAGCTATCGGATGCCTCAATGCAGAAGATGCGTATGACGCTATGTATGAAACAGTGTTTGATATGATCATTTCCGATATTATGATGCCGGAAATCGATGGATTCGAATTTGCCAGATCGGTGAGAGAAATCAATGAAAATATACCGATTATCTTTATGACCGCTCGTGATGACTTCGCAGCAAAACAGCGTGGTTACCGCGCCGGAATCGATGACTACATGGTGAAGCCGGTGGATTTCGACGAATTATTGCTGCGCATGGGTGCGCTGCTGCGGCGGGCGAAGATTGCCGCCAGCCGGTCTCTGACGGTAGGAGAGTTCACGATGGACATGGATGAACGGACGGCGTATCTCAGAGGTGAAGAGATTTCGCTGACTAATAGAGAATTCAGCTTATTGTATAAGCTCCTGTCCTACCCGAAGAAGACGTTTACAAGAGCGCAGCTGATGGATGAGTTTTGGGATGCGGATACGTCCTCCAGTTCCAGAACAGTGGATGTTTACATGACAAAGCTCCGAGGAAAGTTGTCGGAATGTAACGATTTTGAAATCGTAACGGTTCACGGCCTGGGATATAAGGCGGTGATCAAATGAAAAAGAAAAACTGGTTAGAAGAAGAGATCCGTACTACAATTGTGACGTTTCTCTTCTTTTTCGCGGCTTCTGCATTTATGGTGACCTGCTGTTTTTTGGTCTTTCTTCACGCTATGGATCTTCCGGAAGATCAGGTCAGAGAATTTGCGCCAATCACCTTTTGGAACATCGTCCTGCTGACCTGCGGGTTTGTGGGTCTCGATACGATACAGAGAAAAATAAAAGTGGACCGACCGGTGAAAAAAATAAAAAATGCACTGCAGAAAATCACCAGCGGAGACTTTACTGTCCGATTGGATGGAAGTCGGGAGCAGAAGAGCTTTGCAGAAATCATAGAGAGCATCAACTGTATGACAGAGGAACTTTCGGGAGTTGAAACGCTGCGCAGTGATTTTATCGCTAATGTTTCACACGAGTTAAAAACACCGTTGGCGGTGATTCAAAATTACGGAACGCTGCTTCAGGATCCGGGATTATCAGAAGAGAAGCGTACGGAGTACGCGGTTGCCATCACGAAATCTGCCAGAAATCTGGCGGATCTGATTACCAACATACTGAAGCTGAATCGCCTGGAAAATCAGCAGATCTATCCGAAGGTCGGGAATTATGATTTGGGGGAGCAACTGGCGGAATGTATTTTACAATTTGAACAGCAGTGGGAAGAGAAGCAAATCGATTTGGACATTGAACTGGCGGAAAATGTGAAAGTGCGCCAGGATACGGAGCTGATGTTCATTGTTTGGAATAATCTCCTGTCCAATGCGTTTAAATTCACTGAGCCCGGTGGTACCGTGAAGGTACACTTGACAGTGGAGGATCGGGATGCAGTGGTTTCCATCAGCGATACCGGCTGTGGAATGACTCCCGAAGTGGGAGCGCATATTTTTGAAAAGTTTTATCAGGGGGATACGTCCCACGCTACGCAGGGAAATGGACTGGGGTTAGCGCTGGTCAAGAGAATTATGGATATTACCGGGGGATCTATTTCGGTCAGCAGTGTCGTAGGCGTTGGAAGTATATTTACGGTGAAATTATTAAAATGCAATGAGGAAGCGGATAGAGAGTATTAGGGAAGGGATCGGTCAAAATCCCTATGTAAGCCGGTATTTTGGAGAACCGGAACTGCGGATGAGAATGAAACTGCATTTTGGAATGATCATCAATCTGGGATATGGAATTTTTCAGATGATCATCGGAGTTTTATACGAATCCGTATGGTTTGGGGCATTAGCAGTATATTATGTAACGCTGAGTCTGATCCAGGGGGTGTTGATCGTCGGGGACCGGGGAACGAGACGCATTGAAGAGGAAACAAAGCGACTGGAGAAACAGTGGAAAACTCACCGGGTTTGTGGAATCATGCTATTGGGTTTGAATGTAACGATGAGCGGGATTGCGATACAGATGATCTGGGAGAACCGGGGATACCGCTATCCCGGTACCATTATCTATGCCATGGCTACATACACGTTTTATCGGCTGACGGTGGCAATCATCCGTATCCTTCGGAAACGGATGGATATCAATCCGGTCCTGTCGGCTTCGAAAGCACTGGATCTGTCCATCGCCATGATGTCGATTCTGGCACTACAGACAGCCATGTTTGATGCCTTTGGTACGGATGAGTCGCTGGAACGTCTAATGAATACTCTGACAGGAACGGGGATCTTTATTCTGGTGATCTGTCTTGCGTTATTTATGATTGTTCAGTCCACGATTTTGCTGATTCAGGGAAAACGAGCGAAAAAAGATTCGAAAAAGGAGTAAGAGTGAATGGAGAATAAGACGGAACAGGTCTTCACATATACGTACTGTGCACAGGAACAGGCAGAACTGAAGCGACTTCGGGAGAAATACGCACCGAAGGACCCGACAGAAAACAAGATGGATCAGCTGCGCATGATGGATCGAAAGGTGGAAAGCGTTGGACGAGCCAAGGCACTGACTTTGGGGATCATGGGAACATTGATGTTAGGGATCGGGATGTGCTGTACCATGGTGTGGACAGAGGTTGCCTTTATCCCGGGAATTGCGATCGGTATTATCGGGATCGCGGTCCTTTCCATGGCTTATCCGGTCTACCGCAGCGTGACCCGAAAAGAACGCGAAAAAATCGCGCCGGAAATGATGCGTCTGATCGAAGAGCTGGAAAAGTAGATAACGGTGTGATATACTGTACCCAAAAGGAGGGTACGATATGAAATTAGAAACCTTACAGAGCCTGAAGGAACGCAGAAGCATCAGCGTATACCAGGACGAACAGATCAAAGAAGAAGAATTACAGGCTGTACTGGAAGCAGGGATGTATGCACCCACCAGTATGGGTAAGCAGTCTCCGAAGATGGTTGTTGTTCAGGATCCGGAAACCGTGAAGATTCTGTCCGAAATGAACCGCGAGATCATGGGCGTGGAATTCGACCCGTTCTATGGCGCTCCCACCATCGTGATCGTGTTTGCGGAAAGCGAAGAAACTCCGCACATCGAAGATGCTTCTCTGGTTATGGGCAATCTTATGAACGGCGCATATGCTGTGGGCTTGGGCTCCTGCTGGATCCACCGCGCAAGACAGATGTTCAAGAGCGAAGCTGGTCAGGAATACATGAAGAAGTGGGGAATTCCCGAATCCTACAAGGGTGTAGGGATCTGTATCTTAGGTTATCCGGCTTGTGAACATCCGGAACCGAAGGAAAGAAAGGCTGACTACGTGGTTCGTGCATAGAACATTGATCCTGCACATTATGTGAATAATTGATGAAAAAGCTCCGAAATGCAGAAAATCTTTTCGGAGCTTTTGTATTGGCTTGATAAGTGTGGTATAATATATGCGGTAATTTTTACAATCCATTTTGGGAAAGAGAAGAGGCGTACAAAATGATTAAAGTAGATATCTTTTCCGGCTTTTTAGGTGCTGGAAAAACAACATTAGTAAAGAAGTTGATTGAAGAAGCTTACAAAGGCGAAAAGCTGGTTCTGATCGAAAATGAATTCGGTGAAATTGGTATTGACGGCGGTTTCCTGAAGGATGCCGGTGTGGAAATCAACGAAATGAACTCCGGATGTATTTGCTGCAGCTTAGTAGGTGATTTCGGTAAGGCGATCCAGAAGGTCATCGATGACTTTGCTCCGGAACGCATCCTGATCGAACCCTCCGGTGTGGGTAAGCTGTCCGATATCGTGGAAGCTGTGGAAAACCTGCATCTGGACAATGTGAAGATTAACGGTCTGGTGACTGTTGTTGACGCGAAGAAGGCCAGAATCTTCATGAAGAACTTCGGTGAATTCTTCAACAATCAGGTGGAAAGCGCCAAGACTATCGTCCTGAGCCATACCAACGGTATCGCTGAGGACAGACTGGAAAAGGCCGTAGCCCTGATCCGTGAACACAATGCAGAGGCTACCCTGATCACCACTGACTGGGACAAGCTGACCGGTAAGCAGATCTTAGATGCCATGGAACCTTGCGAACACTGCGGCGAACATCATCATGATCACGACCATTGTGACCACGACCACCATCATCATGACCATGATCACGACCATCATGAGCATCATCACCATGACCATGACCATGAGAATGAACACCATCATCACCATGATGAAGAATGCTGCTGCGGCCATGATCACCACGATCACGAGCATGACCACGAGCATCATCACGACCACGAACACCACGACCATCACCACGAGCATGGCGAAGGTTGCAGCTGCGGATGCGGCCATGACCACGGTCACGACCACCATCACCACCATGCGGATGAAGTGTTTGAAAGCATCGGTGTGGAAACCACAAAGAAGTTCACTGCAGAAAAAATCCAGGAAGCTCTGGAAGCCATCGAAGATGAACACGAATACGGTATCGTGCTGAGAGCTAAGGGTATCGTGGAAGCGCAGGATGGAAGCTGGATTCACTTCGACTATGTACCGGGTGAACCGGATGTGAGAACCGGCGGCGCTGATATCATTGGTAAGATCGTTGTGATCGGTTCTAAGATGGATAAGGAAAAGATCCGTCAGCTGTTTGAAATCTAGTTTGGAGCGAAACCTATGGAAGATATGAAAAATGTAACTGCGGAGCCGAAGGAAATCCCGGTCTATTTATTCACCGGTTTTCTGGACGGTGGAAAGTCCACTTTTGTTCAGAGCATTTTAGAAGAAGATGAATTCAACGCTGGCGAAAAGACTCTGGTGCTCCTCTGTGAAGAAGGGGAAATCGAGCTGGAACCGGAAAAGTTCGCAAAGCCTAATGTGACCATCGTTTCCATTGAAGAACAGTATGAGCTGACCGAAAAGCATCTGTCCAAACTGATGGCCGAAGGTGACTTCGAACGCGTTGTCATCGAATATAACGGTATGTGGGGCTTGGATCTTCTGTATGAAGCGATGCCGGATGGCTGGCTGATCTATCAGGAAATGATGATGGTCGATGGTTCTACCTTCATGGCTTATAACACCAACATGAGAAACCTGGTGTATGACAAACTGAAATCCGTGGAAACTGTTGTATTCAACCGTCTGGACAGAGATACCGATAAGATGCCGTTCCACCAGATCATTCGTGCAGCCAACCGCAGATGTGAAATCATCTACGAATACGGTCCGGATGATATGGAAATCGATGAAATCGAAGATCCGCTGCCTTTCGATATTGATGCACCCATCGTAGACATCAAGGAAAAGGACTATGCTCACTGGTATCGTGATATTATCGAGGAAGAGGACAAGTATTACGGTAAGACCATCCGTGTCATGGGTCGAAGCTTGTTGGACGGTGGTCTTGACAAGGACGAATTCGTTATCGGTCGTCATATCATGACCTGCTGTGTGGATGACATCCAGTTCGGCGGTCTGGTGGCTAAATATGAAGATTCTCAAAGTCTGGAACACGGCGGCTGGGTCATTATGACGGCGAAGATCCACTGCGAATATAACAAGATGTACGGTGAACCCGGTCCGGTGTTCCATGTCATCGAAGTGGAAAAGTGTGACAAGCCGGAAAACGAAGTGGCTACGTTCTATTAACCGAATACAAAAACAGCAAACGCCCAGGGCTTCGGCCCCGGGCGTTTTTTCGTGCGTTGATTTGTGGCGCGTTCCGCGTCGAAACTTGTTTAATATTCCTGTCGTTCTACGATTTTACAGCTGATCTTCCAGGAAATCGACATGCAGAGGAGACTGAAAATCAGGAATACAGCAGCACCGATCCAGATGGCGGTATCCAATTCCAGGATCCTCAGAAACTTTTGGCTGAGGAACCAGCCGCGAATGGAAGAGAACACTTCTGCGGGAAGGAACTTGGAACCGGCAACAATAATGAGAATCGGGGCCATGCAGACACCGAACATGATCATCCGGCCTCGTTCCGGACCGAAATGGTAGACGGCTGGGATCGTGATGCTCAGGACCGTCAAAACCACGGAGATGGAAAGCAGAAATGTCAACAGACCATCTAAATAATCTGTGTTACCGATCAGATGGGCGATCAAAGTTGATAACAGAAGAAAGAACGATGCGCATAACACCATAAGAAAGCTGAAAGCATATCGCGCAGTGACCAACTGGCGGCGTGTGATGGGTAACGTCAAAGCGAAGCTGCTCCAGTGACTGGCCTGATCGAAGCTGAAGGCAGATATGGGGAGCAGAAGCGAAACCATTGTGGTCAGTCCCACGGTGGCTGATAAATCGCGGGATGTAAGGGAGATACCTCCATACACCAACATGATCACCAAAAGGACTTTGGCGGATCTTTTGGTATTATATAAGTCTTTCAAAATCAATCCCCGGATGGGAGATACCATATTCATAAAAACCCCTTTCTGACACGCGGTTACTGCGCTTTGTACGCGTAAAGTGTCATGATTTCTTCCAGAGAGGCCGGATCCAGGATGGCATCCGGATGAGTGGACAGAAATGCCCTGCGGTCGCCAATCAAAACGTCACAGCTATAGGCATTTTTTCGAACACTGAGATACTGATTCGATGTAAGCTCCCGTACGTCCTCCAGCGTACAGCGCCAGATGGCACATCGGTGCAGAAGCTCCGCGGTTTCTTCCGATAACAGGATCTTTCCCTGATGGATGTAGGTGATGTAGTCGGCCACGCGTTCCAAGTCAGACGTGATGTGGGAAGATAACAACACGGCACAGTTTTCGTCCTGTATGAATTCCTGAAGCAGGTCCAGGAACTGGGAACGCGCCACTGGATCCAGGCCGGAGGTGGGTTCGTCCAGGAGGAGAAGCTGCGGATGGGGAGCGAGAGCGATTGCCAGCTTGGTTTTGACCTTCATCCCGCGGGACATTTCCTTGAACTTCTTGGAAGGATCCAGCTGAAAGCGCCGTAAAAGCGCGTTGAAATGATCGCTGTCCCAGCGAGGGTGGCAATGGCTCAGTACCTTCGCCATTTGGCCGGGCGTCAGATCTTCGTAGAAGAATCCCTCGTCCAAAACGGAGCCGATGCGGAGACGTAGAGCGGAGCCATCGCCTTCCAGCGGCTGGTCAAAGAGCTGGATGGAACCGCTGTCTTTTTGGAGAAGAGATAATAACAATTTGATGGTGGTGGATTTTCCGGCTCCGTTTTCTCCGATGAGGCCCATGATTGTGCCTCGGGGAAGGGTGAAGGAGACATCGGACAACTGAAAGTCGTCGAAGGACTTGCAGAGGCTGTCCACCTGTACGGCATTTTCATAAGTATTCATATTTTGTACCCCTTGTTTGAGCGGCCGTTATTCTTCGTAGAGAACGGCCAGCATTTCCTGAAGCTGAGCTAACGAGAGGGAACAGCTGCGGGCGCTTTCGATAGCCTGAATCAGATGACCTTCTGTGATGCGAAGTTGTTCTTCGCGGAGAAGCTCTTGGTTTCCGCTGGCGACGAAGCTGCCTTTTCCGGGGACCGTTTCGATGAAACCGTCGCGTTCCAATTCTTCGTAGGCTCGTTTTGTGGTGATGACACTGATGCGAAGCTCTTTTGCAAGAAAGCGGATGGAAGGCAGGGCGTCCCCGGCGTTCAGTTCCCCTTTCATGATTATGGCTTTGATCTGTGTCGTGATTTGTTCATAAATCGGTTTCTCGGATGTATTACTGATGATGATGTTCATGTGCACCTCGGTTGATCAACTGTATATATATGATATACACACTATAAACACAGTGGGTGTGTTTTGTCAATAGCTTTTCTCAAAAAAGAAAAAGAAACCGCCGGAATATCTTTCCGGCGGCTCTGTAAAACCCCTTATTGCGAGATGTCGGGCGAAGCCCGTTTTTTTATTGGAATGCGCTGTTCATGTAGCCGGCCAGACCGGAACTGCAGGTGAAGTCACATTCGTTCATAGTTAGAAGCCCTGTGGGAAGCTGCATGTTCCCGAAGCGATAGTAAAGACGCGTATCGTTGACCTTATACAGGAATTCCAGCTTAAATAAGTTACGGTTCAGATTACCGTTGGTATCGGCCCAGGTCAGAATCTGACGGATGTCTTCCGGATCGGTGATCAGATAACTGCCGTTTAATTCGGAGCGAATCTGTTTCAGCGAAGCGGGCTGTAACGTATCGGAATAACCTTCGTGGCGATAGACGCGGTCGCCGTCCCAGGAGAGAGGCTCTTTTTCCAATTTGGAAAGATCCACCTTTCCGTAACCGGGAACGGAGATTGGTTCTGCAGTGCTGGCTTCCATTGTAAAGACGGAATCCGCTTCATAGACCGCCGAACCGGGAACCAACTCTTCATCGGAAGGATCCCAAACGTGAGGAGTGACCAGAATCGCCGCGGTGACATCAACGATATCCTGAACGGGATCGCAGAGCTCGCGGTCGCGGAACCACTGCAGTGTGTTGGTCATCCGCGCGTTGACGGAGATGTGAGTGGTGTTACTGGAAGTGCTCAGTTTTGCATTTACAGGACGGAAGTTGATTTCAATGTCGAAGAGGTGGGGGCTGTCGACCAGAGCTTCCGCATAGTTCAATTCCATAGAGTCCTGGATCAGAGCATCCAGAAGAGAATCCAAATCATAAACGTTAGGATAGAGCATCAGGTTTCCATAGTCACCGTATTCGTCGTACTTTTCCTGCATCATCTTCCATTCCTCATCGCTGTAGTTTCCGGACAGAGGATAGTCGTAGATCTGAACGTAATTGATCTGGTCGATAGTATCATAACCGTGGCTCAGCATTTCCCGGCGTTCCGGACTGTTGAACCAGGTCCGCATGGCCTCCGAATGGTAGAGATACTCATAGGGAAGGCGGTATCTGCGGTCCATTTCCCAGCGGTTGTTCAATGTATAGCTGATGTTCAGATACGTTTTGGTAGCGAGATTATCATTCTCAATCTCAGACTTATGACGAATAATTTCACGATGGATATCGGTCAGATACCCTATCATCACGGGATCTTCTTCATAATAACTGAAGCTTGTCATGGTAAAATCGTCGAAAACGTTATCCAGAGGGAATCGCACCTGTTTGATATCGTCCGTATCGGGAATTCGCTTTTCGTAGCCGAACACGTCGAAGACCAGAGAACACATCAGCAGAGAGGCAATCATCGCGTACGCGATGAGGCTCTTCAGCGCCTGTTTATTGAAAATCAGCAGGGTCTTCGTTACAATCATACGGCCGATGATGAAGCCGAGGATGGTACCAATCACGATACCGAAGAAGGTGGTATCATCACTGAAGGCCTGAGAGAAATACAGACCGAACAGAGTCATGGACATGAATGTGATCAGGTAGTTCAGAACGGGCTGCATAAACCGGAAAGTCAGTGCATCGCCCACACGTTCCATGGGACGGTTGAAATAACACCACTTGGAAACCAGCGTCATCACAACACTGATTACGACGAAGAGGATGATATATTTCATGGTAAAGCCATCCCCTCTGAGTGAAATCAGAAGAGGGTTCATGTTCAGCGTGATATCGATGATGGATCCGCTGTCGTCAAAGCCGAACCAGAACAGATCGAAATAGAAGATCATACACAGCCACAGGAGCGGTACCAGGAAGTTGAACCAGCCACCGAATCCGAAGTGGAGGAGACTGACGCCTGTGACCACACCGGCGAAGACGGTGATTGCATATACGAATAGAATGGTCACCAGAGAGAAAATGAACCACTGGAGAACAGCGCCTGCGGTGAAGACGTTATACGCGCCGCCGGCATATTCGATATGACGTTCGACAACCGCAAACCACGGGAGAGTACTGTCTTCGTAGTATTGGGTGTATACCGGCTGGCGGATCAGAAACAGGATCACACCGTTGGCAGCCACAGGCAGCGTCGACATCAGGAAACCCGACAGAAAACCTGTATTGAACAGAGTGCTGCGAGAAAAAGGCAGCGCATGGGTAGTGGTTACGGAACCGGGTTGCTGGAGGTAACGGAATACGATCACCGCCGAAATGATGGGAACCAGGGTATGGAGGATCACGAAGGCCGCATGGCTGTTACCCAACATATTGACGATGGTGTAGCGCATGTTTTCCAAAGTCGAGTAGTTCATGAGAAGCAGGAACGGACCCGAGAGGAAGTAGAACAGGAACGCCAGTACGGGGATGGGCCAGAACCGGCGGAAGTTCTCACGGAGCAGTGCGCGGGAGATTCGGGGGTTTAATAAATCAGAACAAGATACTTTCCAATTCAATTGTTTCACCTCCCAGTTCATAGATAAAGATTTCTTCCAAGGATAAGGGCAGAAGATCGAAAATGGCCGGATTCACAGCTTCAATCTGTTCTTCCACCAGGTCACGGCGGTTGCGAACGATGAGCAGGTCCACGCTTCCGCGGCTTTCTTTGTGAAGAATGTTCAGGCCGTCATAAGCACCTTCCGGAGCAGATCCGCGGAAAGCTACCTGAACCTTGTGGATATCGGATTTCAATTCGTCCAGGTCCCGTTCCAAAACCATGCGGCCGTGGTCCAGGATCCCGATGGAGTCGCAGATTCCTTCCATTTCGCGCAGGTTGTGTGAGGAAACCAGAACGGTGGTTTCGCGTTCAGCCACATCTTCTACAATATACTTCCAAACCAGTTTACGGATCAGGGGGTCCAGCCCGTCAATGGGTTCATCCAGGATCAGGATATCCGGCATGGTGGCCATGACCAGAGAAAAAGCGGCCTGTTTCTGCATCCCTTTGGAGAAACGGCTGATTTTCTTTTTCGGATCCAGGTGGAACTGGCCGGTCATCTGTTCAAAGCGTTCTTGATTCCAGCGTGGATATAATCCCTTGAAATAGCGGGCGGCTTCTTTCAGATTGTAGGTGGCGAAAAAGCGCAGGTCGTCGGGGATATAGCCCAGGCGCTGCTTTAACGGCTCGTTGTCGTAAATTTCCTGACCGTCGATGGTGATGGTTCCTTCGTCCTGTTTCCAGACACCGGTCAGATGATTGATCACAGTGGTCTTACCGGAACCGTTGGTACCGATGAGGCCATAGATGGAACCTTTTTTCACGTGAAGATGAAGATCCTTCAGAGCGGGAAATCCGTCGAAGGATTTGTACAGTCCGCTGACCTGAATCATATGTGTTCACTTCCTTTCTTCAGTTCTTCTGTTTTCTGTTGATCCTCCTGAAGAAGAGTCATCAGGAGAGCGTCGATTTCGTCTTTGCTGAAGCCCAGATACGTCAGTTGGCGCAGGGTGGTGCGCAGAGTTTCTGTCAGCTGGGCGATGGCGGCTTCATCGCGTTTTACATCTGCGATGGAAGCGGCAAAGCATCCCAGCCCCGCCACGGTGTATACATAGCCCTGGCGTTCCAGTTCCCTGTAGGCTTTTTGAACCGTATTTGGATTTACGGTCAGAATTTTGGATAACTCCCTGACAGAGGGGAGTTTCTCGTCTTCCTTCAGGATACCGGTGATGATCAGCTCTTTCATCTGGTTGATGATCTGCTCGTAAATGGACTCACGGCTTTTTAAGTCCAATTGAAACATGAGATCCTCCTTAAACAAGATATAGTAAAACCCCTTTACTGTATTAAGTGTACCATGCGACATAATACAGTGTCAACGGTAAAAATAAGCTGTTAAAGAATTGAAATAAAACATAATTGTTAAAAGAATATCAATCTCAAAGAAATTGTCAACCAATTCTGATAAAAGAAATTTGTGGATTCTGTTAAGGAAATGCATATGACCGAAATAATAAAGGTGAGAAAAGGGAAATTGCAGAAATAAATTTTGCGAAAAATAATAAAAATGTAATACAGCAAAAATAAATCTTGTTAAAAACTAAATTAAATTGAAAAATTATTGAAGTGGTAATATAATTTTTACTATATTCTTGGTTACACAGGAGGACATTACATATGAGTAGATTAGACATCAAGACAAGAGACAAGGCCCAGATGACTGTGGAAGGCCTCTACAGAGATCTGGAGCGACGGATCATTTCCAGCCCGCCGGGTCTCTGCCCTGTGGACATGGCTCAGTCATTTCTGAAAATGTGTCACGCGCAGACCTGTGGAAAGTGTGTTCCCTGCCGTATCGGGCTGGGACAGTTATCCAACCTGCTGGAAGAAGTTCTGGATCTCAGTGTGGATACCACACTGGACATCATTCCGCTGATTGAAGAAACAGCGAAGGCGATCCGCGATTCTGCGGATTGCGCCATTGGTACTGAAGCTGCAAAGATGGTTCTTCGCGGCTTGGACGGATTCCGTGACGATTACATAGAACATATCGTGAACCACAGATGTACGGAAAGCATCCAGCGCCTGAAGCAGCCCGTTCCTTGCGTGGAATTATGCCCTGCCGGGGTGGATGTTCCCGGATATACGGCTCTGGTTCTGGAAGGACGCTGTGCTGATGCCGTACGCCTGATTCGTAAGGATAATCCCTTCCCTACAGTATGTGCATTGATTTGCGAGCATCCCTGCGAAGCAAGATGCCGCAGAAATCTCATTGACGCCCCGGTCAATATCCGTGGCTTGAAGCGTTATGCGGTGGATAATTGCGGAACCGTTCCTGCTCCGGAACGCATGGATGAAACGGGAAAGAAGATCGCTGTCATCGGCGGTGGTCCGTCCGGTCTGACGGCAGCGTATTATCTGTCGCTGATGGGCCATGACGTTACGATTTATGAAAAACGAAGCCAGCTGGGCGGGATGCTGCGTTACGGTATTCCGAATTACCGTCTCCCCAGAGAACGGCTCCAGGAAGATATCGATGTGATTCTGTCCACCGGTGTGAAGGCGGTGACGGACTGGGATATCGGTGGAGAACAAATGGCCATCGAAGAATTGAAAGAGAAGTTCGATGCGATTTACATTTCCATCGGTGCTCACACTCACAAGAGCATTGGAATTCCCAATGAATTCGCTCACGGTGTGATCCCTGCGGTGGAAATGCTGCGGGCCATCGGGGACGATGAAATGCCGAATTTTGAAGATAAAGAAGTTGTCGTTATCGGCGGCGGAAACGTGGCGATGGACGTTGCGAGAACGGCCAACCGTCTGGGTGCGTCCAAGGTGAGCATCGTTTACCGAAGACGAAGAGACGACATGACAGCACTTCCGGATGAAGTGGAAGGCGCAGTGGCTGAAGGATGTCAGCTCCTGACACTGAAGGCACCGGAAAAGATCGACATCGATAAAGAGGGAAACGTTACAGGTCTTTGGGTACGGCCTCAGATCGCCGGTGAGACCGATAAAGCAGGTCGTCCGCGCCCCATGGACGCTCAGGCTTCTGCGGAATTCATTCCCTGTCAGATCATTATATCTGCCATCGGCCAGGCGGCAGATACGACCAATTTTGAACATTACGGAATCCCCATCAAGAGAGGAAGTATCGTCACTTCCACCTCCAGTCAGGTGGAAAAGGTCCCGGCATTCTTCGCCGGAGGCGACTGCGTTACCGGCCCCTCCACGGTCATCAATGCCATTGCGGCGGGGAAGGTTGCCGCGGCAAACATCGACTCCTATCTGGGCTTCCATCACTCCATCGAAGTGGACATCGACATTCCGGAACCGCGCTACGGTGACAAGAACCCCACCGGCCGTGTGGAAATGAAGCTGCGCCAGGCAGGCGAACGCGGAAGCGATTTCGGTGAAATCGAAATCGGTATGACCTGCGAAGAAGCTTGTCAGGAAGCGGGAAGATGTCTGAGATGCGATCACTACGGTCTGGGATCGTTTAAAGGAGGGAGAGTGGAACAATGGTAAAGCTGACCATCGACGGAATCAAAGTGTCCGTAAAAGAAGGAACCACCATTCTGGAAGCGGCGAAGGAAGTTGGGATCCACATTCCCCATCTCTGTTTCCTGAAGGATATCAATGAAATCGGTGCATGCAGAGTCTGCATCGTTGAAAATAAAGGGATGAATACGCTGCTGACAGCCTGTAACCACGTGGTACAGCCGGGGATGGAAATCCTGACCAACAGCGCGAAAGTCCGTGCTACAAGAAAAATCAACGTGGAACTGATTCTGTCGGACCACGACTGTAAATGTGCGACTTGTGTCCGCAGTGGAAACTGCAGCTTACAGACCATCGCTAACGATTTGGGGATCCTCCATGTTCCGTTCAAGACCATTGCGGAAAAGAACCGCTGGAGTATGAAATTCCCCCTGATTCGCGATGCATCCAAGTGCATCAAATGCATGCGTTGCATCCAGGTCTGTGACAAGATCCAGGGCCTGAACGTCTGGAATGTTTCCGGATCCGGTTACAGAACCACCGTTGGGGTGGCCCAAAACCGGAGAATTCAGGACGCGGATTGTTCGCTGTGCGGTCAGTGCGTGACCCATTGTCCTGTGGGAGCGCTCCGCGAACGAAACGATACAGACGCCATGTTCCGGGCCATCGCTGATCCGGACAAGGTGGTTGTCGTTCAGGTGGCTCCGGCTGTCCGGACTGCCTGGGGAGAAGCCGTGGGACTGTACAAGGAAGAAGCAACTTTAGGACGCATGGTCAGTGCGCTGAAGCGTATGGGTGTAGATTATGTATTTGATACTACCTATTCTGCAGATCTGACCATCATGGAAGAAGGCAGTGAGTTTATCGAACGGTTCACTCACAAGGATCAGTACAGCTGGCCCATGTTTACATCCTGCTGCCCCGGCTGGATCCGTTTTGTAAAGACCCAGTATCCGGAAATGGTTCCCAATCTGTCCACAGCGAAATCGCCGCAGCAGATGTTCGGTGCCATGATCAAAACCTATATCGCCCATAAGCTGGGTGTGGATCCGGATAAAGTATTCTCCGTTTCCATCATGCCCTGTATGGCGAAGAAGTATGAAAACAATGTTCCCGAAGTCAACGATGCGGGCCACGGAAAAGACGTGGATCTGGTCCTGACCACCAGAGAAATCGCCAGAATGATCCGTGCGGATCACATTGCTGCAGCCGATCTGAAGGAAGAACCGTTTGATGATCTGTTCGGTATCGGCAGCGGTGCCGGTGTCATCTTCGGGGCAACCGGCGGCGTTATGGAAGCCGCCCTGCGAAGCGCTCACTTCCTGATCACCGGAAAGAACCCGGATCCCGACAGTTTCCGTCGCGTTCGCGGTATGGACGGCTGGAAGGAAGCGGTCTTTGGGATCCAGGGTGTGGAGGTCCGCGTAGCGGTTGCCAGCGGACTGGGGAACGCCAGAAAGCTGATGGAAGCCATTAAGAAGGGAGAAGTCAAATACGATTTCGTGGAAATTATGGCTTGTCCCGGTGGATGTGCCGGCGGCGGCGGTCAGCCGATCCACGATGGTGTGGAAATGGCGGAAGAACGGGGACAGATCCTTTACGGTCTGGACCGCACCGCAAATCTGCGGTTCTCTCACGATAATCCGGCTGTGCTCCAGACATACAAAGAATTTCTGGAAGCACCCTTGTCCCACAGAGCACATGAATTGCTGCACACAGATCTGACTACCTGGACGTTGGATGCGGAATTGGAATAGTTGAGTGTATTTGACACAACCATAAAATAATACCTGGGAGCGGTCCGGATCCGGACCGTCTCTCGTTTTTTGAGTTTTCGGTAAAAGTGGGAAGAAATCCGTGGAAGTCGAATGACAGATGTGCTAAAATGTGAAATAAGTATATCGTTTCGTCAGCGCTCCGGGGAGCGGTGACAGGGGGAAAGTTATGAAACAGTACGATGAAACAGTGACACAGAGAACTGCCGTATTTCCTGAAAAACCGAAAAAGAAAAAGAAGCGCGGGCTGTGGATCTTTTTAGGGATCCTGGTAGTTCTGGGCCTTTTTGCGCTGTTGATGGGTATGGGAGGAACGGAAAGCACCGGTCCGAAGACGGGAGAACCGTATGTGGCGGTCCTGTATGTGGAGGGTGAAATCAGCGATTCCAATTATGATTCGCTGGGATATCCTTATGATTATCAGCACTACTGGACACTGGAACAGCTGGCGTTACTTTCTCACGATCCGGATAACCGTGGTCTTTTCTTCTATGTGGACTCTCCGGGTGGTACGATCTACCACAGCGACGAGCTGTATCTGGCGGTGAAAGATTATCAGGATCATACCGGTCGACCGGTCTATGTATATATGGGACCATACGGGGCCAGCGGAGCTTACTATTTCTCCACGGCTGCGGATAAAATCATCGTGAACCGCAATACGCTGACGGGATCCATCGGCGTTACCATGGGAACGTATTTTGACTTCTCCCAGGCGTTGGAAAAGCTGGGCATTGAGACACACACCGTGGATACCGGAGAAATGAAGAGCGCTGGAAACGGCATGGATGAAATCACTGATGCGCAGAAGGAATATCTGCAGGGGCTCGTGGATGAATCCTACGAACAGTTTGTAGGGATCATATCGGAAGAACGGGAAATCCCTCTGGACGATGTGAAGAAGCTGGCAGATGGAAGACTGTACACCGCAAAGCAGGCTTTGGAACTGAACCTGATCGACGGGATCGGCTCGCTGGACGATGCTGTTTTGGACATGAGAAAAGAATTCGGACTGTGGGACTGCAGTTTTGAAGATATTTATTTTGAATATGAATCCGGACTGGGAGTATTTGACCTGTTATACCTTTTAACGGGAAAAACAGATCCTCAGAAAGCAAGAGCCATGGCAGAAAGCCAGAGCGGGGTAGAATCTCCGATGAGTTATCTCTATGCTCTGCCGGAACAGGAATAAAAGAAAAGCCTCCGCGACGACGGGGGCTTCCTTGTTACAGAAAGGAAGGTACGATATGGCGGACAAAATGCTGGATCAGAACAGAACACCGCTGTTTGATGCAATCATGGAATACAATGAACGGAAGCCGGCTTATTTTCGGATTCCGGGTCACCGGTTCGAGCGAGGAATCAATCAGCGCTGGCGTGACGTGGTCGGTGATGAAATCTTTAAATTCGATCTGACGGAGACTCCGTATACCGATGACCTTCACAATGCGGAGGGATCCATCAAGGAAGCGCAGGAACTGGCTTCGGAAGTGTTTCATTCCGATCAGACGTATTTTTTGATCAACGGAACGACCTGCGGAAATCAGGCGATGGTACTGACGGCGGCGCTGGAAGGCGAGACCGTGGCAATCCCCCGGAACGCCCACAAATCCGCCCTGATGGGACTGATCATGAGCGGTGCAAAGCCTGTGTATATCATGCCGCAGCTTCATGAAGAATGGGGGCTTCACGGCGGGATCCGTCCGGAGGACGTGGAAAGGATGTTCGAAGAACATCCGGATTGCCGCGGGCTGATGGTGGTCAGTCCGACGTATTACGGGATTTGCAGCGATATCCGCGGGATTGCAGAGGTCTGTCACAAGCATGGAGCCATTCTGTTCGTGGATGAGGCGCATGGAGCCCATTGTTATTTCTCAGATCAGCTTCCGGAAGGAGGACTGGTTCAGGGTGCAGATATGGTATCCCAGTCCATTCATAAGGTGACGGGATCGCTGACGCAGAGTTCGATGCTTCACGCGAAATTCGACCGTGTGGACCGTGCCCGTCTGGAAGGAAATCTTCATTTGGTGCAAAGTACCAGCCCGAATTATCTGCTTTTGACATCTCTGGACATGGCTCGTCACGATTTGGCGATGCATGGAGAAGAGCTGATCGCTAACGCTGTGGAATTGGCGAAATATGCACGTGAACGGATCAATGCGATTCCGGGAATCCGCTGTGCCGGACGTGAATTGATCGGTACTGCAGGGATCGCTAACGTGGATGAAACACGTCTTGTGATCAGTGCGGCGGACCTGGGTGTGGAAGGATTCCGGCTGGAGGATATGTTATTTGAAGACTATGCCTGTGAAGTGGAACTGTCCGATTATAAAAACGTTCTGGCAATCATTACGTTTGCTAACGTGAAAGAAGATGTGGATCGGTTAATTGCTGCTCTGGAAGATATCGCACGTCGCTTTGGACGCTGCATGAAGCTTCCGGAAGGAAAGCCCCTTCCGCCTCAGCCAACGGCAGAAATCACGCCGAGAAAGGCGTATTTCGCCGCGACTGAAACTGTGACCTGGGAAGAAGCAAAAGGCCGCATTTCCGCGGAAATGATTGCGCCATATCCGCCGGGAATTCCGGTGATCTATCCGGGAGAACGGATGAGTGAAGAGGTTTGGGCGTTCCTGGAGGAATACCGTGCACGCGGTGCCCATTTACAGGGACCGGCAGATCCAAAGCTCAATACATTGAGAGTGATCAAATAGTTCGGAAGATAAAACAGATCATTGTACAGAGAATAAAACCTGTAAGAGTCGGAAGAAGAATCGCGAAAGCGGTCCACTTCCGACTCTTTGTTTCTTTATAGATCGTAAGTATGGTGGTTCCACAGGGAAAGTGAACGACGCTGAAAACCAGAAAACACAGGGCTGTCAGCTGGGTCCAGCCATGGGTGGACAGAATCTGATGAAACTGCGTCAGACTCGCATATTCGGTGAGAACGCCGGTGGACTGATAGATCATTAGCATGATGGGAATCACGATTTCATTGGCCGGAAGCCCCAAAAGAAAGGCAGTCAAAATGATTCCGTCCAATCCCATGAGACGTCCCAAAGGATCCAGCGCAGAAGTCAGGACCGGAAGAAAACCGGAGTAGTTCAAATACCAGATCAAAATACCGGCGGGAGCAGCGACGCAGATTGCCCGGCCCAAGACGAACAGCGTACGGTCGAAAATGGAACGGAGAATTACTTTTCCGACCTGGGGACGCCGGTAGGGAGGTAATTCCAAAGCGAAGGAACTTGGAAGTCCGCGAAGAAACGTCAACGATAAAAGTTTGGACAGAACCAGTGTCAGCATAAAGCTGACCAGAATCAGAGCTGTCAGGAGAAGCGCCGGGATCAGACCGGTGAACAGTGACGCGTTTTCTTCCGGTACAGTACCGACGAAAAATACGGTCAGAACAGCGATCAGAGCAGCGAATTTTCCGTTGCACGGAATCAGTGCATTGGTCAGGATGGCAATCATCCGCTCCCGGGGTGACTCAATGATCCGGCAGCCGGTGACAGCGCAGGCGTTGCAGCCAAATCCCATGCAGGTGGTCAGGGCCTGTTTTCCGTTTCCGCCGCAGCAGTGAAAACAGTGATCGAGATTAAAGGCGATGCGCGGAAGATAGCCCGAATCTTCCAAAAGTGTAAACAGTGGAAAAAAGATGGCCATGGGAGGAAGCATGACTGAGACGACCCAGGTCACGGTGGTATAAAGGCCGTCAATGAGCAGAGATCGTACTGCACCTGAAAAATGAAGAGCTGAAAGCGCTTCTTCGAAGGGAGTCCGGAGAACGGTAAATATATCACTCAGCCACTGGGAGGGAAGATTGGCACCGGAAATGGTGATCCAAAAAATCAGGCAGAGCAACATAATCATGACGGGATAACCAGTGAGACGGGAAGTAAAAATCTGATCCAGGATCCGGTCTTTTGCATGGGGATCATCACGATCTATCGAAACACACGCTGCAAAAATTCTCTGACTTTCCCGGGCAATCGCCTCCGGCGTTTGAAGGACTTCGCGGTACAGGGAATGGGAAGAGGAACGTGCGTGGCGGGTGATCTCTTCTTTCAGTTCATTCAGTCCTTTCCCGCTGCGAGCACTGGTACCAATTACGGGGAGCTGAAGTTGCTGGGAGAGACAATCCAGATCCACGTGGATCCGCTTTTTTTCGGCCTCATCCAAAAGATTGACACAGACAATCATATTCGTTGTCAACTGTTGGATCTGAAGAATGAGAGACAGATTTCGCTGTAATGCCGTAGCATCAGCTACGCAGATGATCAGGTCGGCTTCACCGCTTTTGATGTAATCCCGTGCAATTTCTTCTTCCATGGAACCGCTTCGAAGAGAATAGGTTCCGGGAAGGTCCACCACGGTGATATCGTATTCTTTCCATTGAAACCGGCCGGTAGCATTGGCCACGGTTTTCCCGGGCCAGTTTCCGGTATGTTGGTGAAGGTGGGTCAGTGCGTTGAAAATGGTAGATTTTCCGACGTTGGGGTTACCGGCCAGGGCGATGGTGATATGCTTCACAGATCACACCCCGCTTTCGTGGAACCGCAGCTGCGGGGATTGCAGAGGATATGACAGGCATCTTCACGGCGCAGGGCGATAACAGAACCTGCGATGGAATAAGCGGTAGGGTCACCGCCAGGACTTCGGTACAGGGCATGGATGGAGGCACCTGGAACAAAGCCGAGATCCTCCACGTGCTGGCGCTGCCGGCCGGACAAATGGATTTTTGAGATGGTTGCCTCCTGACCGGGAGAAAGATTGGAAATAGAATTCATGGGTTTTACCTCGAAAAATCAGAATATACTTGTAGTGCAGTATATGATGAAAAATTTTTTCTGGTGAAAGTACGAGTCATTATGGAAAAAGTATTTCTTATTTTATGAAAGATTTTCAAGAAAATGGTTGACGTGTAAAAAAATCGTGTTATTATGGGGATAAATCGATGAGGAAGTGTAAGTAACCGAAGGGTTATTCCGACACAGAGAGCTGCAGGTGGTGGGATTGCAGTACGGAATCCGGCGGTGAATGGGCTTCTGAGAGCAAACCGAATCCAAAGTAGGGGCGCCGGAGCGAAAACTCCGTAATCAACTTCTTGCGTATGATGGTACGCATCGAGAGGGTATATTTTTGATATACCAAGCCGGGTGGCACCGCAGAAGAATTGTTTTTCAAGCTTCTGTCCCAGCGAAATTCGCAGGACAGGGGCTTTTTCTTTTGTCCTGGAATATCTTTACTGACTGTGAAAGGAGAACACATCATGAGAAACGACAACAACAAAAACATTCCGTACAAGATTTATCTGGAAGAACACGAGATGCCGAAGCAATGGTACAATATGAGAGCGGATATGAAGAATAAGCCGGCACCGCTTTTGAATCCGGGTACATTAAAGCCCATGACTGCGGAAGAGCTGGAAGGTGTTTTCTGTAAGGAACTGGTGGCACAGGAACTGGACGATACAACGGCTTACTTCGATATTCCTCAGGAAATACAGGAGTATTACAAAACAGTCCGTCCTTCACCGCTGGTCCGCGCATATCATCTGGAAAAAGCTCTGGGAACACCGGCAAAAATCTACTATAAGTTTGAGGGGAATAATACCAGCGGAAGTCACAAACTGAACAGTGCCATCGCTCAGGCGTACTATGCAAAGAAGCAGGGACTGAAAGGCGTTACGACCGAAACGGGAGCTGGCCAGTGGGGGACTGCGCTGTCCATGGCCTGTGCATATTTCGGACTGGACTGTAAGGTATACATGGTTAAGGTATCTTACGAACAGAAACCCTTCCGCAGAGAAGTGATGCGTACCTATGGCGCCGATGTTACACCTTCCCCATCCGATACCACAGAAGTGGGCCGTAAGATCCTGAAAGAATTCCCGGAAACTACCGGAAGCCTGGGATGTGCCATTTCGGAAGCGGTGGAAGCTGCTGTGACAAGAGAGGGATACCGCTATGTACTGGGAAGCGTTCTGGCGCAGGTACTGCTTCATCAGTCGGTCATCGGTCTGGAAACGAAAACGGCGCTGGATAAATACGGGATCAAACCCGATGTGATCATCGGATGTGCCGGAGGCGGATCCAATCTGGGTGGTCTGATCGCTCCGTTTATGGGTGAAAAACTGAGAGGAGAAGCGGATTATAAATTTATCGCCGTAGAACCGGCATCATGTCCCAGCCTGACCCGCGGAAAATATGTTTACGACTTCTGCGATACCGGAAAAGTATGTCCCATGGCGAAGATGTATACTTTAGGCAGCGGATTCATTCCGGCACCGAATCATGCCGGTGGACTGAGATATCACGGCATGAGCAGCGTGTTATCTCAGTTATATGACGACGGACTGATGGAAGCGCGCAGTGCGGAACAGACTGCGGTATTCAAAGCTGCGGAGCAGTTTGCCCGCATCGAAGGAATTCTTCCAGCACCGGAAAGCAGCCATGCGATTAAGGTGGCCATGGACGAGGCTCTGAAATGTAAAGAGACCGGGGAAGAAAAGACGATCTTGTTCGGACTGACGGGTACTGGTTATTTCGATCTGGTGGCTTATGAACGATTCAATAACGGCCAGATGAGCGACTATATTCCCAACGATGAGGATCTGAAAAAGGGATTCGACGGAATTCCGCAGTTCCCGGGGAATGAAATCAAATAATAAGAAAAAAGGGGAATAAAAAAACCGGAGAGCCTGATAACTCTCCGGTTTTCGTGTTATTTTACAGCTTACGCTTCTGCGTAGATTTTTACGATGTTCTTCAGAATTTCAACGACGGTGTCCATGTCTTCAACGGTAACCAGTTCGAAGGGACCGTGGAAGTTGTAGCCGCCGGTTCCCAGGTTAGGACAGGGCAGTCCCATGAAGGACAGCTTCGCACCGTCGGTACCGCCGCGGATAGCGGATTCCATGGGTTCGAGACCGGCCATGGCGATTGCCTTCTTGGCGTTGTCCACCAGATGCATACAGTCGGTCAGCTTTTCTACCATATTATAGTAAGAATCTTTCATGATCAGTTCGATGTGAGCCTTGGGATGAGCTGCCTGGACTTCCGCAACGACGCGTTCCATGGTGGCCTTTCTCTGTTCGAAGCTTTCACGGCTGTGATCGCGGATGATGTAGTCCATTTCTGCATAATCTACAGCACCGTTGACGGTCATCAGGTGATAGAAGCCTTCGTAACCTTCGGTCTTTTCCGGAACTTCATCAGCAGGCAGGGCATTGTTGATTTCCATGGCGATCATGACGGCGTTTTCCATCATGTTCTTGGCGGAACCGGGATGTACCGATACGCCGGTGATCTTTACAAAAGCACTGGCAGCGTTGAAGTTTTCGAATTCCACGGCATTGGGCAGGTTTCCGTCCACGGTGTAAGCATATTCTGCACCGAAGTCTTCCACATCGAATTTAGCAACGCCTTCACCGATTTCTTCGTCGGGAGTGAAGCCGATGCACAGTTTTCCGTGGGGGATCTTTTCTTCGATCAGCTGTTCGCACAGCGTCATGATTTCGGCAACGCCTGCCTTGTCGTCTGCGCCCAGTACGGTGTCACCGGAAGCGGTGATGACGGTCTTTCCTACCAGATCCTTCAGGAAGGGGAAAGCTTCGTTGGTGATAACGCGGTCGCATTTAGGAAGGACGATGTCACTTCCGTCGTAGTTTTCCCACAGGAGCGGTTCTACGTTTTCGCCGCTGAATTCGGGAATGGTGTCCATGTGAGCCAGAATTCCCAGACCGGGCAGATGTTCGAGACCTTCGGTAGCCGGTAATACGCCGGTTACGACACCGAATTCGCTGACCTTTACATCGGCAAGACCCAGTTCCTTCATTTCGTCAGCCAAAATATTGGCCAGATCGAACTGCCAGGGCGTACTGGGATGGGTACCGGTGGTTTCGCTGGAAGAGGTGTGAACCTTCACGTAATTCATAAAACGTTCATAAGTGCGCATGATCGTAATTCCTTTCTGATTTTGATACTCTCATTGTACTTGTATTTTACCCAAAAATCCAGCGATGGGGAAGAGGCAGTTGGAAAAAACTTCTGATGTTTGAGAAGGGAAGGCACGGGTATATATCCTGCGTAAGGACGAGGCGCGAGACCTCTTGCGCGCTCAAACAGGATATGATTCAGGAGGAATGGACGATGTTAAGAAGACTGATCAAAATAGATGAAGAAAAATGCAATGGATGCGGACTGTGTGCTAACGCTTGTCATGAAGGCGCTATCGGTATGGTGGATGGAAAGGCAAAGCTTCTGAGAGATGATTATTGTGACGGACTGGGGGATTGTCTCCCCGGATGTCCCACCGGCGCGATTTCCTTTGAGATCCGCGAAGCGGAAGCCTATGATGAAGACGCTGTGAAAGCAAATCTGGCGAAGATGAACAAGCATCTTCCGGAAGCTGCAGAGGCTCCCACATGTCTGGCCCAGTGGCCGGTACAGATCCGTCTGTTACCGGAAAATGCTCCGTATTTTAACGGCGCGGATCTTTTGATTGCTGCGGATTGTGCGGCATACGCCTACGGCGATTTCCACCGTCGTTTTATGCGTGAACGCATCACTTTGGTAGGCTGTCCGAAATTGGATCCTGTGGATTACAGTGAAAAGCTGACTGCAATTTTTAAGAATAATGATGTAAGAAGTGTAACGCTGACCAGAATGACTGTTCCCTGCTGCGGAGGCCTTTTGATGGCTGTACAGAAGGCAATCGTCGCCAGCGGAAAGGATATTCCGTTCCAGTATGTGGTTCTTTCTCATAACGGTGAGATCGTGGAAGAACGCTGGGTAGAATAAGAAATAAAAAGAACTGGGCGTGGAGGACGAATTCTCTTCGCACAGTTCTCTTTTTTTTAAGATTACCTTCGTTCCATTGCGATTTGGAGGAAGGTGAAATCCCTATACCCCTCGGCCGCGCTTCATCCGAAGAAAACGGCGTTGGGAAATCCCCTGTTGTACTAGTAAGACGAAAACGGGACAGGAAAAGTTGCAGAAATCACGAAAAAAGTTTTGATTTTGTTGATATAAGTGTATGAAATGAAAGCGATAAAGAAATAATAAAAAAAGTGGATAAAAAATGAAAAAAGTACTTGCATTCTGTCGCAGGATGTTGTATATTAATAAAGTACTCGATGCGAGATTGTGAGAATTGAATCACGAATTGAGAAAACAACGAAAAACTTTTAAAAAAGTTGAAAAAAGTAGTTGACAGATCAAAAGAAACGTGATAATATGATTTTCGTAGTCCGTAAGAACTACAGCGAATGTGTCGAACAGATTCGCTTTAAAGGATGTGGCGGTGTAGCTTAGTTGGCTAGAGCGTTCGGTTCATACCCGAAAGGTCGGTGGTTCGACTCCACTCGCCGCTACCATTATCCGGGCGTTTAGCTCAGCTGGGAGAGCATCTGCCTTACAAGCAGAGGGTCATTGGTTCGAGCCCAATAACGCCCACCATTTTTATTGCGGCCTGGTAGTTCAGTTGGTTAGAATGCCAGCCTGTCACGCTGGAGGTCGACGGTTCGAGCCCGTTCCAGGTCGCCAATTTAAATGTTTCGGGTAATAAAATGCAGGACGGCCGTTTGGCGGTTCACTAAAGATCAGTATGGTGGGTATCGTCAAGTGGTTAAGACACAGGATTGTGATTCCTGCATGCGTGGGTTCAAATCCCACTACCCACCCCATTATCTTAATAACGTTGGGGTATCGCCAAGTGGTAAGGCAACGGATTCTGATTCCGTCATCCGTAGGTTCGAATCCTACTACCCTAGCCAATACCGTGGCAGAGTGATTCATCACTTTGCCACATTCATCCTGGTGGCATAGCCAAGTGGTAAGGCACAGGTCTGCAAAACCTTTATCCCCCGGTTCAAATCCGGGTGCCACCTCCAAAAAACCTCTGAGTTCGCTCAGAGGTTTTTACTTTTTTGAAAACCAAGGCAGCTGGTCATTGTCAACTTGACTTTTTGAGTTGGGTAAGCTATAACTAACTTGTGAAACTTTTGACACGAATGTGCGTGAATAAATAAGGAGAGAAGAGCAATGACAGATATGATTATTTTCGGGATCATTGGTGTTCTGATGATTGTAGGTTTGATTTATACGAAGAAACATTTCAAGGGAGAAGGTGGATGCTGCGGTGGCGGTGGAACTTACGTTTCAAAGAAAAAGTTGAAGAACGTGGCTGCCAGAAGAACAGTGATCGTGGAAGGAATGACCTGCGAAAACTGTAAGGACAGAGTGGAACGTTTCGTCAACGATCTGGACGGTGTGGTCGGAAAGGTCAATTTAAAGAAGAAGGAACTGGTCATTTCCATGGATCGTCCGGTTAGCGATGAAGAAATCAAAGCAGCTATTGAAAAGGCTGGGTATGAAGTGGTAAAATTCCTTTAGTATCAAAGGAGGACTTCTTATGGAACGACAGATGAGACGAAAAGACAGACAGCTGACAAGCGAAGAAACCATGATGATCCTGGAAAAGTGCCAGTACGGTGTGTTAAGTACGATCAGTGAAGATGGTACACCTTACGGGGTTCCTGTGAGCTACGCCCTGGTGGATGGTAAGGTATGTTTCCATTGTGCGAAGGGAAAAGGGCATAAGTTTGACAATCTAATGAACTGCGACGCAGTATCCTTTACTGTAATCGGTGAAACGGAAATACTGCCTTCCGACTTCGGAACCAAGTATGAAAGCGCCATCGTGTTCGGAAAAGCGGTGAAGTTGGAAGAAGGCGAAGAAAAGCAGAAAGCATTGGAAGGACTGATCGATAAATACAGCAGCGAATTCCGTCCGGAGGGACTGAAATACATCGCACAAGCGGGAATGGCGACAGATGTGTTTGTTATCGAGCCGAAGTGTATTACTGGAAAAGCCAGAAGAAAATAGGAAATAACGTCGGGCAATGAATTATTGCTCGACTTTTTTTGTGCAGTTTCGTATAATGACGAAAAAGGGGGTGCGCATATGAAAGACATTTCCAAGAGAATCAAAGAACTGCGCATGGAACGGAACATGACCCAGGATGATCTGGCGGAACGACTTCACGTGACCCGTCAGACGGTATCCAGCTGGGAAACGAAGAAAACGCGTCCGGATGTGGAAACACTGGAGGCCATTAGCCAGGCCTTCGGGATTGAACTGACGGAGTTGTTATATGGAAAACAAAAGGAAGACCGATTTGAACGATTCCGGACAACGGGTCCGTCGGATCCGAAGATGGTGAAACAGGCGAAGATCTTTGGAATTATCTTTGTAATTGGATTTTTGTCCAGATTTCTTGCGGTACCGCTATCGGTAGCATTGGCCGGATTGTTCGGCGGATCGTATAGGATGGGCCAAGTACTGATTGTAATTGGAACTGTCATCATTGGAAATTGGAGCTTTGCGTTACTGGGACCGTTCGTATTATCGTTGATTTCAATCAAAAATGATGTTTCCATAAAAAACGTACGTTGGAGAAAACGAAGCTTTGTGATCGGAGTGGTATTGGCCGTGATGGCTCTCCTCAGCTGGCCGATCTGGATCCTGTCTGTTCAGTTGGATTGGTTGGATTTCGTACCGATCCCCGTCACTCAGCTCTATGCAATGGCGAATTTCATATTGTTCCAAAATCGATACATCTTACTGGCAATCGCTTCGCTAATCTGGCTGGGGAAAAAAGAACCGCGGGAGAATGTTCGGGAAGCGATGCCTGAAGGATGAAAACGAACGATTTCAGAACAATAGAGAAATAATCATATAATTTTTGATGAAAAAGTTCGGAAAAAGAATAAAAAAGTTGAAAAAAGATGTTGACAAATAAAAATGGACGTGCTATTATATAAAAGTTCGCTGCGCTAATACAAAATGCGGAGCGAGCGGAACGGATCCGAAAGGGTAAGTTCCGAAGGCCAAGTA
>JAFUQN010000103.1 GCA_017472365.1 Bacillota bacterium
GCGAACCTTCATAAGAAAATCCGGTGACAATAGCGAAGAGGCCACACCTGTTCCCATCTCGAACACAGTAGTTAAGCTCTTTAGCGCTGATGATACTTGGCGGGAAGCTGCCTGGGAAAGTAGGACGTTGCCGGTTTTTTCATTTTTTGTCGAAGTAAAGACGATTCGCGTTTGTGGATCGTCTCTTTTTATGTTACGCTAATACTAATGAGGAACAGAAAGGAGCCGCATATATATGAGCATTTTAGATTTTTTAAGGAGACCAAAAATTGATGATGAAGTGAAGCTGTTCCGTGAGACGGAAGGAGCGGTTCTTTTAGATGTAAGAACGAGAAAAGAATATGACAGGGGAAGAATCCCGGGAAGTAAAAATATTCCGCTTCAGGAAATCCAGTCCACAGAGGATGTAATACCTGACAAGAACACGCCTTTGTTCGTCTATTGTCTCAGTGGCGGACGAAGCAGTCAGGCGGTATCGGAGCTGATGCGTATGGGGTATCAAAATGTGAAGAATATTGGAGGAATCAGCGATTACAAAGGGACGCTGGAGCTTTAAAACGGAAGCATTAATTAAAAGACGAAGGGGGACCGCAGCTGCGGTCTCTTTTTATTTCAATGACCGGGAAGTATTTAAAAATCGGAAGTGTGGTTTGTGAAGTGTGGTTTGCAATGAGATTTCAATGATAATGTAATATCATGTCGAAGCTTGTTATGATACAATAGAATTGCGAAGACGCTACAGGAAAGATTTCGGATTTTCGTTTCAAAAGGGAACTTAGAGAAAGAGAGGGAAATGAGATTATGACGAAGAAGAAGAAAAAGAAGTATCGGATTAACCAAAAAGGAAAAACGCGGCTGACCGTTCTTCTGACATTGGCGCTGCTTGTCAGCATTATGGGAATTATGACGCTGACGTCATCCGCCAGCGGTGATGTGACGATTACGATCGATGGAAAGCCTTTGGAGATCGATTCTGCGATGGGGGCACCATTCATCGATAAGAACAGCAGAACGCAGGTACCGCTGAATGCGGCTATGACGGCCATCGGAGCCAGCGTCAGCTGGAACGGAGCGGAGAGGATTGCCATAGTGGAAAAGGACGGGATTACAGTAGAGGTTCCAATCGGGCAGAGCTATATTCTGAAAGACGGTGTACGAGTTGACAATGATACTGAAGCGATCATTAAGGAACAGCGGACGTATCTTCCGATCCGTGTGGTGATGGAGGCCTTTGGTGCGGAAGTCGGCTGGGATGGAAAGACTCGGACCGTGATCATTACAACACCGGACCGGGAAATGAAAGCAATGTGGATTTCTTACCTGGAATTTTTAGAGATGCCTAAGAGCGAACAGAATTTCCGGAATGCCGTGGACGAAATGTTCGATGAATGTGTAAACTATGGGATGAATTCCGTAATCGTGCAGGTGAGAGCGGACAGCGATGCCATGTACGATTCTGAGATTTTTCCCTGGTCAAAGTTTGCGTCCGGAACGCAGGGAGAGGATCCCGGCTACGATCCACTGGAATACATGATCGAAGCTGCGCATAAGAGAGATTTGGAGTTTCATGCATGGATCAATCCTTATCGGATCACCGGATACAAGATGAGCTGGAGCGAAGTGTCGGAGGACAACCCGGCGATGGAATGGCGTACCGACGGAAGCGTTCGAAATGACAGAAATGTGTTGTTACATAATGGATTTTACTACTATAATCCTGCCATTCCGGAAGTGCGTCAGCTGGTGGTCGATGGCGTAGAGGAAATTATCGAAAACTACGATGTGGATGGAATCCACTTCGACGATTACTTTTATCCCAGCTTATCCAACAATTCGGAAGAAATGTGGTTTGATAAGCCGGAGTATGATGCATCGTCCGGAAATATGAGCATCACCGACTGGAGACGTGAAAATGTTAATATGCTGATTCGAGACGTTTATAAAACGATCAAAAAGCATGATGATACGATCTTGTTTGGGATCAGTCCTGCCGGAAATGTGGAAAATCTCAGAAGCACATCCAACCATTTTGTAGATATCGACACATGGATGAGTCAGGAAGGGTACATTGATTATATTATGCCTCAGCTTTACTGGGGATTTGAGACAAAGACGGTTCGCGGTGAAGCGGCACCTTATGCTTACGAATCCAACCTGAATACGTGGATCGATTTAAAACATCTCGGTGATGTGGAACTGTATATCGGGTTGAATGTGGCAAACGCCGGTACGGCGGTAAAAGACAATAATGCGGTGTCGGAATGGATGCGGTACGATGACATCCTCGCACGGCAGGTGCGGATGGCCAGAGCCAGCGGAGAAGTCAGCGGCTTTGCCTTTTTCCGCCACGATGTATTTGAAACCGAAGCAGCACAGAACGAAGTTACCAATTTGATTGAGGAATTGAAACTGTAATGGATAAAAAAGTTGTATCACTGACAGAGGGAAACATCTGGAAATCAATCTTGTTGTTCGCAATACCAATTATGGCGTCCAACCTGTTCCAGCAGATGTACAATATTGTGGACAGCATCATCGTGGGGCGCTTCGAGAGCAGTGAAGCGTTGGCAGCTGTCAGTTCCGTCACGCCGGTGATCAACTTGATCATTACGTTATTTTTAGGCCTGACCACGGGGGCCGGAATCGTTGTGTCGATTTATATCGGCGCTCAAAATCATGAGTCTGCGGAAAAATCTGTCCATACAGCGGTGGTTTTAGGCGTGATTTCCGGAGTGATTTGTACGGTGATCGGTGTCGGACTTGCACCTCTCATTCCGGGATGGATGAACTTTACAAAAGAAACATCGGGTTTGGCCAGCCAGTATCTCATGGCGTACTTTGCGGGGATTTTGCCGATGCTGATGTACAATATGGGAAGTGCGATCCTCCGGGCTGTGGGAGATTCCAGACGACCATTGTATTTTCTGGTGGCCGGCGGAATTTTGAATTGTATTTTGGACGTTCTGTTTGTGGCGGTATTTCACTGGGGCGTTTTGGGTGCGGGGATTGCCAGCAGTTTGGCACAGTTGCTGTCGGCAGTGCTGACCATGGGCGCACTGGTACGCGACAAGGGAATTTGCCGAGTGGAAAGATCGAAGCTTCATATCGATAAATATATTGCGCTGAGAATCATGCGCATCGGAATTCCGGCGGGGCTTTGCAACTCGATGTTTGCCATTGCGAATACGCTGATGCAGACGCGACTGAACTTGTTTGGGACGGCTGCCATGGCGGGCACAGGAGCCTATCAGAAGATGGACGGGTTTTTGTACATGATCGAAAACTCGTTTGGCCTGACAGCTACGACTTTTACAGGACAGAATCTGGGGGCGGGACGCATGGACCGTGTCAGAAGGGGAACGAAGGTGGCCATTGCCTATTGTTTCATTTTCCTGATTCCGATGACGATCGTGTATCTGTTATTTGGGGAAAGGATTTTGGGATTATTTGCGGAGGATCCGGAAGTGATTTCTTATGGAATGAAGCTTCTGCATTATATGGCTCCGCTGGGCTGGGTGTATATTTTCACCGAAATCCTGGGCTGTGTCGTTCGCGGTGCCGGGTCTACCACAATTCCGATGATCATTATGGTCATGACGGTCTGCGTGTTCCGACTGGCTATGATTTTCCTGATTCTTCCGCTTTGGTATGATATCCGCGTACTGTTCCTGTGCTATCCTGTTTCGTGGATTCTGTCATCAGCTTGTTTTATTGTATATTACCTAAGGGGAAATTGGGTCAAAGGCTTACATCATTAGGAGAAAAGTATGAGTTGGTTTCCATTCGTTTGTTTGGGAAGCGGTCTGTTGTTCGGTTGTTTCAACCCTCCGAAAATAATCGTTACTCTCATCGACAAACTCGTAAATATCGCTTTGATGTTTCTGATGCTTTTTATCGGAATCAACGTGGGTGTCAATGACAGCGTTATGTCCAATCTTCCACGGATCGGATTTAACTGTGCGCTGATCTGTCTTTCGGCAATCGCCGGAAGCGTGGCATTGACCGTGCTTCTGGAGAAGACCGTTGTTCCGTTGGAACAGCTGATTTCCCGGGCAACCCGCTCCGGCGGAGACGGTACTGCTCCGGCGCTTCCTACTGGAGAGGAAGAAACCGGTGGATCCTCGCTGCTGTGGGTGATTCCGGTCAGTATCTGTGCCGGAATCGTGATCGGGTATCTGCTGCTTGATTCATCTTCCGATGCGATTCGCAGTAAATTACTGTACGGAACGCTGGTGATTTTATATACCGGCGTCGGTGTTGGGATGGGAAATAATAAGAGCATTTTCAGATATCTGAAGGATCTGGGATTTAAAGTAGTACTGCTCGCGCTGGCAGTGTTATTTGGAAGTCTGGGAGGCGGTGTGTTAGCGGGAATCGTGACCGGTGTACCTTTTTCAATTTCCCTGGTTTCGTCCTCCGGAATGGGATATTACAGCATGACTGGAGCGTTTATGACACAGAACCTGGGAGCAGAAGCCGGAATTTACGGATTTATGGTCAATGTGATGAGGGATTTCTTCACAGTATTGTTATTACCGATTTTGATCCGAATCAGCAAAGGAAGTCCCGGAGCTTCCGGTGCAGCGGGTAACATGGATACGATGTTGGTACCCATCGTAAAGCTGCAGGGCCAGGAAATCGGGCTGGTTGCCATGGTCGTGGGAGTTCTCACATCGTTGTCCGTACCGTTTCTTCAGCCGCTATTGTTATCGCTGGTGCAGTAAACTCCAGATCACTGACGTGGTCGTTCAAAATGATTAAAAAAACCGATGCGAGATGCATCGGTTTTTTGTGCTCTTGAAAAGGCTGATTCATTTAGTCGAACTCCCAACCTTCGTTTCGTAGTTGTTGCTTGATTGATTCCGCTTTTTCGGAATTTCCGGCTCGTTCATAATAGTGAGAGAGCAAAAATCTGGTTTCAAATGTCCGCAAAGAATTCTTTTTGAAGAGAACTTGAGATATGGCAACTGCCTCTTCTTGAAGTTCGCAGGCTTTTGTAAATTCCTCCATATCGTCATACGTGGAAGCCAGGGACATTACAGCATCCAACGTGTCAGAATGATAGATACCCAGATATTTCTTTGCGATCCGGAAAATTGCTTTTCTGTGTTCGCATAATTTCGGAATATCATTGTTAATGGCGCTCTCATATTCCTGGTTTTTCAAATCGGAAAGCAGGAATGGATGATATTTTTCAATCTGCTGTTCGTACAGGGAATGTAGTTTATCGTGCAGAAGCGCAGCATTTTCCAAATCTCCGATATCCTGATACGACTGGTACAGCAATCGCATGGAACGAATGGTATTGAGGTGATGATCTCCAAGGAGAGACATTCTCTCTTCAAACACTCGTTTTCTCAGATCAAAAGCTTCTTGGTGATTTCCCAGCCTGGAATGGGTATTAGCCAGATTATTCATAAGAGACAAAGTTGTCAGATCCTTGTCGCCGAGAACAAGTTGGCTCAAATTGAAAGCTCTTTCTCCCCATGCAAGTGCTTCCTGGTGATTTTGTAATTTTCCATAGACGATGGCAAGATTACTCATGGCCTTTATGGTATTGACATGACGTTCGCTCAATACATTCAGACAGGTAGTGAGGACTTGTTTTCTAAGTTCGAGTGCTTTCGCATATTTTGCGTTTGCTCTGAAAACATCAGCTGCGTCATTTTTGATCCAAACCCAATACATTTCGTCTTTTTCAGTAATTTCCGTATCCCAGGGAATGCCTGAGAGAAGATCCAGACCTTTGGAAGGGGATTCAAGAAGGCAGAGAGACTTTGCGTATTGAGATCTGGTAATCCATTCCACAATCGTTCCGGGGTGATTGGCGACGGCTGAGTAAAAAAGCTTATTCGCAATCAAATGATATAAATCATGATATCCATTGACTCCCAGCGCACAGAATTTTTCGCGGATAGTAGATAAGACGTCGACGAAAGTCTCATAACCATGATACTTTACATTTTCTATAAGACTATCTGTATATCTGCTGAGAATGCTGTTCGAATCAGAAGAGGATGTGGTCTCGAACTTTTCTTTTAATATGGGGAGGTGAAGCTGGGAAAGCTCTTTCGCCATGTCATCGCTGACTTTCAGTAAAATGGTATCCCTGAACGTCCTGTGCAGGTGGTAAGTTCCATCCAAATCGTCAATGATAAATGAATGAGATAAGAAACTTTTGTAATCGCTGTAAGTGACATAGCGGAGAGTTACGGCCTTCTTTTGGATTTCTTTTACAGTGTTATCGTCCCATTTACCGAGACATGCAAGGAAACATGCCATTTCACGATTGGGGTATGTCATACATTCATAATAACGATTGATCAGTTGGTTGATGTCGTTCCCAAAGTCTTCGATGACAGGCTTCTTTTTATTCTTCAGTGAATGGTATGTAAAAATGCAGTAATACAAATAGATGGGAGTACCATTTGTAAGCTGGTGCAAAGCGGGATATAAAGTCTCGTCAAGCACACCTGCTTTTTTCAAATATTCGGAGGTGTCATTCAGACTGAGATCACCGAGAAGATGCTGTTCCAACGGTTGGCCTGCCAGTTCCTCTTTTTCTTGTTCTGACATTTGGCTCAGGGGACGTTCCGGTAAGAGTTCGTCCCAGTCATCATCCTTCGACCAGTAGAGTTTATCGCGGCTTCCGATGACCCACATGACACCCGGAATTCCCTGAATCAAAGAAGAACCGCTTTTACGCAGCCAATGATCGATGTTGATTACGGTGATGTCCTCATTTGTCATATCTGTAAAGATCTCGTAAGCATCCAAAAATACCACCAACGGCTTTTTCGATATGTAGAGCATATTGTGACACATATCCATCATAAAATATGTGTGGAGATTTGCAATCAACTCGGATGGTTCCAAGTCATCGATTTCCTCAAGAAACTCTTCGTATGGGGACTGGCCGATGCTTGCTGCGACCTTTTGCCAGAGAATCGATGCGGCATCGACGATTTGAAAGATATTTGAAATCCAGTTGACGGACGGAATCAGACCGGCAGTGGAGACAAGGCTGTTCAGCCAGGGATTGTTGTCCAGGATTGAAGCGTATTCTGCATCTTTTTCAATTTGTGTTCCGGTCTTTTTGGCATGAAGAACAATAGCTGCATCAAATCGTGAAAAAAGAAAGGAACTGTCGAGTTCTCCCAGTTGGTTTCTGAATTTGCGGAGAATGGTTAATTTATCTTTTCCACTTTCCGATTTGTCAAATTCATACGTGATCGTATGACAATCAATCGTATGATGGAGAATGAAGTCGCCGATATTAGAACTGCGGGTCAAACGGCGCAGTTTATTGATTAAACTGGTTTTTCCAATTCCTCCGATTCCGTAGTAACATAAAACGCAACCGGCGTTGTCTTTCCAGTCAGCGGAAAAGGCTCTGAATTTCCGTTCAAAAGCTTCCTGCGGATCCTGACGATCTGTGAATTCTTTGATCGGGTTCCAGACATAAGGAACGGGAGTTGCGGAATGCTTTTTAAATGCTGCAGCCATGGGTAGAACCTCCAGATGTAATGTGCGACACAATCTGTCAAAAAAATAGTATCATAATTTAAAATGGGAATCAATGTAAAGAAAAACCGGAGTCGAAGCCGACTCCGGTTTTAAGTTTCATGTTTATTTCAGGAGAATTGTATTAGTAGTTGGTAGCTCTCAGCTTGAAATAAGACTGGGGATGAGCGCATACCGGGCAGCCGCCGGGTGCCTTGGGGCCATAGTGCAGGTGACCGCAGTTACCGCATTCCCAAACAACATCTTCAGCTCTTTCGAATACTTCGCCGTTCTGGATGTTAGCCAGCAGCTTCAGATATCTTTCTTCGTGAGTCTTTTCGATGGCAGCTACCTTTTCGAACAGCATAGCGATACGATCGAAACCTTCTTCCTTTGCTTCCTTAGCCATGGTAGCATACATGTCGGTCCATTCGTAGTTTTCGCCAGCAGCAGCGTCAGCCAGGTTTTCTTCTGTTCCGGGAACAGCGCCGCCGTGCAGTTCCTTGAACCACATCTTTGCATGTTCCTTTTCGTTGTTAGCAGTTTCTTCGAAAATTTCAGCAATCTGAACGTAACCGTCCTTCTTTGCCTTAGATGCGTAGTAAGTGTACTTATTTCTAGCCTGAGATTCACCGGCAAATGCAGCCTGTAAATTAGCTTCTGTCTTCGATCCCTTAAATTCCATAATTAAAGTCCTCCTTAATGTCTCTCGTGATCCTATCATCTCACCTTAGGAATCACTGTTACTATTAATATACCACAGAACCTTGGATTTAAATCAAACAATTTAAAAAATTTTATTTTTTGGAGAGAATCTCGTCTTTGCGGTTGAATGGTCCATTGGAAAGCAGGATAGTTTCTACCTGATCGAAGCCGAGGCGTTCAATGACCTGGGCAAGACGTTCTTTCCCCTGGGCCTGTTCCTTGTACAGAAGGATTGCATTTTCAATCACATCCAGAACGGCTTCTTCCGAAGTCAGGATCGTTTTCATGGGGCGACCGATCATCATCTTCTTTCCCCAGCGTCCTCCCAGAGTTATTTTATATCCTGTAGTGCGTTCCCAGGGAATGTTGTGATGACACTTAGTCAGGCAGCGTCCGCAGTGAACACATTTATCGGGATCATGGGTCAGTACGCCTTCCACGAACGAGATCGCCTTTGTTCCGCAGGCAGCCTCCATTCCACAGCTGTCACAGCCTTTGCAGAGGGAGGGATCGAACTTGGGAATGGTCTGGCCAGTAACACCGAGATCGTTGGTTTCGACCTTGGCACAGCTGCTGGGGCAGCCGCCGATGGCAATTTTGAATTTGTTGGCCAGCTTGACCGAATTGTATCCTTCAAAGAACCGATAGTGGGCTTTTTCGGCCAAACCGAAGGTGTCGATCTGACCGAACTGGCACGATGTCCCTTTACAGCAGGCAATCGGCCGGACCTTCGTTCCGCCGCCACCGGTTTTTAAACCAGCCTGAGCCACATGGTTTTTAAAGTCTTCAATGTGTTCAAAGGGAATTCCCTGAACTTCTACGGCCATACGTGAAGTAAACGCCACGTTTCCGTCACCATATAATTTCGCTGCTTCTGCGATGTAAGAAAGCTGGTCTGCGGTGATCCGTCCGTTGACCGTCAATACGCGGCCGGCAAAATTATTTTCTCCTTTGTTTTTGTTAAACCCCTGGGATTTGACTTTTGCAACATCGTCTTTATTGATCATATGAGTACCTGTAGAAATCCTTTCCCTGCATTTTGTTGAGACGTGTAGTTACTTCGATTATATACTTGCGGCTCGAGGAAATAAAGTGATATTATTTGATTAGAATACGAAAACGCGGAGAGAGAACTGAATGAAACGTCATGCCATAATCCCCATATTCATACCGCACAGAGGATGCCCCAATGACTGTGTCTTTTGTAATCAAAGAAAAATCACGGCCAGCAGCGGACCAGTGACTAAAGAAGAGGTACGTGAGAAAATTGACCTCTGGTTATCCACGTTGACGGACCGGCCGGGACTTGAGACGGTGGAAATCGCATTTTACGGAGGCAGCTTTACCGGAATTCCCGTGGAAGAACAGAATGATTTTCTTACCATTGCGAAGGAATATAAAGATCGCGGCCTGGTTCAGAAAATCCATCTTTCCACGCGGCCGGATTATATCGACGAGATGATTTTGAACAATCTCAAGCGGTTTTCTGTGGATGTAATCGAACTTGGGGTACAGTCATTTGATGAAGATGTTCTGAAAGCATCGCGCAGAGGACATGATGCAGCGGTGGTGGAACGAAGTGCAAAGATGATCAAAGAACGGGGCTTTACTTTGGGAATTCAGCTGATGATCGGGCTTCCGGGCGACAGTTACGAAAGCTGCATCACTTCGGCCGTGAAAACGACGGAGCTGAAACCGGACATTGCGCGGCTTTATCCTACGGTGATCATCCGCGATACAGAGCTTTATGATATGTGGGAGCGAGGAGAACACCGGCCGCCGGAACAGGAGGAAATCGTCCGTAGAACGGCGCACATGTACAGAATTCTAACGCGGGCAGGGATCAATGTGATCCGTGTAGGGTTGAAAAGATCTGATCTGATCAACGATGCAGTGGATGCCGCCGGAGGAACGTACCACCCGGCAGTGAGACAGCTGGTTTGCGGATATCTGGCGAGAGAAACGCTGGAACAGCAGCTGGCGGAGATTCGCAAGCGCAGCGATTGCCGCAGGATCAGCTTTTACGCGAATGGAAGATCCATGTCGGATATGATCGGCTGGCAGGGAGAAAATAAAACGTATTTTAAAGAGACATACCCGCAGCTTTCGCTGCGTTTTGAAAAAGACGACAGTCTGGCCGATGACCAGTACGTTTGTCGGGAAAAGGAGTAAGTGATGGTACATCTGGGAAATGACTGGGATCAGGTACTGGCCGGAGAATTTGAAAAAGAGTATTACCTGGAACTGCGGAAGTTTCTGAAAGACGAATACTCGACGCGAACCATATATCCGTCCATGTACGATATTTTCAATGCACTGAAGCATACTGCCTATAAAGATGTGAAGGTGGTCATCCTGGGACAGGATCCGTACCACGGTCCGGGCCAGGCTCACGGAATGTGTTTTTCTGTGAAAAAAGGAGTGGCGATTCCGCCGTCTTTGGTCAATATTTATAAGGAATTGAAGGAAGATGTGGGATTTGAGATCCCCAATCACGGTTTTTTGGAAAGCTGGGCAGATCAAGGGGTATTGTTGATGAACACCGTACTGACAGTGCGCGGCGGTCAGGCAAATTCCCACAAGGGAAAGGGATGGGAAATCTTCACCGACCAGGTGATCCGCCACTTAAATGATCGTGAACAGCCTATGGTATTCCTGCTTTGGGGAGCCAACGCTAAGTCCAAGCGACAGCTGATCACCAATCCGAAGCATATGATTTTAACGGCTGCCCATCCCAGTCCGCTGTCGGCGTACAACGGATTCTTTGGATGTCGTCACTTCTCTCGTACCAATTTGTTTTTAGAAGAACAGGGAATGACGGGAATCGACTGGCAGCTGCCTTTGGAGTAGTTTTGAGTTACCTTTGAAAGGAGATATGAAATGAGCGTATATGTACATTTAGCGACTGGATTTGAAGAACTGGAAGCACTGAGTCCGGTGGACGTTCTGCGCCGCGGCGGTGTGGATGTGAAAACCGTATCGGTTACGGGAGAACGGACTGTAGTGGGTTCTCACGGAATTCCGGTGGTTGCGGATCTGTTGTTTGAAGAAGCGGATTACGACAAATGCGATATGATCGTCCTTCCGGGAGGAATGCCGGGAGCAGCGAATTTAGGTGCTCATGAGGGACTTTGCGAAATGATCCTGAAGTTCCATAAAGAAGGAAAGTGGAACGCGGCAATCTGCGCTGCGCCCATGGTCTTCGCGCAGCTGGGACTTCTGGAAGGGTTTGAAGTGACGATTTATCCCGGCATGGAAGATAAGCTGAACGGTGCGAAAGTCAGCGCCAGTGCATATCTGACTGTCAATTACGAACATAATATCATCACTGCCAAGGGCCCCGGTTATGCGCTGTACTTCGCGCTGGAACTTCTTGAGCTGATGAAGGATAAGGAAACGGCAGAAGCAGTCAAGGCTGGAATGCTGATCCGATAGGTGAGCGATATGAAGAAAATCGATCTTCATACACACAGCTGGTATTCTGACGGCGGTGTATCGCCGTCGGAGCTGGTCCGCGAAGCATCGGAGCAAGGCCTGGACATTCTGGCGCTGACGGATCATGATGGGACCTTCGGGATCGATGAGGCGGTCAAGGCCGGCAGGCAATACGGTGTTCAGGTCATCGGTGGTGTGGAGTTTTCCAGTTATCTGGAGACCTTTGACTGCCACATGCACATTCTGGGCTTGGGAATCGACTGGAACGAACCGTCGATGCAGGAAAAGATGATTTGGATCCGTGAAAAAAGAAAAGAAAGAAACGCCCGGATGTTGGATATTTTTCATCAACTGGGATTTGATCTGACCATGGAGGACATGCAGGTGTATCCCGGTCAGGATTATGTAGGAAAGCCCAATATGGCCCGTGCACTGGTGAACCGCGGCTATGCGTCTTCGGTTCGTGAAGTCTTTGAATCGGAGAAAATGTTGAAAGCTCCGCAGATGAAAGTGGTCCGCAGAGACCGTGTTCCGGCGGAAGAAGCCATCCGGCTCATTCACAACGCCGGGGGACTGGCGGTTTTGGCGCACCCGTACAAAGTGTTTTGGAAAGACAGGGTTTCGCCGTCGCACCGTGATTTTGACGATCCGGTCCATCAGGACTATCGACAGAAACTGGAGCTGATTTTGGATAAGTTGGTGGGACGCGGCCTGGACGGGATGGAATGTTTCTACAGTTCTCACAGCCGGAGAGAGACGGAATATCTCTGTAACCTGGCCCGGGAGCGCGGGTTGATGATCACGGCCGGCTCCGATTATCACGGGGCACAGATGCGCGAGGGTGTCAGTCTGGCCGGTTGTTGGAAGGGCTGGGAAA
>JAFUQN010000104.1 GCA_017472365.1 Bacillota bacterium
CCTCATTAATCTCTAATCCCAATACCCCTTTTGAACAAAATAACCTGCTCCCCTGCAGGTTATTTTGTTTTTTGAAACTTTATATACCTTATTTTGTGGTATAATAAAGTATCTGTAACCATTTGAAAGGAAGGCTTTGTTCATGTATCGCCGCGAAGAAACGCTGACACATCCTTTATATACATCCGCTGCATGGCGGCTTTATACCGAAGGTCTTACGGTCGGCTTTCTGGATTTGGAAACCACAGGGCTGTCCCGGCGCAGAGACCACATTATTCTGGGTGGACTTCTGCGTACGGCTTCCGATTTGAACCGTTCCGATACAAAGCTGATCCAGCTGCTCTGCGATCATCCCGGCGAAGAAAAAGCAATGCTGACGGAGTTTTGGAATGAACTGAAGCAATGTCAGGTCATCGTCACCTATAACGGCGAGACTTTCGACCTTTCTTTCTTAAAACAGCGCTTTTTCCGTTACGGTATCGTCTCTGAGGAAGAGATGCCGCTGTTTCTTTCCGTGGATCTGTATCGTGTATTCCAAAACAACTGTCCGATGGCCAGCCTCCTCAGCGATCTGCGTCAAAAGACCGTGGAGGATGCGCTTGGACTGACAGATCAGCGTACGGACCGCATTGACGGTGCAGAAAGTGTAACGCTGTACGAACAATACGCTGCAATCAACATGTCTGCTGCTCCGTCGGAAAAGGATTCCTGTACAAAACTGGGGGACCTGATCCTTCTCCACAACAGCGACGATATTATCCAGCTGACCAGGCTCATGAAGATCCTGGACAAAGTGGATTTTCACACTTACATGAACCGTAAGGGTTTTCTGATCCTTTCCGGCGATCTCCGGATAAAAACCGACCGGATCTCCCTGACGCAAAAGGAGCTTTGCATCGAAGGAGATACCTGGAATCTCTCCAGAGATCTGGATATCTTTACTCCAAGCTTCCGCATCTCTCATAACAGCGTTCTGAAACGCCTGACGGTGCGTATCTCCCTGATGTATCTGCAGGACTGCATCATTGCGGACTTGGAAACTCTCCCAGGAGACTATTCTTCTCTGATGCGTTATCCCGGCTATGAAAGCGGCTATCTGATCCTTCACCAGGATCATCATCTGGATCGCGCTGCCACAAATCATATGATCAAAGTATTTCTGTCCGGTCTGGATACCATGATCTGACATTCTTTTCAGGAGGTATTCCATGAGAACTAATTACCGACTGGATAAAGTGTTCCGGAATGCGTTCCCTGTCCCCTTCGATGACAAATCGCGCTATGTATTTTTCAGCGATGTTCACCGCGGCGACGACAGTGTTTCTGACGAATTTGGACGAAACCGGCACATTTACGACCACGCTCTCGACTATTATTTCGACAACCGTTTCACCTATGTGGAAGTGGGCGACGGCGATGAACTGTGGGAAAACGCCCACTATCATCACATTCCTCTGGCCCACGCCTCCACTTTTGAACGACTGAGAAAATTTTATAATGCCGGACGCATGTACATGTTGTTCGGAAATCACAATATGCAGCTGAAAAGCGAACATTACGTGAAAAGACATCTTTACAGTACCTACGACGATTTCCAGGACAAATACCGGGAATTGTTTCCCGGAATCCATGTCCATGAGGCGTTGGTAATGAAACACCGCGACACTGGCCAGGAGATTTTCGTGGTCCACGGTCATCAGGGTGATTTCACCAACGATTACCTCTGGCGGTTCTCCTGTTTCTTCGTTCGTACGTTCTGGAGAATTCTGCATTATATTATGGGGTTCAAATATGCAGCCAGCCCTGCGAAAAGCCGTTTGAAACGCCACAAGGTTGAAAAAATGTACAACAAGTGGATCGCCAAGCATAAAATCATGCTGATTTGCGGCCATACCCACCGGGCCAAGCTCCCTCAAATCGGTGAGCTTCCTTACCTCAACACCGGCTGTTGCATGCATCCCCGTGGAATCACCTGTCTGGAACTGGAAAGCGGTAAAATCAGTCTCGTCCACTGGCGTGTCAGTACCCGCGAAGACGGTCTGATGTACATCCGTCGGAAAGTCGTCCAGGGTCCCGTCCCCATCTCAGCATTCCACTCTTCCCATGAAGACCGCGAAGGTCTGAGTGAAGAGTTCTAATTATCGAAAGGAGTTCGTTATCATGTCTACGATTCGCGAAATCACATTACAGGTCAAATCCGACAGCTTTCTGATGGCTGGTCTGGATAACGACATCAGAAACAAGGCCTTACAGGCCATCATTGACAATTTACAGGCTCACAAGGCTGAAATCTTCGCTGCCAATGCAGAAGACCTGGCCGCCGGAGAAGTCAACGGCGTTCCCCAGCCCATCATGAAGCGTCTGAAATTCGATGAGGCCAAGCTGGCTGACGTCTGCGCCGGTATGGAAGGCTTACAGAACCTTCCCGACCCTCTGTTCCGCGTCAAGCTGGAACGTCAGTTGGACGAAGGTCTGATCATGCGTCAGGTGACCTGCCCCATCGGTGTCATCGGTGTCATCTTTGAATCCCGTCCCGATGCTCTGGTTCAGATTGCTGCTCTCTGCTTAAAAAGCGGTAACTGTGCTATCTTAAAGGGCGGAAGCGAAGCTGCTCATACCAACCGCATCTTATTCGACCTGATCCACGAAGCCGGTGTCAAAGCCGGAATCCCGGAAGGCTTCCTGACCCTGATCGAAAATCGCGCCGACATCGGCGAGCTTCTGAAATGCGACGAGGCAATCGACCTGCTGATCCCCAGAGGTTCCAACGCCTTCGTTCAGTACATCATGGACAACTCCAAGATCCCCGTCATGGGTCACGCCGACGGCGTCTGCCACATCTACGTGGATGAAGCTGCGGATCTGGAAAAGGCCCTGCCCATCATCATCGATGCTAAGACCCAGTACGTCGCCGCCTGCAACACCGTGGAAACCCTGCTGGTCCACAACTCTGTGGCAGCCGAGCTTCTGCCGAAGCTCTCCGACCGCTGCAAGGAAGTCGGTGTCAAGCTCAACGGCTGCCCTCGCGCCATGGAATTCATTGAAGGCGTCCCCTCCACGGAAGAGGACTACTCCACCGAATACGTGGATTACATCCTGACCGTGAAAGTCGTGGATTCTCTGGATGAAGCCATCGCCCACATCAACCACTATGGTTCTCACCACACCGATGCCATCCTGACTGAAAACAACGAAGCTGCTGAAAAGTTCATGCTGCTGGTGGATTCCGCCGGCGTTTATCAGAACTGCTCCACCCGCTTCGCTGACGGTTTCCGCTACGGCTTCGGCGCTGAAGTGGGGATCTCCACCGGTAAGCTCCACGCCCGCGGTCCTGTAGGTCTGGACGGTCTCGTCACCTATAAATACAAGATCTTCGGCCACGGCCAGATCGTCGGCGACTACGCCTCCGGAAAGAG
>JAFUQN010000105.1 GCA_017472365.1 Bacillota bacterium
AAATTTGCGGAAGCGGTCTGGACTTGCGGATCTGAAATCAAGGCTGTGGGAACAACGCAGGAGGTTTTGGACGCATCTGAGGGAATCGATGCGGAACGCATCGATTGCGGCGGCCGGACGATCCTTCCGGGTCTCAATGATTCGCATCTGCATGTTTCCGGTGTCGGAGCAATGATGATGCAGGCCGATTTGATGAATTGCCGTTCGGAAGAAGAAATGATCCAACGCTGTAAAACATTCCGCGAAGAACATCCGGAGTATTGTACACAGGTTCTGGTGGGGCGCGGTTGGAACCAGGAATTGTTTGAATCTCACGAAACACCGACCCGGCAGATCATTGACCAGATTGCCACGGATATTCCGGTCATTCTGATCCGTGTCTGCGGGCATGTGACCATCGCCAATACAAAAGCCATTGAAATGTCCGGGTACACGGCAGATTCTCCCCAGCCGGAGGGCGGAAGCTTTTTGAGGGAAGAAGACGGATATCCCAACGGTATTTTTAACGAAACTGCTGCAGATAAAGTCCGTGCACTGATTCCGAGATTCTCCATCGAAGAAATCGAGATGCAGATGTGCAACGCCATGAACTATGCCATTGAACATGGTCTGACCAGTGTACAGTCCAACGATGCACGTCCTTCCATCGGTGATTTGAATGCATTCTTTAAATTGATGCACAGACTGCACGATACCGGAAAACTTCCGATTCGTTATCGTCATCAGGTGACCTGGGAAGATCCGGATGAATTTTTGAAGGCTCTGGAAGACGAAAACGGCGAATATCAAAGCGGTGCTTACGATGATATGCTGAGCCTGGGACCTCTGAAGATCATCAAAGACGGCGGGATCGGCGGACGTACCTGTCTCATGAGAGAAGACTTTCTGGATGATCCCGGTAACCGCGGTGTGGAAGTCATGGATCAGGATACGATCAACAAGCTTTGTGCCATTGCCGATGCTCACGATATCCAGGTTGTGGCCCACGTGATCGGTGACCGTGCAGCTGATCTGATTTTAGATAGTTACGAAGCTGTTTTGAGAGACGGAAAGAACCCGTTGCGCCACAGCTTGATCCATTTACAGGTGTCGGATACACCTATGCTGGAACGTATGGCAAAGAGCGGGATTTTGGCACAGTATCAGCCGATATTCCTTCAGTACGAACTCCATATTGTGGAAAAGCGTGTTGGAAAAGAACTGGCGTCTACATCGTACGCTTTCGGACAGGCGAAGGATCTGGGAATCCATTCTTCCTATGGGACGGATGCTCCGGTAGAAGACTGTAATCCGTTCCCGAACATTTACTGCGCTGTGACGCGTCAGGATTTTACCGGTCAGCCGGAAGGTGGCTATGCGCCTCATCAGAAGGTGGATCGTTATGAAGCCATTGACGCATATACGGTGGAAAGTGCGTACTGTGAGTTCATGGAAGACAGAAAAGGCCGCATCAGAGAAGGGTGGTTGTCAGATCTGATCGTTTTGGAACAGGATATCTTTACTGTTCCCGATATTGAAATCAAGGATATCCAGGTGGCACTGACCATGGTGGACGGAAAGATTGTTTATCGCAGAGGTACTGTGTAAACGACGGGGGTGAGAGAATGAGAACGAAAATCATCCAATGGTGTAAAGAGCACCGGGAGGAGCAGCTGGCTCTGTTAAAAGAGCTGGCTGCGGTCCCGGCCCCTTCTCATCAGGAAGAACGGCGTGTGGAATACATTTGTTCATGGCTGAATAAACGGGGCTTTTCCGATGTGATCGTAGATGAAGCTCTGAATGTAATCGTACCGTTCTCTGTTGATGGTGAAGAAGATATTACTGTTTTTATGGCTCATACCGATGTGGTATTTCCGGACCTGACACCGCTTCCGGTAAAAGAAGAAAACGGTCGCCTGTATGCACCCGGGGTTGGTGACGATACGGCCAATGTGGCCAGTCTGATGTTATGTGCGGACTATCTGCGGACGCACAGAGAGGAAATCAAACATCCTGTTCTGATTGTATTTAACAGTTGTGAAGAAGGGTTGGGAAATTTAAAAGGTGTCCGTCAGATCTGTAAAACGTACAAAGGAAAAATCAAAGAACTGATTTCTTTCGACGGTACGTATGACGGAATCGTATCGGGAGCCGTAGGCTCGGAACGCTGGAAAGTGACCTGTACCACCTGTGGAGGCCATTCGTACGGCGCATTTGGAAATCCCAATGCAATCGCTCACCTGTCCGGAATGGTGGTGTCGCTTTATTCCCAGCCCATTCCCGATGTTCCGGAAACGCGTACCACATATAATGTGGGAACCATCGGCGGCGGAACATCGGTAAATACCATCGCGCAAAATGCCGAAATGCTGTACGAATACCGTTCCAATGACCGCGGTTGTCTGGAACAGATGCGAAGACAGTTCGATACCGTGATGGAGGAGCTTTCCTCGGAAGATGCTTCGTTTGAACGTATACTCGTTGGTGAGAGACCCTGCGGCGGAGATGTGGATCCGCAGAAGATGGAAGAGCTTCTGAAGTTGTGTTCCGATGTGATCGAAGAATATACGGGAATCCGGCCGCCTCACCGGCCGTCGTCCACCGATGCGAATATTCCGTTGTCGTTGGGAATTCCGGCCACATGTTTCGGTATGTATCGCGGAAGCGGTGCCCATACGAGAGAAGAGTATCTGGAAATCGATTCTCTGTTGACGGGACTTCAGATCGGGCTGACGATCATCACCGATTTTTGTTGTTAATTTTATTGATGAATAAAGAAGGGGGATGTGCTATGACATTGAAATACAATATTGACAGCGACTACATCATTCGCATTCGCCGGGAAATCCATGAATATCCGGAACTGGGGTGGAACCTGCCGAAGACTTCTGCCGTAGTGAAACGAGAATTGGAAGCCATGGGAATTGCATGGTCGGAAGAATGTGGAGAATGCAGTGTGACCGGGGTGATCAATCCTGAGAAAAAGGGATTTACCATCGGGATCCGCGCCGATATGGACGCACTTCCTGTGGATGAGCTCAATGATTTGGAATATAAATCAAAAATACCGGGAAAGATGCATGCCTGTGGACACGATGCCCATACGGCTATGCTGTTAGGCGCAGCGAAAGCGCTGAATGAGATCCGTGATCAGCTGAACTGCAGAGTAAAGTTGATATTCCAGCCCTGCGAAGAGGGACCGGGAAGCGGTGGAGAACTTATGGTACAGCGCGGTGTGATGGACGATGTGGATGTGGTTATCGCATTGCATGTGGATAATTTCCTGGAGGCCGGTAATATCGGCATCTGTTCCGGAAATGCCATGGCATCGGCGCGCCGGTTCACGGTGGATTTCTATGGAAAAACGACTCATGGAACGCTTCCACAGAACGGAGTCAATGCTTTGGCCATGGCGGTCAGAGCATACACCGGGATCAATCAGATGCTGGTGACGGAAATCGATCCCTTTGCGGAAAAGATCTGCACAATTGGCAGTTTCCATTCGGGATTTGCGGCAAATGTTCTTCCGGACCATGCGGTATTTGATGGTACGATCCGGACCTATGACAAGGAACTGGATCAGTACATTTTCTCAAGAATCTGCACGATAGCCCAAAATGCTGCGGAAGAAGTGGGTGGAACGTGCAAAGTGACGTCGCCGAGATTTACGATGCATCTTTACAACGATCCCGGAGTGTCGGAAGAACTGATGAAGAGTGCTTCGAAGGTCGTTGGTGACGACCGCGTCGCGTCCTTCGGTAAAAAGATGAGTTCTGAAGATTTTTCGTTCTACACAGCGAAAAAGCCGGGAGCGTTGTTCAGGCTGGGGACGAGAAATGAAGAAAAAGGCTGTGTAACCCCGGCCCATACTAATACATTTATGATCGACGAAGAAGCGCTGAAAACCGGTTCTGCGGTCTTTGTCCAGTTTGTGATTGATCACATGAATGGGTATCCTCCCCGTTAGCACCATAAGCGCAATGCAAAATGCCAGTCAGTGACTGGCATTTTGCGTTTAGTAAAAGGAGATATGTGGTATAAATCTTTCAAACAATGAGAGTTGATTCTGCGGAAGATTTTGATACAGGGAGGTTATGGTTATGAAGAAAAAAGTGAAGTGTTTGATCTGCGGTGAGATTTTTGAAGATGGTTTGGAACGTTGCCCGGTTTGCGGTGTCGGGCCTGAACATTTTGTGGCTGTTCAGGATGAGAAAGCGGCGATGGTGAGAGATACGGATGATACCTATGTCATTCTTGGCGGCGGTGTGGCTGCGGTAAGCGCAGCGGAAGCGGTTCGTGAACGGGACCGCACCGGTACGATCCTGATGGTGAGTAATGAGGATGTGCTTCCTTACAACCGGCCCATGTTGACGAAGATGATGATGGAAAGCTGTGAACCCTCTTCTATTGCTATCCATCCCCAGTCCTGGTATGAAGAAAAAAATATCATCGTTTTGTTGTCAAAAACCGTGGATCGTCTGGATCCTTCCGAAAAGAAGGTGTGGCTCGACGACGGTACATGGCTGAAATATGATAAGTGCATTTATGCACTGGGAGCAGAATGTTTTGTTCCTGATTATGAAGGAAAGGATCTGAACGGTGTCATGACCATCCGCAAAACTGCAGATGTACAGAAGATCCGCGGTCTGCTTTCCGAAGCAAAGCGTGCAGCAGTGATCGGTGCCGGAGTTCTGGGACTGGAAGCTGCCTGGGAATTGAAACGATCCGGATGCGATGTGACTCTGATTGGCCATTCTGATCAGATCATGGGAAAACAGCTGGATCGTGACGGATCGCAGTTTATGAAAAAAGTGATCGGGCTGGCGGGGATCGCCCTTGAGCTGGGCCGCAGCATTGAAGGACTCGAAGGAAAGGAAGGAGTTGTTACCGGTGTCCGGCTGGCGGATGGAACCATTGTACCTGCGGATATCGTGATCATTTCCACCGGCGTCCGTCCGAACCTGAAGCCGGTGCGATCTGCGGAACTTTCCATTTCACGGGCAATCTGCGTAGATGAAACCATGAAGACCAGCGAAGAAGATATTTACGCTTGTGGAGACTGTGCAGAGTTCGCAGGCGTCAACTATTCCATTTGGCCGGAAGCATCGGCCCAGGGGAAGGTGGCCGGAGCCAATGCAGCGGGAGAACCGCTGGTTTATGAAAACCGACCGGCGGGAGTTTCGTTCTCCGGAATGGGGATCAAGCTCTACTCCATCGGCGATTTTGGTAAAAATCCGCAGCAGGAATACCGCGTAGTCAGCCACCAGAGTCTGGAACAAATGAAGTATAAAAAGTACTGGTATGTCAATGATAACCTTGTGGGAGCGATCCTGATCGGCGATGTGGATGATGCTTTATCTGTCATGGAAGCCGTGGGCGGCCGCTGAGGTTGACATACCAACGGATTCGGGGTATGATAAAAACTGGGTTTTTCCCAAAATAATTCGATTTTATGGTGGGTTATGTCAGAATACATACTGAAACTGGAAAATATAACAAAGTCATTTGATGATCTGACAGTTTTGAAGCATATCAGCCTGGAAGTGGAAAAGGGAGAATTCATCACGTTTCTGGGACCTTCCGGCTGTGGAAAAACTACGACGCTGCGGATCATTTCCGGTCTTCTCGAACCGGATTCCGGGAGTGTGATCCTTCATGGGCAGGATGTGACGGCTCTGCCTCCGGAAAAGAGAAATGTGAATACAGTGTTTCAGTCCTATGCGCTGTTTCCTCATATGACGGTGGAAGCCAACGTAGGATACGGTCTGAAGCTGAAAAAAGTGCCCAAGGCTGAGATTTCAAAGCGTGTCAGTGAGATCCTGGAACTGGTACAGCTGGCCGGATTTGAAAAGAGGATGCCGGATGAACTGTCGGGCGGTCAGCAGCAGCGTGTGGCCATTGCACGTGCTCTGGCAAACGGACCGGAGGTCCTTCTTCTTGACGAACCTCTCGGGGCATTGGACCTGCAGCTTCGCCGTCAGATGCAGCTGGAACTGAAGCGCTTACAGAAGAAATTAGGAATTACATTTATCTATATCACCCACGATCAGGAAGAAGCCATCAACATGTCCGACCGCATTGTGGTCATGGACAAAGGGATCTTCCAGCAGGTGGGAACGCCGGATGAAGTGTACAATCATCCGAAGAATGAATTTGTGGCCCGGTTCGTGGGAAATGCCAATATCATTCCCATGGAAGACGGAACCAGCCTGGCGATCCGCACGGAAAATATCCTTTTGGATGTTCCGGGCGGAATTCCTGCTGTCGTAATGGAAAAATCCTTTGCGGGAGGACTGATGCGCATCATGCTGCGTACCGCCGAGGGAACCGAAGTGGTTGCCACCCGCCACGGGATCGACTATGCGGCAGAAGTGGGTCAGATGCTGACCTTCGGCTGGGAGCCGCAGAACGCTGTGGCAGTGGAAAAGGAGTAGCAGTTGAAGTCGGAGAAACAGAAGAAAACTAAATACGGCGCGTCGGCGCTGCTTCTTGTACCGATGTATCTGACGGCTCTGGTTCTCGTTTTGGGTCCGCTGCTTTATATGGTGTATCTCAGTCTGATGTCCAGAGGTGAGGTGTGGGGCTTTATCAACGATGTGACGCTGGATAATTATGTTCAGCTTATGGAACCGCTGTATCTCAATACGTTCTTCGCTTCTTTAAAGCTGGCGCTGTTGTCTACGGCTCTGATCATTCTGCTGGGGTATCCCTTCGGGTATTTCATGGCCCGGTTATCCTCAGACTGGAAACGGAGAATGATGCTTCTGATCATGCTGCCATTTTGGACGAGCTCCCTGATCCGTCTTTACGGCTGGATCATCGTCTTTCGCAGCAACGGAACGCTGGATCAGCTCCTGATGTTTCTGGGAGTGACGGATTCGCCGCTGAGGCTGTTATATACGTATCCGGCAGTGGTGGTAGGTATGATCTATGCTCTGCTTCCGTTCATGATCCTGGCGGTCTATTCCAGCGCGGAAAAGATGGACTGGAGACTGGTGGATGCGGCCCGTGATTTGGGTGCAAGCCGCCTGAAGGCCTTCACTTCCATTACTTTACCGCTGACGATGCCGGGGCTGTTATCGGGAATCATTCTGACATTCATTCCATCCATGGGATTGTTCTTCATCGCTGATATTTTGGGTGGAAACAAGATCGTCCTGGTGGGAAGTATGATCCAGGATCTGATGACCCGTGGAAGAAATCTGCCGCTGGAGGCAGCCATGGCCGTGGTATTGATGGCCATGACGTCTGCATTGCTGTGGCTGTATCGAAAAATTTCAAGAACATCGAAGCTGGAGGGACTGGTATGAAGAAAAAACGTATCAAATTGTCCGGCATCTATCTGGCGGTGATCTTGTTTTTAACGTATGTTCCGATTCTTCTGACGGTGGTTTATTCGTTCAATGCTTCGAAACTGACTTCCGTCTGGGAAGGATTTTCGCTGAAATGGTATCAGGAATTGCTGCGCGACCGCGATTTGCGCGAGGCGCTGATCAACAGCCTGATTTTGGCGGTTTCGAGCTGCAGTGCGGCGACGGTGATCGGAACCATGGGGGCATTGGGAATGAAAAAGGTTCCCCTGAAAACCAACGGACTGATTGAATCCATTTCCACGATGCCCATGATGATTCCGGAAATCATATTAGGGATGGTATTTCTGGCAGCATTTTCGCTGGTGGGGCTTCCGTTCGGGATGACGACGTTGATCATTTCCCACACGGTGTTCTGTATTCCGTACATTTTCATGATGGTGAGAGCCAGACTGGAAGGGATGGATCAGAGCATTGAAGATGCAGCGCGCGATTTGGGCGCAGGGCCATTCCGGCTGTTTTGGGACATTACGTTGCCAATGATCCTTCCGGCGGTGCTTTCGGGTATGCTGCTGGCGTTTGCCATGTCCTTTGACGATGTGATCATCAGCCTCTTCGTCACAGGCCCGCGGACCAATACGCTGCCCGTAAAAATTTATACGAAGCTGAAGACCGGCGTTACACCGGAGATCAATGCGCTGGCTACGATCATGCTGGCGGTGATTGTTTCGGCATTATTGCTTTCGAATTTCATTTCCACCCGGAAAACCCGGCGGAAAGTGAGAGATATATAAGGAGGTACACCTATGAAAAAGACAATGGCATTGTTGCTTTGCCTGGTGATGGTTCTTGGTCTGTTGGCTGGCTGCGGCGGTGGTTCGGGTGAGGAAGAAACCGTCGGAGAACTGAATCTGTTCACATGGGACGGCATGTTCCCGCAGGAAGTTCTGGACGAGTTTGAAGCAGAAACAGGGATCCGGATCTATTATTCCAATTTCGATACCGATGAAGCGATGCTGGCAAAGCTGGAAGAAACCCAGGGCGGAGATTACGATCTGGTCATTGCCGATGACTATATCATCGAGCTGGCCATCGCTGAAGGTCTGGTGCAGAAGCTGGACAAGGCGAAGATTTCCACCTATGATAATCTGAATCCGCTGTACATGGGTCAGTTCTACGATCCTGCGGATGAATACACCATTCCCTGGGGTGCAGGGATCCCGCTGATTGTTTATAACCCGGCACTGACCGGTTTCGACCTGACCGGCTATGCGGATTTGTGGAATCCGGCTTTGGAAGACAATCTGGCTCTGATCGGAAATTACCGCGTTATCAACGGAATTACTCTGAAGACTATGGGAGAATCCATGAATACCGATGATGTGGCTAAGATCGAAGCTGCCGGTGAAAAGCTGAAGGAACTGGCGTCCAACGTCCGTGTGATCAGCGATTCCAATACGCAGGACTTCCTGATCAGTGAAGAAGTGGCTGCGGCGTTCATGTATACGTCTCAGGTAAATCTGGCCATGACTTCCAGAGATGATCTGAAGATCTGCTATCCGAAGGAAGGCCTGGGCTTCGGCATCATGGCGGCGTTTATTCCGTCTCAGGCTCCCAACAGCGATGCGGCGCATCTTTTCCTGGAATATCTGAACCAGCCGGAAGTTGCTGCCAAGTGCTTCGAATATCTGGGTTACTACTGCACCAATAAGGCTGCGGAAGAACATATTTCCGAAGCTATGTATGACCTGCTGGTAGTTCCCGAAACCGTAACGGAAGGCGAAATCATCCAGAACATTTCCCAGGAAGGGGAAGATGCTCATGCGAAGGTCTGGAATGAATTTAAGGCAGCCTGCGGACAGTAAATATTGAAATACTCCATCCACACTGCCGTGGATGGACTAGTAAGAACATGTGGCGGAGGTATCGAGTACGATGATATCTTCGCCAATTTTTTTTATACTGTTCCAGGGTAACTGCATATAATCGCTGTTATGGCGGAACAAGCCGAGCCGGCTTTGTCCCTGGGGAATCAGCAGAGCGCGGATCTGTCCTGTGGCGGGTTCAAAAAGCAGCTCGGAATCGGCCAGCTGTCCATAACGGCCGCCGTCGGCCAGATTGATGATCTCTTTATAACCAATATCGCTTAATCGCATGTGGAAATCCTTTCTTTGTATATTCCGGTGCAGACCGGAAACACTGTGGATGACAAAGAGGACCGCGGAACGCGGGCCGGTTGCCCGAAAAATGAATTCGATACAGTTTATTTTCGGACGCTTGTCTTTTAGAAGAGGAAGGGGAAAACATGAAAGAAGATTGGGTGAAGAATGGAGAAGGATGCGGCGAAGCGGAAGAAAATGAAGTGAAAGAATCCGTGGATGATTTTGGCGTGATCCGGAATGTGTTCCGGTTCGATAGTGATATTCAGTATCTGACCATCATCGGAAGCGTAGAAGGTCATATGGTACTTCCGCCGCAGAATAAAACGACAAAGTACGAGAATATCATTCCACAGCTGGTGGCAGTGGAAGAAAACCCGAGTGTGAAGGGACTGTTGGTGATCCTGAATACAGTGGGCGGCGATGTGGAAGCGGGACTGGCGCTGGCTGAGATGATTTCAACGTTGTCGAAGCCTACGGTTTCACTGGTGCTGGGAGGAGGTCACAGTATCGGCGTTCCTCTGGCAACGGCGGGAACGTATTCTTTTATCGCGGAAAGCGCTACTATGACGCTGCATCCCATCCGCATGTCGGGACTGGTCATCGGAGCAGAACAGACGTATGACTATTTCCGGAGGATGCAGGACCGCATCGTGGATTTTATCGTCCGGACATCTCATGCGGACCGGAATACGATCCTGAGACTTATGAGCAGTACCAGCGAGATGGCCAACGATGTGGGGACGATCCTGTACGGGAGAGAGGCGGTGGAAATCGGTCTGATTGATGAAATGGGAGGATTGAACGAGGCGCTGACGAAATTGCGTGCATTGATTCGTGAACAAGAAAAATAATGCTTTACACTACTGAAATAGTGTTGACAAAAATGAAACTACTGTGATAGTATAGAGATGCAAACTATTGCAGTAGTTTATTTCGTTTGCGGAGGATTTCCGGGAATGGTGACGACCGGAACTGTGAGATCGCCGCTGAAAGGGGTTCACATGAGCATAAAACTGTTTGATTCCGAACTGAAAGTCATGGATGTTCTTTGGAAACGCGGAGACATCACTGCGAAAGAGGTCTCCGATATATTGAAAGAGGACATCGGCTGGAACATGAACACGACTTATACGGTCATCAAAAAGTGCATTGCCAAGGGCGCAATCCGCAGAGATGAGCCGAAATTTATGTGTCATGCCATGATCGAAAAATCGGAAGTACAGCGTGCCGAAGCTGAGGAACTGGTGGACAAGCTGTTTGACGGCTCACCGGAGCTGCTGTTCGCATCGCTCCTCGGAGGAAAACAGCTGACGGAAGACCAGCTGCAGAGGCTGCGGCGCATTGTGGAAGAAGGATGAAACGGGTGATTTTATGGAAGTGATATCGACGATGATGTTGCTGATGCGGAAACTGAGCATCTGTGGAAGTCTGATGATCATAGCGGTGATCATGTTACGCGCGTTCACCATCCGCACGCTTCCCAAACGGACATTCCCCGTACTTTGGACCATTGCAATGCTGCGTCTTCTGATCCCGGTCTTTCCGGAATCGGATGTCAGTATCTACCGCCTGTTTCTGAAAATCCGCGCGCAGATGGTTACCGGTAATGCGTCACATTTTAGTAATTATGTGCAGAAAATCACAGAAGGGGCGGACAGACTGGTGGACGGGGACATTTTGTGGTCATCCGGCGAAACCGCGGCAACCGCCGTATTGCCGGCGGATCTGTGGCTGATGGGTTTGTGGTTCGTTGGAACGGTTATGACCGGTGCAGCTTTTTTAACGATGTATCTGCGGTATCGCAGACGATTCTGTACAGCGTTGCCTCTCCGGCAGGAACTTAGCTGGAACAGTACCACATTGCGAAAGGTCGATGTCAAAGTTTCTGATCAGATCCTTACGCCGCTGAGTTACGGAATCTTTCATCCCGTAATTCTGTTTCCGGCGGGAATGGACTGGGAAGACGAAGAAGCTGTCACCTATATCCTTGTCCACGAAGCGATCCACATCCGGCGGTTCGACGGACTTGTAAAGGGAATGTCGGCACTGGCGGTATCGCTATACTGGTGGAATCCTCTTACGTGGGTCATGTTTCTTCTGTTGGCCAGGGATATGGAACTGGCCTGTGATGAAGCTGTGGTGGAGCGGATGGGACGGGAAAACCGTTCGGTTTACGCGATGACACTGATCCGCATGGAGGAACGCCGCGGAAGCTGCGGAGCACTGTACAGTCATTTCAGTGAAAATGCCATTGAGGAAAGGATTACCGCAATTATGAAAATGAAGAAAACATCCGTACTGGCTCTGGTTTGTGCATTGTGTCTTGTCGTTGGGATGACCGTGGTATTCGGTACATCGGCGCCAGGAAACAATGGAGATACGATCGTTCTGCTGCCGGAGGAAATGCATTGGCCTGCAGAGGACTGCGATCAAATCACGCTGACATTTGGAGAGCGTATTCATCCGGTAACGGGTGAAAAAAAGATGGTGGATCACATCACCATCAGTGATTCTACGGGAGAGGCGCTGGGAAAGAATGTTCTGGCATCCTGTTCCGGAACGGTGACGGAAACCGGATACGAGCCGGACATGGGAAATTATCTGGTGATCGATCACGGAAACGGCCTGATGACGAAGTACACTCACTGTAAAGAGATTCTCATGGCTGCCGGTGATTCCGTGGAACAGGGCGAAGTCATCGGAACTCTGGGAAAAACAGGGAAGGTGACCGGTCATTGTCTCGGCTTTTATGTATATCAGGACGGAGAGGTTGTAGATCCTGATCTGTTTCTTTAATACGAAACTGTTTCGAAGTGGAAGATAACCTGACATCCATTCGACAATATGTGACAAAAGGCACTGTGCAATGATATTGCACAGTGCTTTTTTGTTGAAATTTCAATGTTTGGTGGAAGTGATGCTGCAATGGTTTAGGTGTCGGAATTTGTCGGAATATAATATTTGGAAATACTTTAAAATTATAGTAACATGAATATAGGGAAATTTTGGTAAACTTTGTCGTTGAAAGGGGTAGACAATGGAAATGAAATTTGGAACGGTCGCGATGCTCTGGAAAGAAAAAGAGTATGGAGAAGCATTGCTGGAGAATCTGACGATGCGGTATCACTGGGTGTTCATATTGACGGATGAAATGGATGAAAATGTGTACAATGCGGATCTGATTCTTGCGGAAGAAGGGTGGTTCGATGAGATCCGGGAAAGGGATGAACTTTGGAATAAAACAGTATTTCTGATGGAACATCAGCCTTTGGAAGATCCGCTGACCAGAGACGAATTTCCGTATCTCGTTTGGAAATATGACGGCTTTTCCAAACTGCGCAGAAGAATCGGAGAAGCGATGGAGGTACTCTGCGATCAAGAGTATAAAACGGAGGTCGATATGCCGCCAATGATTGTTCTCGGAGCCTGGGATGAGGATGAAGAGGAATGTCGTGAAATCGCAGAAGAGCTGTCCGGAAAGCTGGAGAGAAATATCCTTTTTATGAGTGTGGACAGGTTTGCAGGTGCGAAAAGAGAATCGGTTTATCCGGAAGATTGTTCTTTGGAAGATCTTTTATATTATGCACTGGAACGCATGGAACTGGAGGGAATATCTCCATGCCTTTCGATACGCGGTGCGTTGAAAATCAGAAACGGGGCGTGTTATCTGCCGGATTGCTGCGGGGCTAATCCTCTGACAAGGCTTGATGATGAGCAGTGGAATGCTTTGATGAAGATGCTCTGCAATGCGGCGGAACCTGCAGCGATTCTGGTTTGGACGGGGAGAGAGTCGATAGATCAGTGCCGGAGATTTCGCGGCCAGATCCGGGAATGTTTTTATGTCAGACCTGAGAAACCGGAAGAACGGAACAAAAAACGTTGGGAACGGCTTTCAAACTGGATGGAGCGGGATGGAGAAGCCATGCTTCATACCAGAATCCAGATGGCAGATTCTTGGACGCAGATGTTCGGGATGGTGATGGAATTTGGAACGGAATTGGAATGAACTGAAGCAGCATGTCAGATACCGGGAACTGTTACAACTTTGTCAGCGGAGGCTGGCCGGAGAACCGGAAGAAATCAATGACCGGACAGCGTTGGAACAGATCGAGGCTGTGGTCCTTGGATCGCCCGATACAAAAAACTGCAGCCATGAGGAAAAGGGAATGGTGATCCGGCGGTTGTTTCTTCATCTCAGGAGAACACTGGATTTTCTGAGCCCTTATGCCCAAGACCCGAACGTGACGGAAATTATGGTCAATGGACCGGATCTTGTCTATGTGGAACGGGGCGGAGACATGATCCGGCTGGAGGAAAGCTTTGATTCGACGGAGGAACTGGAACAGCTGATCCGGCGGATCGGTGCCGGTGTTCACAGGGAAATCAACGAAGCAAATCCGATTCTTGATGCCAGGCTGGAAGACGGATCGAGAGTCAGTGCAGTATACAAAAACATCGCACTGAACGGTCCGATTCTTACGATCCGCCGGTTTCCGGAAACGACACTTTCCATGGAAGAATTGATTCGTTGGGGAACGATTACACAGGAAGCGGCGGAGTTTCTCGAAGAACTGGTCAGAGCCGGATATAATATTTTTCTCAGCGGAAGGACCAATTCGGGGAAGACGACGATGCTCAGCGTATTAATGGGTTTTATTCCACCGGATGAACGTCTGATCGTAATCGAAGATTCCGCGGAGCTTCAGGTGGAAACCAGTGGGAGAAACGTCGTGCGGATGGAAACGAGAAGTGCCAATGTTCAGGGACGGGGTCAGATAACTATTGGAGATTTGATTCGTGCCTCACTGCGTATGAGACCGGACAGGATTATTGTGGGTGAAGTGCGTGGGGCTGAGATCGTAGATATGATCGCTGCCATGCAGACCGGTCACAGCGGTTCGTTGTCCACCGGTCACGGAAACTCTCCTGCGGGAATGTTGCGGCGAATGGAGGCTATGTTTTTAGCGGCAGCGGAGTATCCAGTAGAATCGATCCGTGCTCAAATTGCTGAAGCTGTGGATATTATCGTTCACATGGACCGTCTTGGGGACAGGTCCAGGCGTGTTATGGAAATCGTGGAGGTGCTTTCGTGCGAACAGGGAGAAATCTCGTTCAATCCTTTATTTCAGTTTGTTCCGGGGAAGGGACTGAACGCTGTTGGAAACGGCTTGGTCCACAAAGAAAAACTGGAAATGAAACAGCGATATACGACAGATATTCCTGGAAGCGGGGAGAAAAAACAAGGTATTTGACGGGAGGTTTTATCCTGTTTGGGATCGTGGGGTGGCTCTTCTATCATCACTGGCTGGGAACGGCGATTTCGGCCCTGCTTGCGGTTCCCTTTCAAGGGATATATGTTTCGTGGAAACTTCAGGAACAGCGGCGGTGCGGATATCAGGAGCTGAGGGATCTGCTTTATGTTTTGTCTTCATCGTTCGCAGCGGGAAGAGGCTTAAAAGAAGGGGTCAAAGACGGATTGAGGACTCTGCAGTCCTCCTACGGAAAGGAAAGCCTTCTTCTTTTGGAACTGGAATATATGTACCGGTCCATGGATGCCGGTAAGGTATCAGAGTCCGGCGCATTGAAAGAATTTGCAAAACGGACCGGATTTCCGGAACTGGATCAGTTGGCAGTGATCTACGGACTGTGTCTTCAGACAGGAGGAAATCTCCCGCAGGCCATGACGGAAACTTCGGATTCTATGCTGAGAAGACTTCAACTTTGGGAAGATATCCAGGCGAAAACGTCGAGAAAGCGTTTAGAATTTCTGATGATGACAGCTATGGTACCCATGCTTCTGGCCTCGGTTTCTGTCTCTTCAGATTACCTGGATCCCATGTACCAGACGAATACAGGGCGGATTTTTATGACTGGTTCTCTTCTCGGACTTGTGATTTCGGCTGTATGGGCTTCATCCATTGTAGAAAGAGGAAACCGATGAATAAAACGATGACAGAGATGATCAGGATGCGGATTCAGAAAATCTGCAGGGTCATCACGGGCAGCAGAGAACAGTGGTACCGGCGACTTCTACCTTTGTACGGCAGCTGGAAGGGGAGACAGCTGGAAATGCGGATCCGCAGGGAACAAAACAGGGTTCTGATGCAATGCGGAATTGCCTTTGGTGTGACTGTAGTTTTCTTCCTTGCAGCATTGTTTTACGGTGGCGATGGAACACAGGAGCCAGTGAACGCGGAAGATATCCTGCAAGGCGGAACTTATCGGTTGGAGTACCGGGGAATTACACAAGAAATTGGTCTGGAAGAACCGGTACAGGACGTAACAAAAAATACTGAAGAGATTTTCAGAGAGGCCCGTAAGATAATTTCCGGGGAAATGCTGGGAAACAATCAGGACTGGGATCACGTAGCCGGGAAATTGTGTTTTCCGAAGGAATTGGAATCCGGTGTGTATGTGAGATACGAGACCAGTGATCCGAGACGGATCTCGGAGGAAGGATTTGTCGATGGAATCGGTGCGGAGAGTGGAATTGAAGTTGTAATTAGTGTGACCATGTTGTATCAGGAGAAAATGGAACGGTATGAGGTTCGTGTCCGTGTTGTTCCGCCTGAGACAGAAGAAGATGTGGAGCAGGCACTTTTAATGAGGGCCGGTATTTTGGAACAGGAAGTGGAAAAGGTCAGAAACAACAGTTCAGAATTCGAAACTTCTGTTCTGGATCATATTTCGGTTTCTGTACCTAAAAAAGAAACTGTATTCGGGCCTTTCGCAGTGATGGGAATCGCAATCATAGCTTCGCTGGTTTTCGGAAAGTTTCATCATGTGGAACGGGAAAGAGAACTGTACCGGAAACGTATTTCCGATGATCTTCCGTTTTTGATGGATCAGTTGATCCTGATGATGAACGCGGGATTGATTCTTTCGGAGGCATTGGAAATGGCTTCAGAGACTACCTGTGGAGATGTGGAAGGAGGACTGCTTAGTGATGTCCGTTATCTCTGTGAAAGAGCGGAAGAAACAAAACAGCCAGTGACTACGCTTCTTTGCGAACATGCGGTGGAGACGGGATGCCCTGAATTGGTACGGTTTTCGACAATGCTGGCAGATCATGTAAATCGCGGATCGGCCTCGTTGATCCGCCAGTTGAAAATGGAGAGAAATTACTCGATGGAAAGCCGGTGGAAACAACAAGAAGGGAAGATCCAGCGTATGGAAGTGCAATTATCCGGGCCTCTGTTTCTGGTTCTGGCTGTCATTTTACTGTTGACCATTGGACCGGTATTGATTGGTTTTTAGAAAGGAGAATAGGGATGAAAACGAGAGAAAAACAGTATCCGGACAAGGTGTATGAAGAAGAAAAATATTACCGGCCGGATCCTAAAAAATCAGGGATGGAAATGGTACAGGTCGCCGTTCTGATCTGCATTGCCGTGGCCGTCGGACTGGTATTTAAAGAACGTATTTTGGACTTTGTAGATTCCACCTTCGACGGGCTGGTAAGCAGTGGATTTTAACCTGGAGAAAAGGAACAGAAAACGGGGATCATCCACGGTGGAGGCTGCAGTTTTGTTTCCGTTAGTGATTGGACTGACAATCAGTGGATTCACATTGATGGTGCGGTGGTACAGCCAATGGGAGAAGGGGTTGGAACAACATCGGGAGATGATGGAAACAGACGGACAAGCGGGAAATCTCAGGATTATGTACTGGGAGCAATGGAATCAGCTATGGGAGGACGAGCCGGATGAGAAAGAATAAGCAGGATAATCCACGGTCGGGTTCGATATCGGTGTTTCTGATATGTCTTCTGTCTGGAATGATTTCCGTTTTTTTTCTGATGTACGGAAGTGCTTCGTTTCGGACTTTGGAAAGTGTCGTTCTCTGGAACGGAGAGAACGCTGGACAAAGTATCCTGAGTTATTATCTTCCGGAGTTGAAAGAAAGATATGATCTGTTTGGGTTCTGGGGAGAGACGGAAATCCTGGAACATCGCATGGGTGTATTTGTGGAAGAAAGCAGTCCGTTTTGGAACGACGCTATGTCAGAAGGATTGTTAAAGGCAGAATGTCTGGATCTGAATGTGAGCACGGAAGCGTACCGGATGATGGATCCTGTCCGGATAAAGATTCAAATGGATGCAGTCATGAAATACGGTGCATTGGTAGAATTGAGCCGGGAGAATCAGTGGATCGAAACAATGAAAGAGATCTTGACTCTGGCTGGGGAAGGGCTGGAACGGAAGGAAGCTTCGGATAATAGTTCTGTGCAGAGGTCCGGAGAAAACAGATCACAAACGGAATCCGGGGAAGAAGTTGAGGCGAAAATGGCGCAGCTCAAAGAAACGGCCGTACAGAAGGAACAACTGGGGGAAGAAGCGATGGGACAGATTTCTTTGGAAGACGGATGTGTTTTGGAAAATGAAGCTGTGATCCGGTCATTACCTTCACGAAAAGCCGATACGTCCGGATGGAAGAATTCCTGGGCATTGCTCAGAGAAGATCCCAATAATCTGGGAACAGTGATCCGTTCTTCTCTGTCGACAGATCTGTATGCGCTGCACTATTTTGGGAGCTATGTGGAACGACAGGAGGGATGGTTCCGGTGTCAGTTGGAATACATACTGCAGGGAGAATTGTCTGATGAGGAAAATTTGAAAAAGACAAAACGCGATCTGTTTTTTCTCAGAACTCTCTTTAATCTGGCGGCAATCTCCCGCGATGATATCCTGAATCAGACGATAGGTGTCATGGCTGCCGCTGCGGCTCCGATTCCATATCCGGTTGCATTCGGTATCCTTTCGGCGGCATATTCTGCACAAGAAGCGGGGAACGATGTGAAAATGCTCATGAATGGAGAGTATGTTCCGGTGGTCAAATCCGCAGGTCAATGGAGTTCACTGGATATTATGTCAAAGACAGATGCAGAGGGAGGAACGCAGGGAAATGCAGAGAAGGTGCCAGGATTTGATACAGAACTTTCTTATGAAAACCATTTATGGATTCTGTTGATGCTGCGTTCACAGGAAACGAAAGTCCTTCGGATGATGGATCTGATTCAACTGGATTTGAGCAGATCATTTGGCCAGGAATTTACGCTGGATGAACTATGCTGCGGGTTTCACTGGAAACTGCACACGGTGTTAAAGAATTCTCTAGGAAAGGAGAAACTGTGGACTTGTGAAGGGGACAGTATGTACGGAACAGAATAAACGCGGAAGTATGGTGGTGGAAGCCTGCGCTGTTCTCCCGGTCTTTGTATTTTTCCTGATGGTAATGGCGGGGTCGTTTCTGTTTTTGAAACTGGAGGAGTCCGTTTTGTATTCGGGGTTTCAGCAGATGCGTCTCAGTGCTGTGGAAATGGCGATGGATGAACGAACAGCGAGGATCAGTCGTCTGTACCTGGAACATCAGATCATGAAGAGTGCTGAGAAGGAGATGGGAAAAGAACTTGAAAACAGGGTCAATCTGACGGGGCTGTTAGACGGGGGAATGTTTCTGAAAGAAGGGGATTTGAAGAATCATCCGGATATAACGTGTCGGATCCATTGCGGCTTCTCTCTTGGAACAGAAAGATCTTCCGGTTATTTTTCGGATCAACTCCGATTTCGGGGAAGAGCGTATTTGGGAGAAAATCAAGTTCATGTCTGGATTTTTCCAAAATGGGGAGAACGGTATCATACGGATAGCTGTTATGTCACAGGAGGGGAGCGGATCAGGCTGACGAAGGACGTGGCAGAAAATAAGGGCTACAGTCCGTGCCGGATTTGTTTTGTTACGAAAACGGGGAATTAACAGGATGGGAGTGTGATCTTTAAAGATGGGAAGGATGTGGGAAAACGGGGAGAGAATTCTCCAGCGTTCTTATCAGGAGCGGGAACTTCGGGGAAGAGAATATGTGTTTGAAATCATCCGCAGATCCGCAAAGCCGTTCATGGACATGAGACCAGTAAAAACTACCAATGATACATGGACGGTTTTTTATTCTGCCGAGGGGTGTATGGACTTCGATTCGATGCTTCAAATAAACTGCAGACATGGAAAACTGAGCCTCTCTTTTTTCCTGGACTTGATGGAGAAGTTACTTACTGCGATCGATCTGGCAGAAGATAAGATGATTTTGTCTTCGTCATTTCTGATCAACGGAAGTACGATATGGTATCACGACCAGAAAAAAGAAATAAGAATCATGTATGTTCCAACAGAAAAGGACTGGAAAGACGGGGATAATTGGTTGTGGAAGAGTATGCCGACTGTGAAGATTCTTTTCGGATTATTGGAAGAAAGTTCGGTTATCGACCCCGGCTTTCGTCAGAGATGGTCATTTTTAGAAGAATCACTTCTGAAATGGGAAACGGCCGGTTGGGGACGCTGTCATTGTATGGCTCAAATCCGCAAATGGAAAAAAGAATATCCGCAGGGATATGAAATCGAAAAGTAAATTATGTATAGGGGAATGGATGTTTTCTTAAAGTAAAAAGCAGCTCGGAAGAGCTGCTTTTTACGAATACAAAGTCTTATTTGCACTGGAAAGACTGACAGTCAGTGCACTGGTCTTCCGTGGGATTCAGTTCGTGAGTTCCCACGTGAATGGTGTTCAGGGTGCAGTAGTTCTGCTTTCCATTGTGGAACTTGCACTGGTGAACGGAACATTCGATAGCTTCGTTGATCTTGCTCATATTTATTACCTCCTTTGTACGTCCTGTACGAAAAATAGTATGGCTGGAATCAGAGTGAATAATGCTGGAAATTCAAAGTTTTCGCCTTGAATTGCAATATGAAAAATGATACAATATATCAGCGTATTGGGTTTTTCCGAGATGGTGAAAAAATTTCTGTAAAGGGAGAGAAAATATGGAAGAATTTCAGATGATCCTGGCGTCCGGTTCCCCGAGACGTATTGAAATCATGCAGAGGGGCGGGATCGATCCGGTCATTATCAAACCGGATGTGGACGAAACTGTTTCTCCCGAACTGACTCCGGAACAGGCCGTCATGTACCTTGCGCTGAAAAAAGCGCTGTGGGTGGAACAGCAGGTGGAACCTTCGGAAGGACAATGGCTCGTGGCCGCCGACACCATCGTTTGCCGTGAGACTATTATGGGAAAACCGCAGGATGAAGAGGATGCCTGGGCGATGCTGAGAGATCTGCGCGGACGTGAACACCGGGTAATTACCGGGGTTGCTGTCATTGCGCCGGGAACGACGAAGCGGAAAGTATTTGCTGAGACCACGAAAGTGTTTTTTAAAGAGTACGAAGACCAGGTGATTTCCGATTATATCGCCAGCGGCGAGGTCTGGGACAAAGCCGGAGCTTACGCGATCCAGGGAGGATTCCGCGACCAGGTGGATCACATCGAGGGCGACTATGACAACGTTGTAGGATTTCCGTGGGTGAGATTTACGGAAGAACTGAAGAAACTTTCCGGCGGAACGTTGGATTTTCTTCAGGAATAACGGGAAAGCATCCGTTCCGGAAAGGAACGGCTCATGGGATTAAAACAGTGGCCGGCTTGTGAACGGCCAAGAGAGAAGTTAATGCGTTACGGTGTCAAATCGCTGTCCAATGCAGAACTTCTCGCATTGATTGTCAGAACAGGGACCAGGGGCGATACGGCGTTGTCGCTGGCTGAAGCGATTCTGGCACAGGAACAGGGAATATCTTCTCTGGGGTCCATGGAACCCGAGGATTTCAGAAAGATCCGCGGGATCGGTGAGGCCACAGCATGTACGCTTACGGCTGCAGTGGAACTGGGAAAGCGAATCGCTGCAGTACCAAAGCGGGAGAGGATTTCCATTGACAATTCAAAACAGATGGCGGATTTGTTCATGGAGCAGATGCGGTTTTTGGAAAAAGAATTGTTTCAGGTAGTTATTCTGAACACAAAAAACGAGATTTTAGCGATCGAAAATGTTTCGGTGGGGAATTTGAACTCGTCCATCGCCACGCCGCGCGAGGTATTTCATAATGCCGTACGTAAGAGCGCGTCGGCGGTGATTCTGGCTCACAATCATCCCAGCGGCAATCCGGAGCCTTCCGATGCTGATATTTTATTGACTGACCGGATGATTGAAGCGGGAAATATCCTGGGGATCCGCGTTCTGGATCACATCATTATCGGTGATGGGATCTACGTCAGTATGAAAGAACGGGAATACATCTAACGGAAAAAGAAGAGAAGAAATAGAGAGAGAAAGGGATTTAGAAATGTTTTTCAAGCAGGATTTAGGTATTGACTTAGGTACAGCAAATACACTGATTTATACGAAAGATAAGGGTATCATACTAAACGAACCCTCTGTAATTGCGGTGGACATGAACACCAACACGATCCTCGGCGTAGGAAAAGAAGCCAAGGAAATGCTGGGAAGAGCTCCCGGAAATATTCAGGTTGTTCGTCCTCTGAAGGATGGGGTTATTTCCGATTTTGTTATGGCTCAGACCATGCTGAAGGAATTCATCAAGAAGGCTATGGTAAAGAGCAGCGCATTTACTTCCCTGCGTGTTGTGATCGGCGTTCCTTCCGGCGTTACGGAAGTGGAAAAGAGAGCTGTAGACAGCGTTGTACGCGAGATGGGAGCGAAGGATGTTTATATCATGACCGAACCTATGGCAGCTGCTGTCGGTTCCAACCTGGCAGTAGATGACGCAAGAGGATGCATGATCGCTGATATCGGCGGCGGTACGTCTGATGTTGCAGTTATCGCTTTAGGCGGCATCGTTACCAGCGTTTCTTTGCGTTGTGCCGGTGACAAAATGGACGAAGCGATCGTTGCTTATGTGAGAAAAACATATAACCTGATGATCGGTGATAAGACTGCAGAAGAAATCAAAAAAACCGTGGGCTGCGTGGAACCGTCCGTTCTGACAGAACCCGGTGCTGTGTTAGAAATGCAGGCAAGAGGCCGTGACATCATCACCGGACTTCCGAAGACGGTGACAGTTCGTGCCCACGATATCATGGAAGCATTGAAAGAACCTATCACTATGATCATGGATGCGATTAAAAGTACGCTGGAACAGACTCCTCCGGAACTGGCTGCGGATATTGTTAACAGTGGTATGGTTCTGGCCGGTGGCGGAGCTCTGCTGAAGGGACTGGACCGCCTGATCGAAAATCAGACCGGAATGAAGGTTATCATCGCTGAAAACGCGCTGGAAGCGGTTGCCGAAGGAACCGGACGCAGTCTGGAAAGCATCGAAAAGATCAAGAGATATTCCTACAGCGGAAAGCGCTATTAATTCAGATATAAATCGAGAGGTAAGTTGCATTGAAAAAATGGTTAAAGGAACATGCAGTGATGACCATACTGATCGCCGTGGCTTTGGCTTTGGTGATCGTTTTGGTGTCCTCTTTTCTCCATTTAGGGAACAGTTCTTCTATGGGACGGTTTTTTATCGGGATCGTTACTTCCATTCAGGAACCCATTTCCAATGCCAGCAGCGGAATCGCCAACGGTTTTCGAAATTTGTTGTCTTTCCGCAGCATCGCTCAGGAAAATGAGCAGTTGAAGGATGAAATTGCTGAATTAAAGCAGGAGTTGATCCATCATCAGTTTACGGCCCAGGAGTTGGAAGAATTACGGCAGTTGTCTCAGGTTCTAAACTATGACAGCGTTCAGAACAGTCATTCCTATGTGACAGGTGACGTGATTGCCATGGACAGTTCCAACTGGTTCAACATTTTTATCATCAATGTCGGGACAGATCACGGAGTCAGTAAGGATGCCATGGTCATCAATGGAGATGGACTGGTGGGACGCGTATATGAAGCCGGAAATGACTGGGCAAAAGTCATTTCTATTATTGACGAAACCAATAACGTCAGTTTTCAGGTGTTCCGTGACAGCAGTGAAAGCTACCTGGGTGTACTGACCGGAGACGGCACTGGCGGATTACGCGGATACATGCTCGATACGGAAGCGTCCGTGATCGACGGTGATACCGTGGTGACTTCCGGGATCGGGATCTATCCTGCAGGAATCGTTATCGGCCGGATCAGTGAAGTCGTTGTCAATGCGGAATCGCTTTTAAAAGAAGTCATTTTGGAAACGGCAGTGTATTTTAA
>JAFUQN010000106.1 GCA_017472365.1 Bacillota bacterium
CCCAATTCTCTGGCCAGGATTTCGATAACCAGCGGGCTGCAGAAGCCGCTCTGACATCTTCCCATCCCCGCGCGTACACGGCGCTTTACAGCGTCCAGCGAAGTAGCGCCCACCGGACGGTGGATTGCCTGAAGGATTTCACTTTCGGTTACCTGTTCACAGCGACAGATGATCTTTCCATACAGCGGATCCATTTCGATCAGCTGATCCTTTTCTTCATCGCTCTTGTCTGCAAATCTTACGATGCCTTTTCTAGTACGGATCCAACCCACTTTACGCTTCAGTTCCAGACCTGCTTCATGCATTTCGTGAGTCACGTACTTCGCGATTGCCAGGCTGGCAGTCAGTCCAGTGGAACGGACACCGGAAATCCCCACATATCCCTTTGCCTTTTCAGAAATCAGGATATTGTAACCTTCCGGAGTTCTCGCAGGACGAACACCTACGAACTGTGTAATGGTATCTTCAAACTTCAGACCAGGAACCATGTTCAGCGCCTGTGCCTTGATGGAGTCCAGACCGCTGCGGGTTGTCTTCTTGTCTTCCTTATCTTCCACGTCATCTGCAGTAGGACCTACCAGCAGATTTCCGTCCACAGTAGGAACTACCAGAACACCTCTGGTCTTCGGGCTGGGAACAGAAGAAATAATATGGCTTACCTTGACCGGTGTGTCGTGACCCAGTACGTAGAATTCACCCTTTCTGGGATGTACGGTAAAGTCACACTCATCTACCATTTTCGCGATTTCATCGCAGAAAAGACCTGCTGCGTTTACAACCCACTTCGCCTGGATGTCTCCCTTGGTGGTCTTTACGGTTTCCACTTTCCCATTGGCAACTTCGATATCGGTTACCTTACAGTTCAACAGGAATTCGACACCGTTTTCTGCAGCATTTTCAGCTTCAGCCACGACCATCAGGAACTGGTTGATCTGAGAATCTCTGGGGCTATAGACACCGCCCAGGATTTCCGGATTCAGGTTCGGTTCCATTTCCAGAATTTCTTCCTTCGGCATAAATTCGTAATCGTAAACACCGTTCTGGAATGCTCTTTCCAGTAAATTATGTACCGTTTCAAACTGTTCCGGATACAGAATCGGGGCGATACTTCCACAGTGATCGATGGGAATATCCAGATCACGGCACAGTACGTCGATCATACTGTGAGAAATGGTACGCAATCTGTTTTCCAGCGTTCCCACCGGCATGGTAGCACTTGTGGAAGTCAACCCGCTATTGGACTTGGATGCATCTCCGCCAACGTCATCGTTTTTGTCACACACCATAACGTCCAGATTGTATTTGGATAATTCTCTGGCCAGCGCTACGCCAACCGCACCAGCGCCGATAATCAGCACATCTGTTTTATACATTTGTTGTCATCCTCCTATTCCAGAGTCATCGCCGCAATCAGATCCACGCCGGTTTCCAGAAAATCTTCCTTGATCACCTGCTGGCTCTTCACCGGGGTTTCCAAAGAGATCTTATGAGCTTCTTCTGCGCACTTCATCAGCAGTTCCTTGGGAACCGGACCGGTGGTGCGAACGGGCATCATACGTCTGTTCGCACCCTGAATCTTTACAGAGGAAGTGAAAGTTCTTTTGGGTTCAAAGCACTCGTCCGTACAATATACAACGCCGCGCTTACATCCGTATCCGGTCAGGACTAAGTCCTCTTTGGTGGTATATTCTGCTTCAACTACACATCCGTTGGGACAAACAGTACATATTATTGTCTTTTTCATGCCAGGACCTCCTCATGTTCCGCCGTTACAGTGATCGTTCCCTTCAGCCCCTTCAGCTGATCCGCTTTGATCACCAGATGTTCCATGGTACCGGGGCTTGTGGCTGTCAGTGTTCTCTTTGCCAGCTCTCCATTTTCATCGCAAACCTTTAATGTAGTCTTGCGTCCGGGCGCTGTTGTACGGAAGTACAGGGTCACATCTTCTTCACCATCCAGAACAACTTTCTGCGGGCAAACATATCTGACACCAGTTCCGGGCTTGACTTCCAGGGCTTCTCCGCCAGGCAGTGTTCCTGCAGCGTACAGAGCTGCAAAGTGACCGGCGTCTTCGCTTTCCGCACTTACCTGGTCTACCAGGTCATTGACATGAAGTACGTTACCGCAGGCGAAGATCTGAGGAAGTTCTGTCTGTTTGAACTGGTTGACTACAGCACCTTTGGTGATTCCGGATAAAGTGACACCACCGGTTCTGGACAGTTCATTTTCCGGCAACAGCCCTACCGATAACAGCAGGGTGTCGCAGGGGATGACCTGAGCCTGTTCCATGATCGGCTTTTTATTTTCATCCACCGGAGCGATCGTAACGCTTTCCAGTCGATCGATTCCAGTAATATCAACAATTGTATGGGACAGCATCAGAGGAATTCCGAAGTCATCCAGACACTGTACTTTATTTCTGGTCAGACCAGCCAGGTAGGGCATCAGTTCCACAACAGCTTTTACGTGAGCACCTTCCAGGCTCATTCGGCGAGCCATGATCATGCCAATGTCGCCGCTTCCCAGAATGACCACTTCCTTACCGATTTTATGTCCATAAATATTAACCAGCTTCTGGGCAGTTCCTGCAGTATATACACCAGCAGGACGGCTTCCAGGAATCATCAGATTCGCTCTGGTACGTTCACGACATCCCATAGCCAGAACCAACGCTCCGAAATAGATCTTGACTAATCCCTGCTTACTTGCACATACCAGCAGTCTTTCATCTTCTCTGATTTCCATGGCGGTGGTTTCCATCAGTACTTTAACACCCGCCTCCGCAGCTTTGACCTGAAAACGTTCCGCATATTCCGGGCCGGTCAGTTCCTGTCCGAAATACTTCAATCCGAATCCAGCGTGAATACACTGCTGCAGGATCCCACCGGCTCTTACGTCTCGCTCAATGATGATAACCTTTTCTGCACCTGACTGTCTTGCCGATACTGCCGCAGCCAGACCGGCGGGACCGGCACCAACGACCACGACGTCGCAGAAGTATTCCTTCATTTTTTCTCCTCCTTGCTTTTGTCGGTTTTTCACTAATATTGCTATACACAAGCACTCATCTTGAATTGCCCTCATTATATTCCTTTGCAAGGTTCTTGTCAACTTTTTGATAACATTTTGACCGTTTCGAGCTGAACATTTTTAATTTTCAAACAATACATTTCGATTTTGACAACATTTTGTTTGTTTTTGTTGAATTTCTGTCAGTTTTGTTTATAATAGAAGTAACTATGCATCCGACGTATGCACAAGCCTCATTGAATTGGAGTATTTACATGAAAAGTTCCCGTCAGAAAGAAATCATCCGCCTCCTGGAACAGGAAAAAGTCGTAAGCACCATGAATCTTGCCGAACAGTTCGAAGTATCTGTGGAAACCATTCGCCGCGACTTGGATCAACTGGAAAAGCAGGGCTTCCTGAATAAAATCTATGGAGGTGCTGAATTGCGCAGCAATGGTGCAGAGCCCTGGCCGTCTTTAGCGATTCGTACTGACAGCTTCCAGGAAGACAAATCTTCCATCGCGCTGGCCGCCATGCAATATGTTCCCGACCACTGTACCATCGCTCTTGATGCCGGATCCACTGTCGGCGAATTTTGTCGTCATTTATCTTCTAGAAAAAATATGACGATCATTTGCAGCGATATCCACAACGCAGCTTTGGTACTGGCTTCCGGCGGAAATCGCGTCTATATGATGGGCGGATTCCTCACCACCGACGGAACCTCTTCTGGTACCTATGCCAAAGAGTTTTGTTCCAGTCTTGGCGAATTGGATCTTTTCGTCTGCAGCACTGATGGCGCCAGTCCCGAGGACGGTCTCACCACCAACGAAATGGGGATCAATGAACTGAAGCGCCGCTATATGAAAAAAGCAAAAACCACCATCCTTCTGGCAGACCACAGTAAATTCAAACAGAAGGGCTTCTATAAAATGTGCGATTTCTCCGAGGTCGATATCCTGATCACTGACAGTATGACTCCTGCCGATACCGTGGAAGCCATCCGAAATTCCGGTTGTCAGGTGGTCATCACAACACATTCCTTATAGAAACATCGTTTCTGAAAGGAGGTTCGTCATGAACCGAAAATCCGGAGGGCTCTGGCTGTTCTGCGCCGCTTACTTCATCACGTATCTGGTACGCAACAGTTATTCTTCTGTTCTGGTCGAGATCATCCGTGATTTGAACGTCACAAAACAGACGGCCAGCATTGCTCTCACCGGCTCATTTTTTACATATGGATTAGGACAATTTATCAGCGGTCGCCTCGGCGACCGCTTTCAGCCGCATAGGATCATTTTGACAGGGCTTGTCAGTACGGCAGCCATCAATGTATCGATTGCGCTGATTCCAAACATCCATTTTATGAACATCATCTGGATCTCCAGTGGATTCTTCCACTCCATGATCTGGTCCCCTCTTGTGCGCATGGTCAACCATGCATATCCCGAAAACAAACAGTTCTCCCACGTCATCGGTCGCGTAAACCAGGGTTCTTATATCGGAACCGTGGTGATTTACTTCCTGGCTGCCCTGTACGTTGCAAAGCTTCATTGGAGACTTCTGTTTCTGACCACCGGAGCCATCAGCCTGATCTTCTCCGGAATCTGGTTTTACTCCACCCGTGGTCTCACCTTCACCGCTACACTCGTCCCTGTTCACAAGGACACCGCCGAAGGCGATTGCCCGGAAGAAAACAAACCGACCGTCGAACGCTTGACATTGGGAACGCTCCTTCGTATTGGCTTCCTACCGATCTTGCTTTCCACCCTAGGAATCGGTTTCCTGCGGGATGGAATCGCAACGTGGATGCCGGTCTACTTTACAGAAGTTTTCCACATGGATGCTTCCCTTTCGATTCTGACATCCATCGTCCTGCCTCTCTGCGCTGTTGCTATGGTAGAAGTCATTGCGAAAGTGAAAGATCGATTGAAAAATGACATCAAATGCGCCATGCTGACGTTCCTTCTGGCCACTGGGTTTGCTTTAATCCTAGTGGTATTCCAGGCTCATTGGATGCTTCTGGATCTGGCCATGATGGCAGGCCTCACCTTCTGTCTCAGAGGTTCTTCCTTCATGCTGACCAGCTACGTTCCTCATTACTTCCATCGATATGGAAAAGTATCCACCGTCAGCGGTTTAATCAACGGCTTCATCTACATCGGTTCGGCCATCGCCACCTATACGCTGGCCCTCCTCACCGACAACTTCGGCTGGCGGATCAATATCTCCATCTGGATGATCATTGCGGCTCTTTGCACAGGGCTTTGCTTCGTGGCAACCGGCCCCTGGGGCCGGTTCGTTGCCGAAACTACCCGGAAAAAGTAATCGTATCAAAAAAAACGAAAAGCACGTTCCCTTCCAAGGAAACGTGCTTTTTTATTACATATTGATGAACTACCTGGCAGGCGTACCATTCTCCTGCGTCTCTCGGGTTACCCCTGTCAAGCCATCGGCGTGTGGACGGGTACGAAATCCTCCACCTCAGATAGTTCCCTCTTTTCTTATACATATTGTATCATTTTTATTCTCGTTTGTAAAGAATCGGCTTATTACGTAGTAATCGGTTCCATTCTTTTTGATTGATTCTCATGAAGGCAATGATAGAGTTTTTAAATTTGGGATCATCCGTTGACGTCTTTAATCGAAGTATTGTTTTAAAGGGGTTTTCCTCTTCTTCAAAGGCCTTTAAAATCAATGCTGTATCTGGTTTATTTGATTGCATAATATAATCAGGTTCTTCCACGATTTGACGCAAATAGTCACAGTATTTTTCAAAATCACAAGGGTGTCTTTCTTTTATATGTGCAACACGTTCCCCAGTTATAATCACGTCATTTTCTGTAATATTCGCCGACACACAACGATAGATATTTACATCTATTTTTCCAACGAAATGCACCCCTCATACCTCGTCATCCCTATTTTATTGAATCATATCATACGAATATGTTATTTTCAACCTTTATTGTAAATTATTTCATATTAAATCTTTCCATATAAAACAGCTTCGTACAAAACTGAAAACTCTTTTTATTTGTGATATACTATACATCACAGGAGGTTACTCATGTACACGTATGAACAAAGTTTACAGATGGCTCGTCGGATCGCCGAAGAGGCGGCTTCTCTGGGAGGCCGCGCCTATTTTGTCGGCGGTCACGTCCGCGACCATTTATTACAAATAGAACATAAAGATATCGATATCGAGACCCACGGAGTTACCCCGAGCCAACTGGAAGCGATCCTGGACAATCTGGGGGAACGGATGGCCATCGGCGAGACCTTCGGCATCTACAACCTGAGAGGATATTCCCTGGATATCGCCATGCCGCGGAAGGAAGAGCTGCGCGGCCGTGGTCACCGTGACTTTGACATTTTTGTGGATCCTTTCATCGGTACGAAGGGGGCCGCCAAACGCCGTGATTTCACCATCAACGCCCTGATGATGGATGTTCTGACCGGAGAGATCGTGGACCATTACGGCGGCCGTGAGGACTTGGCCCAGGGCGTGATCCGTCACGTCTCCGATGACTCCTTCGCGGAAGACCCCCTGCGCGTTCTGAGAGGCGCCCAGTTCGCGGCCCGGTTCGGATTTGAAATCGCCCCGGAAACCATGGAACTGTGTTCCCGAATGGACCTGTCTACCCTTCCCAAAGAACGCATCTTAAAAGAACTGGAAAAGGCTCTGCTGAAAGCTGAAAAGCCCTCCATTTTCTTTGAAGAACTGCGCCGGATGAACCAGCTGGATGTGTGGTTTCCCGAACTGAAAGTCCTGATCGGTGTGGAACAGAATCCGCGTTTCCACGCGGAAGGCGATGTCTGGACTCACACCATGATGGTCCTCGACGCCGCGGCAACCCTGCGGAATACCACCGCGGAGCCGAATGGCGAAGCGGTTGCCAATCCGCTGGGATTTATGTTGGCAGCGCTGACCCATGACTCTGGAAAGGCAATTACCACGGAGGTCAAGGACGGTGTGATCCACGCTTATGACCACGAAAAGGCCGGTCTTCCTCTGATCGAATCGTTCCTGGTGCGTTTGACCAATGAAACGAAACTCATCGATTACGTTTTGAATCTGGCGGAATTCCACATGAAGCCCAACGTGGTGGCGGGCGCGAAATCCTCTGTGAAAACCACCAACAAGATGTTTGATCAATCCGTAGATCCGGAAGCGCTGATCCGTATCGGTATCGCTGATGCGCTGGGAAAGCTTCCACCGGAAGATACTGACACCAACGAGGCCTTTTTAAGAGAGCGGCTGGCAATCTACCGCGACTATATGGCGCGACCCTTCGTAGCGGGACGCGATCTTATCGAAGCCGGGCTGACACCCGGTCCCAATTTTTCCGACATTCTGGCCTACGCTCATAAGCTGCGGCTGGTGGGGATCGAAAAAGAAAACGCGCTGAAACAGACCCTGGCCTACGCCAGAAAACTGAGACAATAAAACAGAAAAGCTGAAACCGCATCCTGCGATTTCAGCTTTTTTATTACTACTTTTTTCGGATTCGTTTTACCAGTTTCACGATCAACAGAACAATGAGGATCAGTACGATCACCACAGCTGCGATGATCCCGTAGATCGCTTTCGCGATCTGGTTGGGGGCTCGGAAAAAGGCTGAGAGACTGTCGTCGTCGATGCTCACTTTCCGCCCCTCCGGCTCGGCATAACGATCGGAAATTACGGAAACACCTTCCTCATTCTTATCGAAGGATTCCATATAGGACGCCAGTGCATACCATTCTTTGACTTCATTTCCCTTCGCATCGTAAACGATGTGTTCTTCATAGTCTTCGATGGGATTTCCATCCTTGTCCTTCGGTGTCACATTGAGGATCCCGTAGGACATCCCTTCCACGGAACTCAGCATCTGCGCGGAATACAAACCACCGATGACACGGTACAACTGATCGTCATCCAGCTCGCTGTCTTCACCCTGATCGCCCACCAGTTTTACGTCAGTGACGCGGTTCAGGATCAGCCGATGGGGGTTGTATTCCCAGCGGATCCCCGCAGGATACAGTTGTGCGGCCGACATCAGGGACGATACGGACACGTCGATTTCTGCTACCGTCTTCAATTCTGCTCCTGTCAGGTAGATGCTGACAAGGGGATAGCCCACCACACGGTCGGGGCCAATGCCCAGAGACGAAATGTTAAACACATCCCAAACGGTCACATCCCCCGTGGGAACCGTGTCGCGGATCGTACCATTGGGTGCGATGGCCATGGCTACTCGTTCGTAATCCTCGCCTTCCGCCTGTTTCACAGCGTAAATATAAGAATCCGCGATGATACTTCCCAACGTATCTTCTCTCAGCTCCGTACCGAATTCCGCAAAGGGCGTAAACTCCCAGGGGTTCACTGCCAAAAGCGTGTCGTATTCATACCCGAACTGTTCCAGGTAATGAGCATTGATCATAGCCTTGTATTCGTTCACTTTTTCCGCGATGAAGGGATCTTCCCTGATCTCATCGGTTACAGGAGTCAACTGGTAATTGACGATCGTCCAACGGCCGTCCACTCCCTGCTCCAGATCCGCTTCTCCCAGATATTTTCCGTATTCGCCGCAAGCCACGATGGACGTGTTTCCGTGGACAATGGGTTCTTCCAGCTTAGTATGGGTGTGTCCGCTGATGATCAGATCGATCTCCGGAACTTCCTTGGCCAGGATCTCGTCTTCCGACTTTTCCTCATCCTCCCACAGACCACTGTGAGAGAGGCAAACAATCAGCTCCGCGCCTTCTTCCTTCAGCGCAGCTGTCATCTCCTTCGCAGAGTCCACAATGGGATCGAAATCGATCCCGCTCTCCGGCGCACAATCTTCAGCGTCCTGTCCCAGGACTCCAAAGATACCCACTTTGATACCGTTCTTCTCGATGATGGTGTATTCCTGATAGCCGTAGTCCTCCAGAGCTTCCTTGACCAGCCCATTGTCCTCCGACTGGTTCTTGTCCCAGTCGATGTTGGAAATCAGAAACTGCGGAAGCGCCAGTTCCGGATCGGCGGAGCCGTTCTGGATTGCCGAATGGAACATGTTGGCCACACCGATGCTGCGATAGTCGAACTCGTGGTTACCGAAGGTGGTTGCGTCAAAGCCCATGTGACCCAGAAGCGTCAACTCAGAAGCCTCCGTTTCAAAGATGGTCTGGTACAGCGTTCCCATGGAGAAGTCGCCACCATCCAGGAGGAAGGTCGGAATTCCCGCTTCTTCGGCTCCCTTCGTTTTTTCATCGATGATCGCCTTTAAACGGGCAAAGCCTCCGGCCTCCTCCCCGTCCACATCGAAGGGATCCAGATGAGAATGAAGGTCATGGGTGAACAGGATCTGAACCTGTTTTCCCGTTGTTTCCGTCCCATAAGCCGGTTGTACTGACGTTACCATCAGCGCTGCCAAAAGTACCAGCGATAATATTTTTTCTAAATACTTGTGTTTCATAGTTATGTACTACAGATCCTTCAGGATCTCTTTTCGTTTTTCTTCGTATTCCCTGGAAGTCACCAGACGCTTATCGTACAGATCGTTCAGGCGGTTCAGACGCTCTTCCACGGTGGAACCGGGATCCACGCGATAGGCCGGCTGATCCTGAGGCTCATCATAACTGAATCCTTCCTGACCGGGTTCGTAGTTGATCCGTCCATCGTCCTCGATCTCGATGGTATGGGTCGCCATTCCCTTCTCGGAAAACGCGTTATACAAGTTCGAACCGGCGATGAACACCGCCACACCGGTCCAGACCAATCCGAACAGGCCAGCCTGGGGGATCACCACCAGAAAGCCCAGTATGCAGAAGAATATCCCCACGACACCTCCCACCAAAGCGCCTGCTCTTCCAGGCCGTACCGTCACCTTTTTCTTCATCTCTATTCCCCCTTTTCATTTACAACAGGACCACTGAGACGAAGGCCCAGTGGTCTTGTTGTGATATTTTTTATAAGAATCTCTTGTAATCTTCGAAGTTTTCCTTTAACAGATTCGGTGTATCCAGTCCGTACGGACAGTGGTTCTTACAGTGGTTACAGCCGATGCAGTTTTCAATCTTCTTCATCTTTTCCTTCCATTCCGGTGTGGTGTAAGCTTCCACCGGGGCACGGCGTACCATCAGGTACATACGAGCCGCATTGGGGATTTCGATTCCAGCCGGGCAGGGTAAGCAATATCCGCAGCCTCTGCAGAAGCTTCCGGACAGCATCTCGCGGTCAGCATGGATCAGCTGGCGCAGTTCATCGTCCAGTACCGGTTCGTTCTTTCCACATTCCAGGAACTGTTCCAGTTCTTCCACGCGCTGAACGCCCCAGATCGGAAGGACATTTTCATATTCACACATGAACGCGTAACAAGCCTTGGCGTTGGTCAGAAGACCTCCGGACAGACCTTTCATGGCGATGAATCCCATGTTCTTTTCCGCACACATCTTCGGAAGTTCCTTTTCTTCATCCGTCGCCAGATAGGAGAACGGGAACTGCAGCGTTTCGTACAGACCGCTTTCGATGGCTTCCTTCGCTACAGCGATTCTGTGGTTGGTGATACCGATGTGACGGATCATTCCCTTTTCTTTCGCTTCCAGAGCAGCGTCATACAGACCGCTTTCATCACCGGGCTTCGGACAGAAGGGCGGGTTATGGAACTGCAGGATATCGATATGATCTGTCTTCAGATTTTCCAAAGTCTTATTCAGATCCTTCCAGAAATCGTCCACATTCTTGGCCATGGTCTTGGAAGCTATGTAGATCTCATCTCTCACATCGCTGAGCGCATACCCGATTTTTTCTTCGGAATCGCTGTACGCTCTGGCAGTATCGAAAAATCTCACGCCTTCATCGTAAGCCTTGCGCAGGATGGTCTTTGCCGTTTCAAAATCCACACGCTGAACCGGCAGTGCACCAAAGCCATTTTTCGGAACGGTGATTCCTGTACTACCCAATGTAACTGTTCTCATCTGTACGTCCTCCTTATCTGTCCTTCATCATGCGGTCCATACGGCGTCCGGCATCTCTCTTCGCAATATCTTCTCTCTTATCATACAGCTTCTTCCCTCGGGCCACAGCGATTTCCAGCTTCACCAGTCCCTTTTCATTGATATAAATCTGAAGCGGTACCAGCGTCAGACCCTTCTGGGTCGTATAGCCGATCAGCTTACGGATCTCCTGCTTGTGAAGAAGCAGTTTTCGCTCGCGAAGGGGATCCACATTGTAGCGGTTTCCTTGCTCATAAGGACTGATGTGCATATTGTAGATGAACACCTCTCCCTTTTCGATCTTCGCGTAACTTTCCTTTAAATTTACCCGGCCCTGACGCAGAGACTTGATTTCCGTACCCGTCAGAACCAGGCCGGCCTCGTAGACATCTTCAATGAAGTAGTCATGACGGGCCTTTTTATTATTGGCCAGGAGTTTTCTCTGTCCCATGGCTAATTCTCCTTTCTCGTATAAACCACGCGGCCCCAGACATCATCCAGATTCACCTGGTCCACCGCTTCGCTGCGGCTGTCCAGTCCGCGGACATCCTCACTTAATACAAACAAATGATCCTCCATTACGATGACCGTCGTCATATCCTCGGGAAATTCTGCGATTTCCGGAATACGGTCCATCGCATCTGCACCGTTGATTTTCAAACGTCCACCTTCGATCTGTACCCGGTCACCCTCTGCACCGAATACTCTCCCCACCAGCCTTCCTTCTTCACCGGCTTCCGTGAACACTGTGTTTTCAACGATCACCAGATCGTCCGGCTGTGGATTTCGTCCGCCGCTGTACGCCGTCCTGTCCACCAGATACCACGTGTCGTTCATCCTCAGCGGCATCACCGTCATCATCAGCACGGCTCCTACAGCCATCCCCGAAATCAACGCCAGGAAGCGTCTGATCATCTGCATTGTCATATCGTTTCTCCCGTTCTTCTCCCACCGGAACCTCCGGCAGTTCGATGATTAGAACAGAGTAATGTCACTGAAGGGATATAATCTCAGGACTGCTTTTCCAATGATCCTGTCAATGGGGACACAGCCCACATCGGAATGGCGGCTGTCGATGCTGTTCTGGCGGTTGTCCCCCATGGCAAACACCTGTCCCTCCGGAACTGTGATTTCTTCCATTTCCGTTGCGGTATAGCCGTCCTTGGTGTAATCTTCCGTCAGCACCTCTCCGTTGATGTAAACCTCACCGTTGGTGATCATGACAGTATCACCGGGAAGACCGATGATTCGCTTTACCAGCATCTTTTCTTTATCGTCCACCGTTCTCAGATCGCTGTGAAATACTACGATATCGCCTCGTTCAGGATCTCCGAAGAGAGTGTAAGCCTGCTTACTGAGGAAAATATAATTGTTTTCTTCCAGTGTAGGCTCCATGGAATGTTCCTTTACGATTGTCGGCTTAATAAACTGGATGATAATCAGTCCTACGATCAATGCGATCCCCAGGTCTCTGATCCACTCCTTCATATTCTGACTCATGTTCTCGTTCCTCCCTTAATATTCCCTTTTCTTTCTGTTTTTAGTATCGTTTCTCCGGAACTGCTCTTTCCGGGGCTGTTCTCTGCGTTCTTTCCGCGGCGGTTCCACACCGTCGAACAAACCTTCCTTGACACTCTGCAAAATCGGTGTCAACGGTGCTGTAAATTCACGGCCCTTCAGATATTCCAGCGGGGCAATCGCATCCGCGAATCTCAGGCGATACGCATGTAAAAACTGGCTGGATAATCCGTATTGATTCTGAATCATCTGATTCAGCTTCCGGTCACCGTATTTTTCATCGCCCACCACCGGATAACCTACACTGTTTAAATGTGCACGGATCTGGTGGGTACGGCCGGTAATCAGATGAACTTCCACCAGCGTACAGCCGGAACCTTCCTGCAGCGGCCGTGCCTTGGTCTCGATCAGACGGCTGTCATCGCACTGCTCTGCAAGAACCCGAACCTGGTTCTTCTTTTCATCCTTCACAAGATAATCCTTCAGATGAAGTTCCTCTTTCAGAGATCCTTTGACAGCGGTCAGATAATACTTCTCTACATATTCTTTTTCTCTCAGCATCTTATTTAATGCCTGCAGCGCCAGATTATTCTTTCCGAAGATGACGATCCCCGTGGTGTTTCTGTCCAGGCGGTTGACCGGTGACGGTACGAAAGTCTTTTCTCTTCTCGGAACATACGCGCCTGTTTCGATCAGGTAGTCCACCACCTGATTAGCCAGCGTATTCTTTTTTTCCAAATGATCCCCGTGGATCAGAAGTCCGTAAGGCTTTTCCACCAAAAGAATATTCTCGTCTTCGTAGACGATTTTAAACTGGCGCTTCG
>JAFUQN010000107.1 GCA_017472365.1 Bacillota bacterium
GAATATTACAAGTGGATGCAGTGGCTTTTCATTCAGTTCTACAATAAGGGACTGGCATATAAGAAGAAGAACCCGGTTAACTGGTGTCCTTCCTGCCAGACCGTTCTGGCCAACGAACAGGTAGTAGACGGACACTGCGAACGCTGCAAAACTCCCGTAGGTAAGAAGAACCTGTCTCAGTGGTATCTGAAGATCACTGACTATGCAGATCGCCTGCTGGCTGATTTGGATAAGCTGGAAGGCTGGCCCTCCAAGGTCAAGACCATGCAGAAGAACTGGATCGGTAAGTCCACCGGTGCGGAAATCACCTTCAAGGTGGAAGGCATGGATCTGGATATGACCGTATTCACCACCCGTGCGGATACCATCTTCGGTACTACCTTCATGGTACTGGCTCCGGAACATCCTTATGTGAAGGAACTGGTCAACGGCGGTGGAAACGAAGAAGCCGTGGCTCAGTTCATGGATAAGATCCAGCATATGAGCGATATCGACAGAGCTTCCACCACGCTGGAAAAGGAAGGTGTGTTCACCGGAAGATATGCTGTGAACCAGCTGACCAATAAGAAGATCCCCATCTACCTGGCTAACTATGTTCTGATGGACTATGGTACCGGTGTTGTAATGGGTGTACCGGCTCACGACGAAAGAGACTTTGACTTCGCTAAGAAGTATGATCTGGATATCATCCCTGTAGTAGAACCTCCTGTGGATTCCAACATTGATCTGAACAACCTGGAAGCAGCCTTCGTAGCAGAAGGGAAGCTGATCAACTCCGGCGAATTCAATGGTATGGATAATCTGCCTGCCATTGAAAAAATCATCGGCATGATGGAAGAAAAGGGTATCGGTAAGGCTGCCACCAACTTCCGTCTGAGAGACTGGCTGATTTCCCGTCAAAGATATTGGGGTTGCCCGATCCCGATGGTATATTGTGAAAAGTGTGGTTGGGTTCCTGAAAAGGAAGAAAACCTGCCGATCCTGCTGCCCACCGACGTGGAATTCACCGGTAAGGGTGAATCTCCGCTGACTACTTCCAAGACCTTCTCTGAAGCAACCTGCCCGCACTGCGGCGGTAAGGCTACCCGTGAAATGGATACCATGGATACCTTCATGGACAGCTCCTGGTATTTCCTGAGATATTGCGATGCTAAGAACGACCAGGCGCCCTTCGATCAGAAGAAGGCTGGCTACTGGATGGCTGTTGACCAGTACATCGGTGGTGTAGAACACGCGATCCTGCACTTACTGTATGCAAGATTTTTCACTAAGGTTCTCTACGATCTGGATCTGTGTTCCGTGGACGAACCGTTCACCAATCTGCTGACTCAGGGTATGGTACTGAAAGATGGTACTAAGATGTCCAAGTCCGTTGGTAACGTTGTAAGTCCCGAAGAAATCATCACCAAGTACGGTGCGGATACAGCTCGTCTCTTTATCATGTTCGCAGCTCCGCCGGAAAAGGAACTGGAATGGTCCGACACTGGCGTAGAAGGCAGCTTCCGCTTTATTAACCGTGTGTACAGACTGGTTTATGAACTGGCTGAAATCACTCAGGGCGTTCCTGCTGTCTACAAGCTGGAAGGGAAAGATGACAAGCAGATGGCTTATAAGCTGAATACCGTCATCAAGAGAGTTACCGATGACATTTCCATCCGTTTCAACTTCAATACTGCTATCAGTGCCATCATGGAACTGGTCAATGAAATGTATCGTTATAAGGAACTGGATGATGTGAATCTGGGTCTGTTGAAGGATGCGACCGAAAAGTTAGTTCTGATGCTGGCTCCCTTTGTTCCGCATGTCTGCGAAGAAATGTGGGAACACTTAGGTCATGAAGAACTGGTTTACAGAGCTCAGTGGCCGACTTACGACGAAAGCGCTATGGTACAGGATACCGTAGAAATCGTTGTACAGCTGAACGGTAAGGTAAAGGAACGTGTGGATGCTCCCACCGGTCTGGATAAGGATGCCTTTGCGGAAGCTGTTATGAATGAAGAAAAAGTTAAGGCATTGCTGGAAGGCAAGCAGATCATCAAGGTGATTTCTGTACCTGGAAAACTGCTGAATATCGTGGTTAAGTAAATCCTTAACCACGATCGCCAAAGGCGATCCCTGGGAAAGGACGTATAAATTTGAGAAGAACAGTGAGAAGAAAGGAAGGAAGTCCCGTCAGATTGATTCCGCTGGGCGGCTTACATGAAATCGGTAAGAACATCACCGTCCTGGAATACAAGGATGATCTGATGATCATCGACTGCGGGATGTCATTCCCTGACGATGAGATGTTTGGTATCGACATCGTCATTCCCGATTTTACCTATCTCATCAAAAATCGTGAGAAAATCCGCGGTATGGTCATTACTCACGGACACGAAGACCATATCGGAGCCATCCCGTACCTAGTGAACGAAATCAACCTTCCGATCTACGGAACGCGTCTGACGCTGGGACTGGTGGAAAATAAATTAAAAGAACACAATTTAAAGGCGAAGCTGAAAGTTGTACGCCCGGGCGATAAGATCAAGCTGGGTGCGTTTTCTGTGGAAACGATCCGTACGACTCATTCCATTGCCGACTCGATCTGTCTGTGTATCGATACTCCGGCAGGAAAGATCTTCCATACCGGTGACTTCAAAGTGGATTACACTCCGCTGGAAGGCCAGCCCATCGATTTTCACCGTCTTGCCGAAATTGGAAATGAAGGCGTACTGCTTCTGATGGCGGACAGCACCAATGCAGAACGAAAGGGATACACTCCTTCGGAACGTACGGTAGGGGTGACCATTGAAAACATTTTCCGTAACTGTACTTCCAGAATCCTGGTGGCCACATTCTCGTCCAACATCCATCGCGTACAGAAGATCATCGATACAGCGGTGCAGTATAACAGGAAGGTTGCCATCTCCGGAAGATCCATGATCAACGTGGTAAATCTGGCCATAGAGCTGGGTTATATCACAGTGCCGGCCGGAACCCTGGTCGATATCAATAAGATCCGTCATATCAAGGATTCTGAGCTCGTGATCATTACCACAGGAAGTCAGGGTGAACCCATGTCGGCTCTGTCGCGCATGGCATCCAACGATCACAAGGCTGTACAAATCAAGAAGGGGGACGTGGTCGTTTTATCTTCCAGCCCCATTCCCGGAAATGAAAAGACCATTTCCAATGTTGTCAATAAATTGTTTGAAAAGGGCGCAGAAGTAATTTACAGCGATATCGCTGATATCCATGTTTCGGGCCATGCCTGCGCCGAAGAACTGAAGCTGATCCATTCTCTTCTGAAACCGAAATTCTTTGTACCCGTTCACGGTGAATACCGTCATCTGCGTCAGCATGCGATGATTGCGGAAGAACTGGGTATGGATAAAAAGAACATCTTTATGATGGATAATGGAGAAGTGTTGGAAATCAGCCCGAACAAAGCCGTAAAGACGAAGGAAGAAGTTCCCTGTCAGGGTGTCATGGTCGATGGCCTCGGCGTCGGTGATGTTGGAAATATCGTTCTCCGTGACCGTAAGCTGCTTTCGGAAGGCGGTCTGATCATCGTTGCTGTCGGTATCGAACGCAGTACCGGTGAAGTAATGACCGGACCGGACATCATTTCCCGCGGATTTGTCTATGTGAGAGAAGCAGAAGATCTGATCGAACAGATGCGCCGCATTGCATTTGACAGACTGCAGATCTGCCGCGTGGAAGGAATCCGTGACTGGGCAGCGATGAAGAACTGGGTTCGCGATGATCTGAGAGATTATATTTATCAGACCACAAAGAGAAGTCCGGTAATCCTGCCGATCTTTATGGAAGTATAATTGGAGGTAACCTAACATGAATCAGATCAATGTACATGATAAAGCACATGAACTGGCAAGAGCTCTGAAAGAATCCGATCAGTATAAGGCTTATGTTCAGCTGAAAGAACAGGTCGATGCAAAGCCGGAACTGGCAGCAATGCTGAATGACTTCAATGAAAAGAATACCGCGCTGCAGGCACAGCACATGATGACTGGTAAGATGGACGAAGAAGCTCTGGAAGAAGTAAAGAAGTTATATGCCATCGTTATTGCTGATCCGCTGGCAAACATGTATTTACAGGCAAATCTGGCATTTTCCCAGCTGATCAACGATATTTACACCATTTTAGGGGAAGTGATTCGAGTTGGACAGTAAAAAGGTTTATGTAAACCGACTGGAACGCGTTCGATCTTTAATGAAAGAACGCGGTATGGAGGGCCTTTGGATCTCCAAACGTGAAAATCAGGGATATGTGACGGGATTTCCTTCTTCGGATGTGTTTGTTCTTTTAACAGAAACCGATAACTATCTGATCACTGATTTCCGTTACATCGAAGCTGTGAAAGATGCCTGCGAACCGCTGTTTACCATTATTATGACGGACAATGGCTGTTCGGTTTGGGATGCGGTCAGAAAGATCGGGGTTAAAACCCTTGGAATTGAAGAAAATGTTCTGACTGTGGCAGATTTAAAGCAGATTCAGGAAGCACTTCCTCAGGCTGAACTCCTTGATGCATCCGGACTGATCGAACAGATCCGTATCATTAAAGATGAAGCTGAGTTGGAATCCATGGGTAAGGCAATCGCCCTGGCTGAACGCTGCTTCTCTCATATGCTGACTGTGCTGCATGCAGGCATGACGGAAAAAGAAGGCGCTCTTGAAATTGAAATGTTTCTGAAAAAGAACGGAGCGGAACGGTTGTCGTTCCCTACAATCTGCGTTTCCGGTGCCAGAACGTCCTTACCTCACGGTGAACCCAGTGACAAAATCATCGAAAATGGTGATTTCGTTACCATGGATTTCGGTTGTGTCGTGGATGGTTACTGTTCCGATATGACCAGAACCGTCGGGATCGGACACGTCAGCGGCGAACAGAAGGAAATCTACGAACTGGTGCTGAAAGCACAGGAGAATTGCTTACGAAATTTGAAAGCGGGCGTCTCCTGGAAGGAGGGCGACCGGTTTGCCAGAGATATTATTGAAGAAGCCGGCTACGGTCAGTTCTTCGGCCACGGTACCGGTCACGGTGTCGGTTTGGAAATCCACGAAGCTCCTACCATGAGTCCGAGAGGCAACGGTATTTTCCGTGAAAATATGACGGTTACTGTCGAACCCGGAATTTATTTACCAAAGAAGTTCGGCGTACGAATTGAGGACTTGTCTATTATCACTTCTTTTGGTATAATAAATAAAGTTAAGTCAAATAAGGAATTAATAATTCTTTAAAAATAGCACGAAATAGCGAAACAGCCCGTGATCGGGCAAAAACGGAGGTTTTTTTATTATGATTTATGCAAGTGATTTCAGAAAGGGCGTAACTTTTGACATCAATGGCGACCCGCATGTAGTTATCGATTTCCAGCACGTTAAGCCTGGTAAGGGTGCTGCTTTCGTTCGTACCAAGTACAAGAACATTCTGACTGGTGCTACCAGAGAAGAAGCGTTCAACCCGGACGACAAGTTCCCCAAGGCTCACATCGAAACCAGACAGATGCAGTATCTGTACAACGATGGTGAACTGTACTACTTCATGGACCCTGAAACCTACGACCAGGTTCCTCTGGCTGCTGAACAGGTTGAAGATGCCATCAGATTCCTGAGAGAAAATGATGAAGCTACCATCAAGTTCTACAAGGGTTCCGCATTCCTGGTAGAAGCTCCGAACTTCGTTAACCTGAAGGTTATCGAAACTGAACCGGGCGTTAAGGGTAACACCGCTACCAACGTTACCAAGGCTGCTACTGTAGAAACCGGCGCTGTTATTCAGGTTCCCATCTTCATCGAAGAAGGCGAAGTGATTCAGATCGACACCAGAGAAGGTGGCGGTATCTACCTGGGAAGAGCAAAATAGCAATTCGCAATGTAAAAGAACCGGGACGATCTCGGTTCTTTTTCTTAATTCAGGCGATATTGGATTGGAGACTCCATAGAAAGAGACAGAATTATGAGCAGTAAAAGAAGAAAGAAAAAGGGTAATGGTCTTCTGATCGGTGTGATCGTCGTGATCGCGCTTATCGCCATCGGTGTTGGCGGCTTTTCTGTGATCATGGGCGATGCTGATAAAGCATTTGATCCTGACAGCACAGCCATGATGACCGTGGAAATCCCCTCGGGGACTACTACCACAGGAATTGGAAACCTCCTGGTGGAACAAGGTGTCATCGACAGTGCAGATTCTTTTAAATTACAATCGAAAATGAAGGGGATGGACGGTAAATACAAGGCGGGAGAATATACGTTATCGCCGTCCATGACCATGACTGAAATCATGGAAATCCTGGTTTCCGGAAATGTCAATACCCTACGTTTTACCATTCCCGAAGGCCTTCGTGTTGACGAGGTGGCGGACAAGCTGGAAGCGGAAGGATTGATCAACCGCGATATTTTCATGAAAGAAATTGAAAGCGGCGAATTCAACTATCGTTTTCTGAAAGATGCTCCCGCAGGTGAACTGCATTTGGAAGGATATTTATATCCGAATACTTACGATGTTTTCACCACTGCCAGCGAGCATGACATTATCGACCGGCTTCTGCGTCAGCTGGATTCTGTATTTACGGATGAAATGTATGCAAGAGCAGAAGAACTGGGTATGGACATCAACGAAGTCATGACTATCGCTTCGCTGATTGAACGTGAAACCATGGTGGACAGTGAAAAGGCCAAGGTGGCCAGCGTTATCTATAACCGCCTGGATATTGGAATGAGACTCCAGATTGATGCTACCGTTCAATATGCCATGGGCGAATCGAAACAGTTCCTAACCTATAAGGATCTGGAAATCGAGTCTCCCTACAATACATATCAGATCGATGGACTTCCTCCCGGACCCATTTGTTCTCCCAGTGAAGCCTCCATCAAGGCGGCCTTATATCCGGAGGACACCGATTACATCTATTATGTACTGAGCGCAGCTAAAGACGGTACTCACAAATTTGCGAAGACTGGAAGTGAGTTCCAGAAATACAAGCAGGAGTACAAGAACGCATACGGAATTTAAAGGTAATTACATGGAAACCAGAAACATTACTGTCCCTGAAACAGCAGAATACATTGAAGGTCTTTATCATCAGCCAAATGCGCATCTTCGTGCACTCCGGGAAAAAAGCGACGCTGAACTGGTCCCGATTCTTCTCGGTGAAACGGAACCGCTTCTTCAGCAGCTGATTCTTCTGCGACAACCGAAACGCATTTTGGAAATCGGAACAGCTGTGGGATATGGAGCGATTTGCTTTGCCACATGGGCACCGGATGCTACGGTCACGACCATTGAATATTCCCCTGAGATGGTGGAAGCTGCACGGAAAAACATTGAAGATGCAGGTTATGCGGATCGTGTAACCGTTTGGGAGGGCGATGCCCGTCAGGTACTTGCAGATCTTCAAACGGATCCCTTGAATCTGGAACAGCCGTATGACTTTATTTTCATCGATGCTGGAAAAGGTCATTATCTGGAATTTTGGAGTCTCAGTCTTCCGATGATGGCAAAGGACTGCATTGTAGCTTCCGACAATGTTCTGTTTAAGGGCCTGACAGCTTCCGATGTGTTTGAGGCCCCAGGAAAGAAAAAGAGAAAACACCGTACCATCGTACGACGTCTTCGGAAGTATCTGGATTATCTGGCACACGCAGATGGCCTGATTACATCAGTCCTTGCGGTGGGAGACGGACTTGCCATTACAACAGTTCAAGATCCTGAGCTGGTGAAAGCCCAGTGGAATTTAGAAAAAATTATGGAGAATACGAATGAATAAAATCGAACTTCTGGCTCCTGCCGGAGATTTGGAAAAACTGAAAATCGCCATTGATTACGGTGCAGATGCCGTTTATCTGGCTGGCGAACTGTTTGGTCTTCGTGCCGGAGCGAAAAATTTTACGATTGAAGAAATGGAAGAAGGGGTCGCTTATGCCCATGAACGCGGAAAGAAAGTTCATCTGACTCTGAATATTTTCGCCCACAACGAAGATATCAATGCTCTTGAAACTTATTTGGATGAGATTGCACACATTCCTTTTGATGCGTTCATTATTTCCGATGCGGGTATCATTTCTTTGGTGATGGAAAAACTGCCCGGCCGTGAGATCCATCTCAGTACCCAGGCAAATACCACAAACTACAGAACTGCTGAATTCTGGCATCGTCAGGGCGTAAAGAGAGTCGTTTTAGGCCGCGAAATGTCCTTAGAAGATATTCGCACCACACGTAAAAATCTTTCGCCTACAATGGAAATTGAAGCCTTTGTACACGGTGCAATGTGCATTTCTTATTCCGGCCGTTGCCTGTTATCCAACTTTATGACCGAACGCGGTGCAAACCAGGGGCAGTGTGCACATCCCTGCAGATATAAGTACGCTCTGATGGAAGAAAAGAGACCCGGTGAATTCTACCCTGTGGAAGAAGACAATCGCGGAACTTATATTTTCAACTCCAAGGATATGTGCATGATCGAGCACATCCCTGAACTGATTGAAGCGGGATTGGCATCTCTGAAAATCGAAGGCAGAATGAAGAGCGTCTTCTATGTGGCTACAGTTGTAAGAGCATACCGCCAGGCTATCGATGCATATTACGCTGATCCTGAAGGATGGACGTTCAAAGACGAATGGCTGGAAGAGTTGAAAAAGGTATCAAACCGTCATTTTACCAACGGCTTCTACTACAATAAGCCCAGAAATGTTGACCAGAACTATGAAACCAGCGCTTACTACCGCGAGTTCACATTTATTGGTCTCGTTCTCGATTACGATCCCGAAACAAAGATCGCAACTGTAGAACAGAGAAATAAAATCAGTGAAGGCGATTTTGTAGAAGTGTTCGGACCAGGAAATACTTGTTTTACCCAGACCATTGAAGGAATGACTGACGAGGAGGGAACGCCCATCACGGCTGCTCCTCACGCCCAGCAGATCGTGAAGATTCCCATGGCTCAGCCGGTTGGTAAAAATTTCATGGTCAGACGACATATTTAGTGTTATAATATAAGATAATCTTCAATTTGAAGACCGCCGGACACGGGGTTCGGCAGTATGGTTTGGCACGTTTTGAAAGACTCGTGCAAAGTTAGGAGGAATTGATTATGGATCCCAGTGGACCCAGTATACCTGTGCAACTTGGTTTTCTTGTATTTTTGACGCTGATCAATGCGTTCTTTGCTTCGGCCGAAATGGCTTTTGTATCTGCAAATAAGAACCGCATTAAGATTCTTGCGTCCGACGGGAATAAAAAAGCACTGTTATTACAGGATTTGTTGGAGGAGCCAACCAAATTTTTATCTACGATCCAGGTAGCGATTACCTTTGCAGGATTTTTATCCAGTGCATCCGCAGCCACCGGTATGGCTGACGATCTTGGAGGAATTCTGATGAACTACGGTGTTCCGTATGCTTCACAGATCTCTGTTGTTCTTGTTACTGTGATATTATCTTACTTTACTTTAGTATTCGGTGAACTGTTTCCGAAACGTTTGGCAATGCAGAATGCAGATAAGCTGGCACTGCTGTTCGTACGTCCCGTTTTTCTGATTTCAAAGCTTTTGTCTCCCTTCGTGAAAATCTTATCGGTTTCGATTTCCGTGCTGATGAAACTTTGTGGAAGAGATAACTACCAGGTGGATGGAGAATATTCGGAAGAAGAAGTCAAATCCATGCTGGACGTTGGTACAGAATCCGGACAGTTGGATGAAGCCGGCCGTGAAATGATCGAAAGTGTATTTGAATTCGATGATGAACTGGCCTATGAAATCATGACACCGAGAACCGACGTTTATATGATCGATATCAATGATCCCCTGGAGGAATATCTAGACGAGCTTTTGGAAGAAAGATATTCCCGAATTCCGGTCTATGATGAAGACAGTGATGACATTATCGGTATTCTTTATATGAAGGATTTCATGATCGAAGCCAGAAAAGTTGGATTTGAACATGTTGATATTCGTCCTTTATTGCAGAAACCTTACTTCGTTCCGGAAAGTAAAAAGATCAATGAACTCTTCGATGAACTGCAGCGTTCGAAAATGCGTATTGCAATGCTGATCGATGAATACGGCGGATTCTCCGGTATTGTTACGACAGAGGATATCATTGAAGAAATCGTAGGTAGTTTGGATGATGAATATGACGACGATGAGCCACAGATGGAACAGGTAGATGAAAATACCTATTTAGTTGATGGCCAGTATGCTTTGGATGATATCAGCGATGAGCTGGACATTCATCTGGATTCAGAAAACCATGAGACTGTGGGTGGCCTGATCATTGAACTTCTCGGAGAGATTCCTGATGAAGAAGAGGATGAAGGTATCGTTGTAGAATACGAAAACTTTACGTTTACCATCGTTGAGATCAAAGACCGACGGATCGAAAAATTAAAAATGGAGATCCATCGTCCCGGAATGAATGAAGAAGAGATTGAAAATGAGGATAAAAATTTCGAAAAGTAGATTCGTACTCAAGCCATAAAAATTCAACTTCAAAACATCAAAACCGTAGTCAGACAAATCTGGCTGCGGTTTTCTTTTACTGAATAAAAGGGTTGAATAACAGTTCAGTAATTGATAAAATGATGAATAAGGTCGTCTTTTGTTGAATTACGAAGTATACGGCCGGTATCTTCAATCACGGCCGATTAATAATATCAGGAGGTTATCATATGCCAATCGTAAGACCTTTTAAAGCCATCCGTCCCGCAGAAGATGTGGTTTCCAGAGTTGCTGCACTTCCTTACGACGTTTACAACAGAAAGGAAGCATGCGAAGTCGTAGCAAAAGAACCCATGAGCTTTCTGGCTATCGACCGTGCAGAAACACAGTTTTCTGCCGATGTAAGCACATATGCTCCGGAAGTATACGACAAAGCACGTCAGATGCTGGATGAAGCCATCGAAAAGGGTGTATTTGTCACCGATGAAAAGGCATTTTACTACATTTATGAACTGACCATGAATGGTAAGAGCCAGACCGGGATCGTAGCTTGTTCTTCCATTGATGATTATCAGAATAATATCATCAAAAAACACGAAAATACCCGTGAAGAAAAGGAACAGGACAGAATTCGCCACGTTGATACTACCAACGCCCATACCGGTCCGATTTTCCTGGCTTACAGAGCTGTTGATGTGATCAACGAAGTCGTTGACCGCGTTAAGACGGAAAAAGCTCTATACGATTTCACCTGTGATGACGGTGTTCGTCACGCAGTCTGGGTCATCAAAAATGATGAAGATGTAGCGACCATCGGCGAAGCATTTAAGGCAGTTCCCTGTACTTATATTGCTGACGGTCATCACAGATGTGCTTCTGCAGTTAAAGTTGGTCTGAAGAGACGAGCTGAAAACCCGGATTACACCGGTGAAGAAGAATTCAATTTCTTCCTGTCCGTACTGTTCCCGGACGAACAGTTGTATATTATGCCTTACAACAGAACCGTCAAGGATCTGAATGGCTATTCCAAGGAAGAATTCATGGCTAAGATCGGTGAACATTTCACTATTGAAACCCGTGAAGCTGCTGTTGAACCGGAAACAAAGGGAACATTCGGTATGTATCTGGACAAGCAGTGGTATCTTCTGACAGCAAAGCCGGAAATTCTGTCTGATGATCCTGTTCAGGGTCTGGACGTGTCTGTTTTACAGGACAATCTTTTGGCACCGATCCTGGGGATCGGAGATCCCAGAACCGACAGCCGTATCGATTTTATCGGTGGTATTCGCGGCGTAGGTGAATTGGAACGCAGAGTTGCCGAAGATATGACCGTAGCGTTCTCCATGTACGCTACATCGATCCAGGAACTGCTGGACGTTGCTGACGCGGGATTATTGATGCCGCCCAAGTCCACCTGGTTCGAACCGAAGCTGCGCAGTGGTATCTTTATCCACAGACTCAGCTAATTATAAATTATCACACAGGAGTTATTATCATGCATAGTTTTAATGAAATCGTTACTGTAGATCCTGAAATTGCATCTGCGATCCAGGATGAAATGACACGTCAGAGTGAACATCTGGAGCTGATTGCTTCGGAGAACTGGGTCTCCAAGGCTGTTTTAGCCACCATGGGAAGTCCTCTGACCAATAAATATGCCGAAGGATATCCCGGAAAGAGATATTACGGCGGCTGTCACTGCGTTGACGTAGTGGAAAATTTAGCAATTGAACGCGCCAAGGAACTGTATGGCTGCGATTATGCAAACGTTCAGCCTCACTCCGGTGCACAGGCCAATATGGCGGTATTTTTCGCCGTTCTAAAGCCCGGTGATACTGTCATGGGTATGAATCTGGATCACGGCGGCCACCTGAGCCACGGTTCTCCGGCCAACCTGTCCGGAAAGTATTTCAATGTTGTAGGCTACGGTGTCAATGACGAAGGTTTTATCGATTACGAACAGGTGAGAGCACTGGCTCTGGAACACCGTCCCAAGATGATCGTTGCCGGAGCAAGCGCTTACGCCCGCACCATCGACTTCCCGAAGTTCCGTGAGATTGCCGATGAAGTGGGAGCATGTCTCATGGTGGATATGGCGCACATTGCAGGTCTCGTAGCTGCAGGAGTTCATCCCAGTCCGTTCCCGTATGCAGATGTGGTTACCACAACGACACATAAAACACTGCGCGGTCCCCGTGGCGGAATGATTCTGTCCAATAAAGAAGCCAATGAAAAATATAACTTTAATAAAGCGATTTTCCCCGGAACCCAGGGTGGCCCTTTGATGCACATTATTGCAGCGAAGGCCGTATGTTTCAAAGAAGCGCTGACCGAGGAATTCAAAGCATATCAGAGACAGGTCGCTTCCAATGCGCAGGCGCTCTGTAAGGCACTTCAGTCCAGAGACATTAAAATCGTTTCCGGTGGTACGGATAATCATTTGATGCTGGTGGATTTGACCAACTACGGTCTCACCGGTAAAGAAGTGGAAAAGTGGCTGGATCAGGCACATATCACCGCCAATAAAAATACGATCCCCAACGATCCCCAGTCTCCCTTCGTAACCAGCGGTCTGCGTCTGGGAACTCCCGCTGTGACCACACGCGGTCTGAAGGAAGAGGATATGGATCAAGTGGCAGAAGCTATCGCTCTTGTGATCAAGAGCCGCGGCGAAGCCATTGAAGCTGCAAAAGCCATCGTAGCTGAACTTACGAAGAAGTATCCTTTGGATCTCTAATTTCTAAACAACAGAATGAATAACCTCTCTGTCATAATCATACATTGATTGTGACGGGGAGGTTTTTTTATGGACAACATTCAACGGATTTTTCGTCAGGTTCCGTATTCAGTCATGAAGGATCTGGAACAGGTTCCGTCACATCTTTGGAACAGCGCAGAAGAATTACGGCTGCGTCGTGGATATCCTGCTACTCTTGTATCTTCAGGCGATGAATTTCTGCTTTCGGGCGATGTGCTCGGAAAAGTTACACAGGATTTATTAAACAATATTATCAATAAATTTCTTAATTACTCAGAATACGCGCATGATGAAGAAATGCGCTGTGGATATATCGCCTTGGAAGGGGGACACCGTGCTGGATTTTGCGGACAGGTCGTCTCTGAACGCGGATCGATTGTATCGATACGAAATATTTCCTCGATCAATATCCGTTTCGCCAGGGAAATCCCTGATGCGGGTGTTGGAGTTTTTCCTGTCCTATTTGATGAAACAGGGCGATTTCAGAATACGGTGATCGCCGCACCTCCCGGTTGTGGAAAAACTACGCTATTGCGCAACCTGATCCGTTTATTAAGTGACCGAAAATATACCGTCGCTGTCTGTGATGAACGAAATGAAATTGCAGGGACTGGATCAGACCAGTTTGCGTTTAACTTAGGTTCTCGCGTTGATGTTATGAGTCACTGTTCCAAAACAGAAGGTATGATATTAATTCTTCGCAGCATGGGTCCGCAAATACTGGCAACCGATGAAATCGGCAATGCCGAAGAAATACAGGTGCTTCGGCGAGTGGTTGCCGCGGGAGTCGGACTTTTGACTACAATTCATGCCGGTTCATTTCAAGATCTTCTCGTTAGTCCCCTTGGTCCGATGATTTGTGAGGGATCGATTGGGCGAATCTTGTTTCTCAGCGACCGGCCAAGACGTGGAACGATCACTGGTATCTGGAAAAAAGAACAGGCGGAAAGGAAAAAACTATGATCAAAGGGTTCACAGTAGTGATTCTCGGAACCGGATGTACCGTGGCAGGGTTGTTACAAACATGGAATCTATGGGAACGAGTCCGTTCGATTCGCGATTTGCGCGAGTTGTTGCAGCTAATCAGTACGGAAATTCTGTATGGACGCTGCGAATTAAAAAGCATATTCATAAAAGGATATCAGCAGGGTCCGGTTCCTTTGCGCTTCATTTGTCAAAGAGTCGCAGAATCCATGTCTGGAGAACGCTGGGACTCATTTTCTCTTTTATGGACAGATGCATGGAGTTCACATTTTTTAAAACAAAAGCGCTGGGAGGAACGGGATGTCTGGTTTCGCATGGGTCGTCAACTGGGACATGGCGGTGTAGAACAACAGGCTCAAATCCTGAAACAGTGCGAGAAAGAATTGGAGCGGCTGGAAGCGGCTGCACTTGTGGAATTTCAGACCCGTGGAAAAATGTACGGAGCGTTGGGTCTCTGTACAGGATTGTTTCTGGCGGTATTATTGGTCTGAGACAAGCATATAAATGATTCAGGACAAACATATGAAACAACAAAGGAGGAACAACATGACGTTCGATGTGGATATCATATTTAAAATCGCTGCCATTGGAATCATTGTTGCAGTTTTAAGCCAGGTATTGATTCGCGCAGGAAGAGAGGACCAGGCCATGATGACAACGCTGGCCGGAATCCTTGTGGTATTATTTCTGATCGTAGAAATGATCTATGAATTTTTCGAAACTGTAAAAACGATGTTTCAATTTTGATTATCTGCAGGAGTACCCTATGGAAGCATCAATGATAACGGTAACGTCCCTGGGATTGGTGGGACTGTCTCTGATTTTGATTGTCCGGAATGTAAACAAAGAAATGGCAATGATGATCACGATTGTAATCTCAGTTTTGATTTTAATGTATACCATGACGTGTCTGCAGTCATTGCTGAAACAATTTTCTTCCTATTTTTCGGCACTTGAAGCCGGGTCGCAATATTATGCGATTCTGATCAAAGTCCTTTTGATTTCATATGCAGCCGATCTGACAGCACAGCTTTGTCGTGATGCCGGTGAATCATCAATCGCCGGAAAAGTGGAACTTGCAGGAAAAGTGGTCATGTTTCTCACAGCATCTCCGGTTATCTTTTCAGTCATTGAATTGATTTCTCAGCTGATTTCGTAGCGGGAGGTGCCTGTGGATTATAAACATCTGATTCTTCAACAATTAGAAGCTCTGGATCTGGATCCACTGTTCCAAATCGGTGAACGCATCCGTGACGGAACTGGTCTATTGATTCTTCCGGAACTTGAGCAGTGGATTTCCCAATTCCTTTCCGGAGATATGACCTGGGACTGGCAACCGCTGCTTTCGCAGCTGATGCGTCTCTGCGCAGGACAACTACGGGACAGCCTGTCTTCCTGTGCAATGATTCTGATCATCTGCATTTTATCCGGACTTTTGAACAGTCTGACCGATTCTTTTGGAAAACACACGGTTTCGAAAATCGGAAAAACAATTTGCATGTTAACTGTCTCAACAATTGTTATCCGGGATTTTATTGAAGTCTTTCATTACTGTGTATCTCAGACGGATTTGATGATTGTCACAGTTCAATCATTATTTCCGGTTCTGATTCCACTGACTGTTGCGTCAGGAAAGACAGTTACAGGAACGATCCTGAATCCGGCCATGGTGGGTGTGATTGCCATGATTTCTACAATCATGGATCAATGGATCCTTCCGGCTGTGTACTTTTCTGGTGCACTTTGTCTTACAGGACGGTTGATCGACCAAAGTTTTCTCAGAAAATCTGGAAAACTGCTGAAAGATGCGATCGTGTATTCCGTTGGACTGACTGTGACGGTATTATCGGCATTTACAACGATCCAGGGAAGTGTGGGAAAAGCTGCGGATTCGATTCTAATGAAGACAGCACGGTTTTCTGTCGATAACTTCATTCCGGTGATTGGAGGCTTTGCTGCAGATTCCATGGATATGGTACTGAGCTGTACCGGTATGATCAAAAGTGTGATCGGGATCTGGGGCGTTTTGATGTTATTGGCTGTGCTGGTTACACCGCTGGTTAAAATGGGAGTGATCATCCTGATTTACCGTGTTTGTTCCATTTTGGCAGAAGCATTGACCGATCAGATGACGGCAGGTTTTCTCGAAGAAATTTCTTCAACTATCATGACATTGACAGTAATCTACACACTTATGGGAATCTTGTTTATTGTGTTTCTCAGTATCATTACCATCATCGTATAGGAGGAATTATGGAATGGTTTCGAACAGTCGTATTGTTTATTACTCTTGTTGGATTTATCCAATGGATCAGTCCGGCCGGAGTTTTTGAACCGTATATTAAATACATCATATCGCTTTTGACTCTGGCAATAATCATATCACCGCTGGCTGATTCCGGGCATTTTCCTAAAGCTGATTCTGTGATTCATCTCCCGTTTGATATGACATTCAATGATCCGGGCTATGATGACACAACGGCCCGGTTACAGGAAATACAAAGGTTACAAACGGAATCTCTGACACAGGAAAAGGAATCCGGTATAACAGGGGAGGATCCGGACGTATACATAGAGCAGGAATCCGTAAACAGCAGCAGTAAATCTGCGGAGACTCCGGAAATATCGAAAGGAAAGGGGATATCCGATGAATGATAAGATTTCATCGTTTGTTAAAGATAAGAAAAAATATTATATTCTGTTGATCATTGTAACGCTCACCGCGATGTTCCTGTTATCCTCTGACGTATTTTCGGAAGACAGGGACGGCCGTTCTCAAATCGTTGATTTGGATGGCGGAGAAGAGTTCCCGGTGAATGTATCTTTGAAAACAGATGAGGAACTGCGACTGTCAAAGATGCTGTCAGAAATTGCAGGTGTCGGAAAAAATCATGTTATGATCACATGGCAGGAACGCGAAGAAACCGTATCTGTATTTTCTTCCGAGCCACAGATCCGTAAGATCCAGGGAGTGATCGTTGCTGCGGAAGGTGCATCCAATGATGTGATCAAACTGGCAATCACCGAGGCAGTAACATCAATATACGGAATTCCCACATCCAGTGTCATGGTTTTTCAATTAGAGCAATAAGGGGGAATCAAAATGAAATCATGGAATAAAAAAAAGCTGGCGCTCCTTTGCGGTATGCTGACTCTGATCCTCGGTGTCAGTGCGGTCAACGGAAGACTGGCAAATTCAGAAGAACTCAGTGTGTCGGCCGGATATGAGGAGTATGAACTTAGTCAGCTGGAACACGACGGAGAAGTCCTTGTGGACAGTATTAACGTGACAGCCGTTCCGGGAAGTTCTGAATCCGTAATCGTGACTTCAGACAATGTCGCAGAACTGGAAAATACTGATACGTACTTTGATGAAGTACGTGCCTCTGTAACTATGGACCGCAATGAAATCATTACGATGCTGACGGATGTAATCAGTGAATTACCTGAGGGTTCAGAAAAAAACAATGCTACACAACAAAAATTAAAACTGATCGACTATATGAACACCGAAAACGAAGTGGAAAGCCTGATTGAAAACAAAGGGTTTTCTGAAGCACTTGTGATCATTACGGACACATCTGTCAATGTTTCTGTAAAAAAGCAGGAATTATCCCAGGCTGACCTTGCAAAGATCATGGATGTGGTGATCCGCGAAACCGGCCGTTCCGCAGAGGAAATCATCATTCAGAGTAAATTTTAGGAACCGCATAATTGTTTCTTCCTAAAATATCTGATATAATACATTAGAGGTACAGATATGGGAATGAATCACGACGAAAGAAACAAAGAAAACCGCGTTATTGAAGAGCTTTTCCTGCAATGTGTGGCGAAAGCCGTTACCGGTACCCCCGGAGTCCATTCTCTGGGTGAACGTATGGGTGACAGTATTTATCACGGCTTCACCGGGCGTCGCTCCCAGCGCAAAGGGATCAAAGTTACCCGCGGTGGAAAGGGCCCTGTGGTGGATATCTTTGTGGTGGTTCAATACGGGGTACACATTCCCGATGTGGCCTTTAATATCCAAAGCAATGTAAAACGCGCTCTGCGGACGGAACTTGATATGAAAGTGGAAGCTGTCAATATCCAGATCCAGGGCGTTCACACAACAAGAATAAAAAGATAAGTCGACGACAACGGAGGATGCAATGCGCAGAAGCGAAGCAAGAGAACATCTGATGCAGATGCTTTTCGAAATGGAAGTACATGAAGATTACAGTCAGGATGCCAGAGACAGATATGAAACCAATTTTATGGAAACGTCTGGTCAGAGAGAATACATGGACCGTATGTTCAATATCATCACGGAACATCTGAAGGATATCGATCAGAAACTGGAAGAGTCCTCGGACCGTTGGAAGGTATATCGTCTGGCAAAGGTGGATCTGGCCATTCTGCGTGTCGCAGCGGCAGAACTGCTGTACATGGACGATATTCCCGCTTCCGTATCCATCAACGAAGCCGTAGAACTGGCTAAGAAATACGGGACTGACAAATCCGGACGTTTTATCAACGGCGTTCTTGGAAAAGTCGTAAAGGAAAAAAATGCAGAAAACTAAAGATCTGGTTTTAGGGATCGATACAAGCAATTACACAACTTCCGTCGCATTGGCGGATCCATACAGAAACGCGATCAGAGATGAACGCATCTTACTGACCGTTAAGCAGGGCGAACGGGGGCTACGGCAATCCAACGCCCTTTTTCAGCATCAGGAGAATTTACCGAAACTGCTTCACCGCGTTCTTCCGGAATACCGGGACCGCATTGGAGCCGTCAGTGTATCCAGTCGTCCGCGACCGGTGGAAGGGTCGTATATGCCGGTTTTTTTAGCCGGTTGTCAGACAGGAAAGATTCTTGCTGATGCTTTTGGCGTGCCTTATTTTGAATTTTCCCACCAGGAAGGGCATCTGAAAGCGGCTTCGTTTACCACAGGTCTTACCTGGAACGAGCCGTACCTCGCGTGGCATTTATCCGGTGGTACCTGTGAACTGCTTCTGGTCAGACCGGAACACAGCTGTCCGGAGGAAGAACGGATCACGATCATCGGCGGATCTCTGGATATCTCCTTTGGTCAGCTTCTGGATCGCTTCGGTGTCGCCATGGAGCTTCAATTTCCTTGTGGAAAGGCACTGGACCAGATGGCGCTGGCTGCCCGAGATCACTGGAAAGAAGAACGCAGCCTGAAAAAAGAATCGCTATTCAAACCGGTTTCCAGAAAAGGCTTTGAATTCAATCTGTCCGGTCTGGAAACCCAGTCGCTGCGCGCTTTGGAAAGCGAAGCGATTGCCCCGGAACTTTTGGTATATGATCTCTTTGAAGAAATCTGCCGGATCCTTCATAAAGTTACGACAAAAGCCGTGGAAGAAACGAAGGTCAGTCAGGTCCTGTTCACCGGTGGAGTTTCTGCCAGCCTGTATGTGAGAGACCGCTGGACTGAGCTTCAAAATAAGAAAAACGCATTAAAATTCAAGTCTGTATTTGGTGATCCGGTCCATTCTTCGGATAACGCTGTGGGGACCGCCATTCTGGGAGGAGAACGGATATGGGATTAAAACCGGTCAGCGTATCCAGACTTAACTCTTACATTAAACGAATTCTCCAGTCCGATCCTATTTTGGGAAATGTTTCGGTCATTGGAGAAATCTCGAATTTAAAATATCACAGTTCCGGCCACGTGTATTTTACGCTGAAGGATGAAACCAGTAAAATCAGCTGTTTTCTTTCTTCCGACCAGCGTCGTCATCTGCGTTATGAACTGGATAACGGTATGGAAATTACTGCTTCCGGTTATATCTACCTGTACGAACGTGGAGGAAGCTATTCCTTAAATGTCAATAACATTGAAATTTCCGGCCTGGGCGATCTTCAAATCGCATTTCAACAGCTGAAGGATAAACTTCAGAGAGAAGGCTTGTTCGATGAATCCTATAAAAAACCTCTGCCTGTATTTCCTAAAAAAGTGGCTGTTGTTACGTCTCCCACAGGTGCAGCAGTCCGCGATGTGATCAGTATCATTTCCGGACGAAACCAGTTGGTGGATGTTCTCGTTTGTCCTTGTCTCGTTCAGGGACCGGATGCTGCACGCGATATTGCACGGACCATCGAAGCGGTCAATGCTAATTTCAGCGATGTAGATATCATGATTGTAGGACGCGGTGGAGGATCGATGGAAGAACTCTGGTCATTTAACGAAGAAATCGTTGCCAGAGCCATTTTCTTGTCTAAAATTCCTGTGATATCTGCAGTAGGTCACGAAACCGATTTTACCATTGCAGATTTTGTGGCGGACAGACGGGCAGAAACGCCTACAGCTGCTGCTCAAATGGCAGTTCCCGATGTGAGAGATCTGAAATTCGCCGTCAATGACCAGAAGCAGAAAATCAGTTCCCAGTTGCAGCGGATCCTTCGTATGGCAGAGCTGAAACTTCAAACCTGTTCGCCGAGCCGGATGAAAGAATCCCTGCTAATGAAGACAGAACGGGCTCAACGACGCATGGACAGCGAACGTCTGCGTCTTGATACGCTGCTTTCTCAGAAAATCCACAGAAGTGAAGTCAGATTATTACAGCTGGAACAGCAGCTTCAACTGAAAAATCCATCGCTGATCCTGGAACGGGGATGCGGTATTTTATACGATGAAGACGGACACAGTATCCGTTCCGTCAACGATACAAAACCGGGTCAACAGATCCGCGTACGTCTCAGTGATGGTACACTCCACTGTGATGTCAACGAAATCACCCCGGTGAAAGGAGGGGAAATACTGTGAGTGAACAAGAAAAGAATCTGAGTTTTGAAGAAGCCATGGCCGGCTTGAATAAAGCAGTTCAGGCACTTAATCATGAGGACACCCCTCTGGACCAGGCCATCGCGCAGTATGAAGAAGGAATCCGATATTATCAGCGCTGCAGTGAGATCCTGCAGGATGCAAAACAGAAAATACAACAATTCAACAAAGAAACAGGTGAAGTAACGGAGTTCTAGTCAGAACGGGAGGAACACACAATGACCAATGCAGAATATCGCAGATTAATGGACCTTGTTGAAGAAAATCTTGTTGGCTTCTTACCAGAAGTTGACCATAAAAGTATTACGTTGCATGATTCTATGGCCTACAGCCTCAGCGCAGGCGGAAAACGTCTTCGTCCCGTGCTGCTTTTGGCCACATGCGAATTATTCGGTATGAATCCGAAAGAAGCTCTTCCTTACGCCTGCGCCATTGAATATATCCATACGTATTCTTTGATCCACGATGATCTTCCTGCTATGGATAACGATGACCTGCGTCGTGGAAAACCTACCAATCATAAAGTGTACGGTGATGCCATGGCAATCCTGGCCGGCGACGGCCTGCTTCATTCCGCATTTGAAGTTATGACAAAGGATATGCTTCTGTATTTCGATCAGCCGGAAAAACTGCAGCATCGTGCTCAGGCAGCCTACGAAATCGCAAGACGCAGCGGTGTTCGCGGTATGGTTGCAGGACAGGTTGCCGATATTGAATCAGAAAACAAGCAGTGTTCCAGAGAAATGCTGGATTACATTCATTTAAATAAGACAGCTCAGCTGATCACTGCTGCTGTCATGGCCGGTTCTGCACTGGCTGGTATTTCCTTCGAAGAACGCAAATCTATGAGCACCTTCGGTGAAGCTCTCGGATTGGCTTTCCAAATCATCGACGATTATCTGGATGTCTGCGGAAACCAGGACGAAATGGGAAAGCCCGTCGGTTCAGATGCCAAGCTGAATAAATCCACGTATGCTTCTCTGTATGGAATCGAAGCAACCGTGCAGCGTGCGAATGAACTGCTGGACCGTGCCGACGAAATCATTGCTCCTTATTACGATCAGGCAGAGGTATTCCATGCTGTGATCGAACATCTGCGCGGGCAGTTGAAATAATGACACAAAACTATTACGAAAGAAAAGAGACCGTTTATGAAGTACCTATTAGAGGATGGCCGCTTTCCTGAAGCTTTGAAGTCCATGGACGAGCATCAGCTGGAACTGTTATCCTATGAAATCCGCGAATATTTGTTGGATACCCTTTCTAAGACTGGAGGTCATCTGGCTTCCAATCTTGGCGTGGTGGAACTGACACTGGCTCTCCTGAAGGTATTCGACAGTCCAAAAGATAAAATTATTTATGATGTCGGACATCAAAGTTATGTTCATAAAATCCTGACCGGTCGTAAAGAGGCGTTAAAAAAAGTCCGCATGATGGACGGACTCAGCGGCTTTCCGAAGCGCAGTGAGAGCGAGCATGATATGTTCGACTCCGGTCACAGCAGCACTTCCATTTCCGCGGCAGCCGGCTACGCCGCTGCCAGAGATCTGAAGGGTGAAGATCACGCAGTGATTGCCGTCATCGGAGACGGTGCCCTGACCGGCGGTGTTGCCTATGAAGCGCTGAACTGTGTCGGTCATTCCGGTTCGCCTATGATCGTCATTCTCAACGACAATGAAATGTCCATTGGGAAAAACGTGGGCGGTATGTCCGATCATCTGAAAAAGTTAAGAACTTCCTCTGCGTATCTCGATTTTAAGAAAAAGATGAAGACAACGCTGAAGAACATCCCGAAAGTAGGGGAAGGTCTGTATTCCAGCGTGGAACATTTGCGTGATTCTCTGAAATACGCCATTGTCAACGGTGCGATTTTTGAAGAAATGGGATTTAAGTATTTCGGACCCATTGACGGACACAATCTTCACGATCTGTTGGAAATCCTGACATTGGTAAAACATATGGATCAGCCGGTTCTCGTTCATGTGGTTACGAAAAAGGGAAAGGGATATCGCAATGCAGAACAGAATCCTGATAAATTCCACGGAATCAGTCCCTTTGATCTTACCACAGGGAAGGTGCTCAAAGAGGCGAAATATCCCAGCTATTCGTCCATATTCGGAAAGAAACTGGTGGAACTGGCCGACCGCGATCAACGCGTGACTGCCATCAGTGCTGCCATGGTGGATGCTACGGGTTTGGGGGCTATGGCGAAAAAGTATCCGAAACGGACTTTTGACGTGGGAATCGCAGAACAACACGCGGTATCCTTCGCTGCAGGTCTTGCTCTCGACGGTATGAAGCCTGTAGTAGCCATTTACAGTACATTTTTACAGCGCGCTTTCGATGAGATTCTGATCGATGTGTGTATGCAGAATCTTCCGGTTATTTTTGCCATCGACAGAGCCGGAAATGTGGGTAACGACGGAGAAACCCATCATGGACATTTCGATTTGTCCTATCTGTCTATGATGCCTAACATGACGATCCTGTCTCCGAAAGACGGCCGCGAGCTGGAAGAGATGATGGAATACGCATTGACACTGGACGGTCCTTGCGCGATCCGTTTTCCCAGAGGAGAAGCGGAACCGCTGGATGATGTGGAACCTGATTATTCCCGTCCAATCTCTTCCGGAGAACCTCAGATTCTGAAAAGCGGAAACCGTGTTGCTTTATTGTCTGTCGGTAAAATGACCGGCGAAGCTTTCAAAGCTGCGAAACTGTTGGAAGAACGCGGAATCGACGCTGCTGTCATCAACGCACGGTTCGTGAAACCGCTGAAAGAAGAGGTGTACTCCTTGTGGCTTTCCGATGGAATTCCCGTTGTTACAATTGAGGATAACTCGGAAAAGGGTGGCTTCGGTTCTCAGGTGGAAGATATCCTGAGAAAATATCATATGAATAACTCCTGTCTGCGGATCGCATGGCCCGACGAATTCGTCCGCCACGGTTCCACAGCACAGTTAATGAAGAAATATCAAATGGATGCACAAAGCATTGCAGAAAGGGTGGAAGACTTCCTTGGCTAAAGATAAAGAACGTCTTGATATCAGATTAGTAAACGACGGATATTTCCAGTCGAGAGAACGGGCAAAGGCCGCCATCATGGCAGGCCTTGTCTTCGTCAATGGACAAATCAGCGATAAGGCCGGAAACATGATTCCGGATGACGCTGAAATAACGGTAAAGGGCGATACCTGTCCTTATGTCAGCCGCGGTGGTCTGAAACTGGAGAAAGCGATGAAGGTATTTCCCATCACTTTGGAAGGTGCCGTTTGTATGGACATCGGCGCATCTCACGGTGGTTTTACCGACTGTATGTTACAGAACGGTGCAGCGAAAGTCTACGCTGTTGACGTGGGATACGGTCAGCTGGATTATAAGCTGCGTACCGATGAACGTGTTATCAATATGGAAAAGACCAATATCCGCTATGTGGATCCTGAAACCATTGCTCCGTTGGATTTCGTCAGCATCGACGTGTCCTTCATTTCTCTGAAACTGGTTTTCCCGGTGGCTTTTTCTTTGATGAAAGAAGAAGCGGAAATGGTCTGTCTCGTAAAGCCTCAGTTTGAGGCCGGAAGAGAACAGGTGGGTAAGAACGGCATCGTCCGTGAAAGAAAGACTCATTTACAGGTTTTAAAGAACGTGGGCGGATATGCGCTGGAAAACGGTTTTACCATCCAGGGTGTGGATTTCTCCCCCGTCAAAGGAGCAAAGGGTAATATCGAATACCTGATGTTTCTGAAAAAACCGGTGTCCGGTTCAGAACCCTCTGACAGTGAAACTGCACGTGAAGCGCTTTCTGAACTGGCACAAACCATCGTCAACAGCTCTCATGAGATGCTGGATTAGTGAGGGATATACATGGCATTGACACCAATGATGAAGCAGTACCTTGAAATCAAAGAAAATTACAAGGACTGCATCTTATTCTTCCGCCTGGGAGACTTCTACGAAATGTTCTTTGATGATGCAATCGTAGCTTCCAAGGCTATGGAAGTCACTTTAACAGGTAAAAACTGCGGCGAAGCGGAACGCGCACCCATGTGCGGCGTTCCTTATCATGCTGCGGACACATATATCGGACGGCTGGTGGAAAAGGGATTTAAGGTCGCGATCTGCGAACAGATGGAAGATCCGGCAACTGCCAAAGGCCTGGTGAAGCGCGACGTGATTCGCATCATCACACCTGGTACAGTTCTGAGCCCCACCATGCTGACAGAAAATGAGAATAACTATCTGGCTTCTCTGTTCATGGCTCCGGAAGGCGCAGGGCTGGCCTACTGTGATATTTCCACTGGAGAATTGTATGCTACGCAAATCAGCGGACAGGATATCCAGGAACGGTTATTGAATGAACTGGTCCGTATCAAGGCCAGTGAAATCGTTTTGAATCCTCAGGCCGAGGAATACGATATCTGCGAACAGATCAGGATCCACCTGGATACGTATACCGGTTTTCTTGCCGATAGTATCTACGACTTTTCCTCTGCAGAAAAAACCGTCCTGAGTCAGTTCGGAACCGGTTCTCTGATCGGTTTGGGACTGGACAGTTCTCCTGAGACTGTTCTGGCACTGGGCGCACTTTTGTCCTATTTATTTGAAACGCAGAAACAGGATCTGTCCCATCTGAGCCGCGTACAGGTTTACGATACCGGACGGCAGATGTCTCTGGATAAAGCGACCATCAAGAATCTGGAACTGACAGAAACACTATTTGAAAAGAAGGTTCAGGGATCGCTTCTTGGAGTCCTCGATAAGACTCACACGGCCATGGGTTCCAGAAAGATGAAACAGTGGCTGAGAGAACCCCTCAATACGTTGTCTGACATCCAGAATCGCCTTGACGCGGTGGAAACCCTGGTCAATGATGTTCTGACCCGAAACCAGATCAAAGAAGCTCTGAAGAAGATCTACGACCTGGAACGTCTGTCCGGCCGTGTTGCCTGTGGAAACGCCAACGGAAAGGATCTTGTGGCTCTGAAGAATTCAGTCTATATGCTTCCGGAAATCAAGGCCTGTCTGGCCGACGTTTCTGACAGTGCATTACTGGCAGATATGGAACGAAATCTGGACAGCCTGGATGAAATTTACGAAAAGATCGAACGGGCCATTGTGGAAGAACCTCCGTTCTCTGTCCGTGAAGGCGGTCTGATCAGAGAAGGCTATTCTCAGGAACTGGATGATCTGAAAGCATCTATCCGCGATGGACAGGTTTGGATCGCCGGTCTGGAAAGCAGTGAACGCGAACGTACAGGAATTAAAAACCTGAAAGTAGGGTTCAATAAAGTCTTTGGATATTATATTGAAGTTACTAAGTCTTATTACGACCTGATTCCTGAAAACTATATCAGAAAACAGACTCTGGTCAACTGTGAACGATTTATCACTCCGGAATTGAAGGAAGTAGAGTCCACAGTTCTGAATGCTGAAGCAAAGATCAACCAAATGGAATACGATCTGTTCTCGGCTCTGCGCCATGAGATCCAGGCCATGATCCCACGAATTCAGAAGACCTCTTCTGTTGTGGCAGAACTCGATGTTCTGAATTCCTTTGCAGAAGTATCTGCCCGTCTTGGATATGTGAAACCGGAAGTCAACAACAGCCGCGAAATCAAGATTGTCCGTGGACGTCATCCGGTCATTGAACAGATGATTTCCGACGGTATGTTCGTTTCGAACGATACGTATCTGAACGGAACAGACAGTTCCATGCTGTTGATCACCGGTCCTAATATGGCGGGGAAATCCACATATATGCGTCAAACAGCTCTGATCGTCCTCATGGCACAGGCTGGCTGCTTCGTTCCAGCGGATCAGGCATCCATCGGTCTTGTGGACCGTATTTATACACGAATCGGTGCTTCGGACAACCTCTCCCAGGGACAAAGTACCTTCTTCGTGGAAATGAGTGAACTGGCATACATCCTGAATACAGCCACGGAAAAATCTTTGGTAATTCTGGATGAAATCGGACGCGGTACCAGTACATATGACGGTTTATCCATTGCCTGGGCGGTCGTGGAACATTTGTGTTCGAAACACCACCGGATCCGCACATTGTTCGCTACCCACTATCATGAGCTGACTTCACTGGAAGAGACCATTCCCGGTGTAAAGAATCTCAACGTCGATGTCAGTGATGAACATGGCAACGTGGTGTTCCTGCACCGCATTGTGGAAGGCAGTGCCAGCCGCAGTTACGGGATCCACGTAGCCCGTCTGGCAGGTGTTCCCGAGACATTACTGGAAGCAGCAGAGCAGAAACTTTCCAAGCTGGAAAACAATGAAACCATCGATCTGACGGTGGAGGTCGCAAAACCGAAGGCGAAGAAAGCATCTGTAAAGTCGGAGCCTGCATCGATGCAGGTATCACTTTGGGATTTTGCCGCAAGTCCGGTAATCCAGCGGATCCGCGAACTGAATCTGATGGAGATCACTCCGTCAAAAGCTTTTGAAATTCTGGAAGAACTGCAGAAAGAGACGGAAAAATTATGAGTGAAATGATGCTTCCGCAAATTCATGCGTTACCGAAACATGTGTCGGATAAGATTGCTGCCGGCGAAGTCGTTGACCGTCCGCTTTCTATTGTCAAGGAGCTGATGGAAAACGCCATCGACGCCGGAGCATCCTTCATCACTGTGGAAATTAAAAATGGGGGAAAAAGCTATATCCGCGTTACTGACGACGGTTGTGGAATCGCCAAGGATCAGGTGATGCTGGCTTTCCAGCGTCATGCTACCTCTAAAATCGAAACGGCCGATGATCTGGATACGATCAATACGTTAGGATTCCGCGGAGAAGCACTTGCCAGCATTGCAGCTGTTTCTCAAGTGGAAATGATCACTAAGCCGGCTTCTGCAAAGGCCGGTGTTAAAGTGCGCCTTCAGGGCGGTGAAGTCATGGAACAAACAGATACCGGTTGTCCCGACGGTACGACCATCATCGTCACCAGTCTGTTTTACAATACCCCGGCCCGGTTGAAGTTCCTGAAAGGGGATAATACGGAAAGTTCTCTGATTATCGATTTCGTATCGAAGATGGCTTTGGCATATTCGAAACTGCGGATCCGCATGATCAATAACGGAAATATCCTTTTCAATACTCCCGGTGGCGGACAGATTTATAATAACATCCTGACCATTTATAGTAAGGAAACCGGTCAGAAACTTCTTCCGGTCTCCGCTGACAACGGCTCGATGTTCCTGGAAGGATATGTGTCGGATCCCTCCTATAGTAAGACTAACCGGAAACAGCAGATTTTCTTTGTCAACGGTCGTTATATTTCCAGTCGTATGATGGAAAAAGCCATTTCCATGGCTTATAAAGACAAGCTATTTGAAGGAAGATATCCCGTAGCATATTTATTTTTATACGTAAATCCGGAAACGCTGGATGTCAACATTCATCCTAATAAAAAGGAAGTCCGTTTTGACGATGAACTGGCGGTTTTGGATTTCGTACACTCCACGCTGCGCGACCGTTTAAACACAAAGCAGGCGATCCCGGAAGTCAAGGCGGAAAAGCTATTTTCACGACCTCAGACAAAAGAAGAGCGCGTCGAAGAACAGTGAAAACAAACGCAGATCAGTTTGAACGATTCCGTGGCGGATACTCCGCACGTATTAAAACCGGAAGGCATGAAGGTATCTGCAACAGTATCTAAGGCAACTCCAGCTGTAAAACCTTCTGCACCACAGCGTCCGAAAGAAACTACAACCTTGGATCGTCCTTCAACAACGCAGAAACCTGTGGAAAAAGAGGATGAGGTTGACATAAAAACGTTATTGAAAACAATGCGTCAACAACAGAAAGAAGAAGAACGTCCTGCCGTTGCAAATGTAGTGAAAGAAGAACCGGCGCCATACACTGCACCGCCGAAGGCGGTTGCCGCGGAACCAGTGATCCGTATGGATTTCACAAAGCTTCAGGTTACCGGAACGCTGTTCAACACCTATATTACAGCAACAGACGGACAGTTCTTTTATCTGATTGATCAGCATGCAGCTCACGAACGTGTTTTCTACGAACAGCTGCTGGCCCAATACCAAATGGAAGAGAAGCCGGCACAGCTGCTGATGATTCCTGTTGTGAAAGAAGTGACGCCTGCGATTCAGGCACTTGCGGAACAATGGCTCGATGTACTGCGCGGTTACGGTTTTACCGTAGAAGAGTTTGGGCAGCGGTCTTATGTCGTCAAAGCAATTCCGATGATGATGGAACAAAGCGAAGCTGCCGATTTCCTCGATTATTTCTTTGACAATATTGAAGAAGGTTTTCGTGTGAAAGATCAGAAGCGCATTGATCAGATCATTATGCGTTCCTGTAAACAGGCTGTCAAAGCGAACGATGTGTTAAAACCAGAGGAAATCACCGGATTGCTGCGCCAGCTTTCCACCATGGAGAATCCGTTCTCCTGTCCTCATGGACGTCCCACATTTATTAAGTTTTCAAAGTATGAAATCGAAAAGATGTTCAAACGAGTATGAGAAGAAAGATTGTAATCGTGGCCGGTCCTACGGCCGTTGGAAAAACAGAAGCTGCGATCCGGCTGGCTAACCACTTCGGCGGTGAAATCATTTCTGCGGATTCGATGCAGATCTATAAATATATGGATATCGGCAGCGCTAAGCCCACGCCGGAAGAACAGGCCAGAGCTGAACATCATCTCGTGGATGTGATCGATCCTGCCAGACCGTTCTCGGTGGCTGAATATCAACCCATGGCAAAGTCTGCCATTGAAGACGTGTTTTCCCGGGGAAAGCTTCCGATCATTTCCGGCGGTACCGGTCTCTATGTCAACTCTCTGATTTATGACATGGACTTCTCCAGCCCTCCCGGCGATCAGGCATATCGCAGAGAATTGGAGGAACTGGCGAAGAACGAAGGAAGTGAAGTTCTGCATAAAATGCTGGCTGAAAAAGATCCCCCAGCAGCGGAACGGATCCATCCGAATAACGAGAAAAAAATCATCCGTGCTTTGGAAATTCTTCATGAAGGTCAGGACCGCGTCAAAGAGTTTTCTGAATCCTTCCAGCCTACAAAGGATTATGACGTGATTTTGATCGGCCTGGAGCGCGACAGAGCAGAGCTTTATGACAGAATCAACCGACGCGTAGATGTGCTGATGGAGGCAGGACTGGTGGACGAAGTAACGCGTTTACTGGATATGGGGCTGTTAGAAGCTCATATTTCCATGAAAGGTATCGGCTACAAAGAAATCATAGGTCATCTTCACGGAGATTATGATTTAAGTACTGCTGTTGACCTTGTCAAGAAAAACACACGCCATTACGCGAAACGTCAGCTGACCTGGTTTAAACGATATGATGAAATGAAATGGTTCCGGTTCTCGGAAGATATATCTGCAGAACGGAACTTAGAACCTGTGTTCGCTTATGTACAGGAGGAATTATCACGTGAGTGATGGAGATAAGAAACAACTTCATATTCACAATAAAAGCGATAAGCCGGATAATGTGGTCATGAAAGAGAATCAGATCATCGAGGACTGTGAAACGCTCCAAAAGCAGCTTCCTTCCTGGATGAGAGGTTATTTTTCCTACCTTCGCGGAAATCTGCTTCCGATGTCGCGCCGGGGATATCTTCAGGATATTCGTTTTTTCTGTCAGTATCTTATCGATGAAACGGATCTGACAAATGCGGAATCTACGCGGGATATCAAAGAATCGGAGTTTCGTGAAATCACTGCTGTCGATGTCAATCTGTTTTTGGATTATTGCCGCCGGTACAAAAAAGAGACGGATAAAGCGATTTACGTTTACGAAAATGCCAACAAATCGCTGGCACGAAAACGTTCTTCGGTGTCTGTTCTTTTTAAATATTTATACCGCAGCGGAATTATCGAAAAAAACATTACCGACGGGTTCGATCCAATCCGTCTACCGAAACCCGGCGAACGTCAGATCAAAGCATTGCAGGATGATGAAGTCATGCGGATGTTAGATGCGGTTACCACCGGAGAAGGGCTGACGAAGCACGAACGAACCTATTGGGAAAAAACAAAATACCGTGATAAATGCATTCTCATGTACTTTGTCACATATGGACTCCGACTGTCAGAACTGCAGCAACTGAATGTCAGTTCTTTCAATTTCTCCCGCGGCGAATTCCTGATTTACCGGAAGAGGGGAAAAGAGTCCACAATGCCTCTGAATAAGACCACCATCAAGGCCTTACAGGATTATCTGGATCTAGAACGTCCCACAGACGATTCTCTGGAAGAAGAACACAAAGATGCACTGTTTCTTTCTCTTCAGGGAAAGCGCATGACGGAACGGCAGATCCGTGAACTGGTGAAGAAGTATACGTCCATTTGTATGGATACGACCCGAAGAAACGGGTACAGCCCTCACAAACTGAGAGCAACCGCAGCCACATCTCTGATTGGCCGTGGAAACGATATTTACGACGTACAGGTTCTTCTGGATCACGACAACGTGACCACAACGCAGCTGTATGCCGCACATAAACTCAATACAAAACGAGATCTGATCAAGAGCTTCGAATGGGGTGACGATCTGGAAGAATATCTCGATGAAGAAGAATAAATCTTAACATAAGGAGTATGATACCAATGCAGAAGAATACTTACACATTATTGAACGAATCCCTGGGTATTGATACCAAAGTCCTGGACGTGATCGATCAGGCTGAAAAGGAAGTCCAGCCCATCTTTGAAGAGCTGGACGACATTATGGCATATAACCAGTACAAGATCCTGACTGCGTTCCAGGAACACAGAATCCGCGACGTCCACTTCCGCTGGACCACCGGTTATGGTTATGACGATCCCGGCCGCATGGCGATGGAAAAGATGTATGCAACCATTTTCAAAACGGAAGCTGCCCTGTGCAGACCCACCATTGTAAATGGAACACACGCATTAAGCATCACCTTAATGGGTATTTTACGTCCCGGAGATGAACTGATCTACTGTACCGGTAAGCCTTATGATACTCTGGAAGAAGTCATCGGTATCCGCGGAGAGGCCGGAAACGGTTCTCTGCGCGATTACGGTGTAACGTATAAGCAGGTAGAACTGAAGGAAGACGGTTCCATCGATATCGAAGCTGTTAAAGCAGCCATCGGTCCCAAGACCAGAATGATGACCGTACAGAGAGCTACAGGCTACGGATGGAGAAAAGCAATCACCATTCCTCAGATCGAAGAATGGGCAGCAGCTGTTAAAAGCGTAAATCCTGATATCATCTGTATGGTAGATAACTGCTACGGTGAATTCCTGGACACCAAGGAACCCACCGAAGTCGGTGCAGACATTATCGCAGGATCTCTGATCAAGAATCCCGGTGGCGGTCTGGCTCTGACTGGGGGATATGTTGCCGGTCGTGAAGATCTGGTAGAAAAGATCTCCTACCGTATGACTTGTCCCGGTATCGGCGGCGAATGTGGTCTGATGTTCGACCAGGCAAGAACCATGTTCCAGGGTCTGTTTATTGCTCCTAAGACTGTAAATGGAGCTGTCAAAGGCTCCGTTCTGTGCGCTCAGGTATTTAAGAATCTGGGCTACAACGTTCTGCCTCAGCCTGCTGACAAGAGAAGCGATATCATCGAAGCGATTCAGCTGGGAAGCCCGGAAGCAGTCATCGCGTTCTGCGAAGGAATCCAGGCTGCTGCTCCCATCGACTCTGACGTAACACCCGTTCCCTGGGATATGCCGGGATACGGTGATCCGGTCATCATGGCAGCCGGCGCATTCATTCAGGGTTCTTCCATTGAATTGTCTGCCGATGCGCCCATCCGTCCGCCTTACAACGTATACTTCCAGGGCGGTCTGACCTACGAACACTCCAAGTTTGGTGTCATCAAGGCGCTGCAGGCTCTGTACGACAAGCATCTGGTGGAACTGTAGTTTCATCTTTATATTCCGGCAAACCGCCCCTGCGGGCGGTTGCTTATTTTCAGCGTTCCTGGAAAAGAAAGGAGAGGGGAGTTCTATGGTAAGAAAGAAACAAGCGGTTTTTGCCATTGCAAAACTGATGCTTTTACTTCTGATTGTTGTCGGAATTCCTCTGTCCGTCTATCTGAACCATCCAGAAATCCTGGATCACTTTCGAAGTCTTGAAGCTTTGAATGCATTTCTTGATCGTTACAAGACAGCAGGGATCTTCGTATATCTGCTTCTGCAGGTCATCCAGATCCTGATTCCTGTGATTCCGGGTCAGGCGCTTCAGCTTGCGGCGGGATACATGTACTATTTCTTCGCGGGTCTTGGACTGACTCTGCTTGGAATCGCACTCGGCACTGTCGTTTCTTTTACTCTGGCCCGCGTTCTGGGACATGATGCCATGGTGTTGATATTCGGAGCTGAAAAAATGAACGAATATGTGATCCACTTGAACAGTAAGCGCGCATATATGGTCATTTTTTTACTATATTTGATGCCCGGATTTCCAAAAGATTTTATCTGCTTTGCTGCAGGCGTGTCGGAAATTCGTTTGATCCCGTTTCTAGTATTGTCTCTGATCGGTCGTACTCCGGCCCTGACTTTATCGCTTCTGATCGGGAAAATGACGCGAATTGGTTCGTATACCGGAGCAATCATCGTCTGTGTCATTGCCGCAGTCTTGTTTCTGCTTTGCATTGTGAAAAGAAAAGCGGTTATGGATTTTTCTGACCGCCTGTATGAAAAATTATCGAAAGAGTAGTATGTCAATGGATATTATAATCAAAAGAGCTATACTTCATATTTTAGACTTCCAGTCCAATATGACTGTGATTTCCAACCAGTGGCTGGATTTATCCGATCCGTCTATGCTGGACTTCGTGGTAAAACATGTGGAAAACTCCATGAAAGATTCCGGGCGCCATCGCGGTGAATTCCAGCAGAACAGCCGTTTTTCCCAAATGGTGCACCAATATCTGAACAATGAGCTGGACTTGATCAGCCTGTCTTCCACCGCGGCAACCATGCTGCACGACGAAATCATACAGTCAGATTCTCTGGATTCTGTCGATATTATGATGGTGGAATTCCAGCGTTCGGAAGAGCAGTACCTGGGTCTTCTCTGTTTTAACAATAAAATGGGGTATACCCATCAGGTTTATTCTGGGGAAGACGGTGTTAGAAACGAAATTATGCGCCACTATTCAATTTTACCGAATACGTCACAGAAACTCGGATCGTTTGCATTTATTAAACTGTCTGGTCTGAAAGTATCTTTTGTCGATAAAAAGCGAATGATCAATGGCGAACAGATATTCGCACTTCCGGAAAAGGTCCTTCAGTGTACATGGGAGCGATCATCCCGAGAAACGGTAAAGATGGTCAACAAAATTGCAACAAAGGTGGCGGAAGAACATGGATCCAACAGCACTGTGGCCGTATCCCGTGCAAAGTCCTATATCGCTGAAAATGCAGAAACATCTGATTTGTTATCTCCCATGGACATGGGCAGGGAAGTGTTCGCTGAATCCTCTGTTATGCAGAATGAATTCCGCGTCCAGCTTCAGGAAGCCGGCTTAGATAAACCACTTCCGGTGGATCGTCCTTACGCGCAGAAAACCGGACGAAGCCACAAAATCAAGACCGATACCGGAATCGAGATTACGATTCCAGTGGATTACTTTGATAATGAACGTTATGTTGAGTTTATCAACAATCCGGACGGTACGTTGTCCATTGCATTAAAAAACATTGCGAAAATCACAAATCGTCAATAATTTCAGTGATAAGCAGGATTAATTACATATTTATATAGGTTTTACAATGAATATTACACACTATTATGAGGAACGTGGCCAGGAATTCGTACATTCCCGTCCTCTGATCCTTTTACACGGCAACGGCGAAGATTCGAGCTATTTTAAACATCAGCTGGATTACTTTGGAAATAACCGCAGGGTGATTGCCATTGATACCCGTGGACACGGGAAGACGCCGCGCGGCGAACAACCGTTTACCATCCGCCAGTTCTCTGAAGATCTGCTGCGATTTCTGAATCATCATGAATTAAATCAAATCGATCTTCTCGGTTTTTCCGATGGCGGTAATATCGCTCTGATTTTTACAATGAACCATCCGGAGCGTGTACACCGTCTGATTCTGAACGGCGCAAATCTTTTTGGCAGCGGTGTGAAATCCAGATATCAGCTGCCAATCATCGCTGGTTATAAAGTAGCAAACCGTTTCGCGAAAAAAGACCCGAAAGCGTTGAAAAATGCAGAAATGCTGGGCCTTATGGTCAACGACCCCCACATTGATCCAAGAGACCTGAAAAGGGTAGCCGTTAAAACGCTTTTAATCACAGGAACAAAAGATATGATCAAAGACAGCCATACAGAACTGATACGAAACAGTTTACCCAATGCGCACTGGGTTCGACTGGACGGAGATCATTTCATTGCAAACAAAGAGCACGAAGAGTTCAACTGTGTTGCAGAAATCTTCCTGGACGAAAACTAATAATCCCAAAATGAGAGTAAAACGTTTGAATTTCGGCAATTACGTCGAAAGAACAAACGTTTTATTTTTATGCGAACAAATGTTTATTTTTACTTTACAACGAACATATATTCTGTTATTATAAAGATACAAAGAAAACGAACATACGTTCAAATAGGAGGGGACAATCATGACATACAATGGTAAGAAATATCGTATTAAGAATAGATTCCGTTTTATCACTTTTGCTGCGCTGATGATCGTATTTATCGTCTTTGCTGTCAGCACGGTATCTGGTTTTAACGAAGCCGACAGTTTATCTACGCCGTCCCACATAATCGTAAAAATTCAGCCCGGAGATACTCTTTGGGACATTGCAAAGGCTTACGGTCCCGATGACGTTGATATTCGTCGAATCGTTTATGAAATCTGTGAGTTTAATGATGTGACCGCTAGTTCGATCTATCCCGGTCAGATAATCGCAGTTCCGGAATATTTTTAATCTAGTGTAATCTCATATTTTTAAAAATACCCACAAGGAGACAGCTGGCCTGACTTTCCACATCATTTACAGTCAGGTCAGCCGTTTTCCTCCCAATAAATCATATAATCATCCTAATTTCCAGCCAAAATAAAAAAACAGCGATTTTACGCATTTTTTCAAAGGTATCATTTATCGACCACATCAAAAAAAGTCGCTTAAATCGAAAAATAGAGCCTCGATGTTTAGAAACGTTGAAATTTCAATGGTTACAGGGTTTGCGACTTATATAATACGATAAAAGAGAGTATTTTGCACAAATAAAGACCATTTTATGATCATCGAAACCGTTTGAACCAAGAGAGGAACTCGAAAACTACATATTATTAAGATCAACTGACAGATCAATTTGATTTGGAATTCAATTTGATTTGAAATCAGAAACGAAAGCTGATGGCAAGCCATCGCAGATTTAGAAATATATAAAATATAAAAAGTCACATGAATAAACTGAACCATAATATTGCAAAGAAACCGCAGCGCAGAATGTAAGAATCATGCAGCAGCGGTTGTTTTATTTGAGGAAGAAATAACTATTCCCAAAACTATGATTTTAGGAATAGTTACAACTTTTCAAATCCTATCCCCTACAGTCGAACTATCACATAAAAACACACACTGACATCGCTGCCGTGTGTGTCTGATTTTATTCAACAATATAATTTTCATCATACATTATGTTATAAACATCTGATGTTACAATTGCGTCGTTAAAGTTCAACTGAAAATACACGTGTGCCATATATCTTTCTTTTAATATATCTCCATCAATTAATTCCGCATAATCCGAGTCTAAAACGGATTTTGTCAGCAACAATTCAGTCTCACTTAATGTATCAGTTCCTGTTGGAGTAGCAAACACTTGAATTTGATCCGGTGTTCCCCCCTCCCATTGAATTAATATACTTTCGATATTAGCAGAGTTGTACCACAAAACATCCTCCAAAACAATCTCCTGGTTATCATCATAAAATTCAATACTAAGAATTTCAGGTTTTAGTTTCGGTGACTCTAAATATCTAGATCCAAACAAAAATAGAAATATTACAAAAGCGGTAATCCAACCTAAATAGTTTAATAATTTATTTCGTTGACTATCAATTTTTTCGGTTTTATTTTCCAAAATATACTTATATCAAGGACTTTTTCCAACATATCCTTATGTATCCCTTGTGGAACAGAGCTATCATTTTCCCATTTCGAAACTGTTTGTCGACTTACCTGTAATTGATTTGCCAGATCTTCCTGTGATAAACGTTTTAATTCTCTCGCTTGTCGAATTTGTTCCCCCAATGTCATATTGTGTTCCTCCTTTGTGAAAAGCATGAGTGGATGATAGTTAAATTATAATCGCAACTGCAGTTGCATTCCACCAAGTTGTGTCAACGAATCAGTTGCATCAAAAAAGCCATAAATTAAACGTAGTAATTTATGGCTTTCATAAAGTATTCGTCTATAAAACATCTTCTCTATTTTGCGACTAACACTAGTCCAAACAGGATCACAAAAATACCGGCGATTTGTTTTACAGTCAAAACTTCTTTATATACAATCAGTCCTACCAATAACAATACACAAGCTAACGTACTGCTGGCGATCAGATTTCCCACGCTGATTTTCCATCCGGATCGGTACAGACACACGAATCCAAATTCCAGAAATACGATGCTTAGTCCCAGAGCCCAGGCGGTCCAGTTTGTCTTCCCAAATTCAGCCAGGAGATTTTTCTGATCACTGGTCAAGAAATACATTAAAACTGAAAATGCAGCAGC
>JAFUQN010000108.1 GCA_017472365.1 Bacillota bacterium
GATTATAAAGCGGGTTATTTGGATGTCTGTTTCGGTGTTCCGGCACATTCGATCTTTGCGGAAATTTTGACGTATCAGATTGGAAATATGATCGTTCATGTTGTCTTCCTTTAACTGTCTTGCCTTTCAACATATCTTTTTGGTAGGTTATTGTTAAAATATCACTATTCACCTACTTTATCAATAGGTTTATGGAACTCTTTTACAAGAAATTTTCTCTTTATTTTGTATAAAACAAAAGCCTGTCTGAGTTTCAGACAGGCTTTTCATCCGTTTTTCATCTTACAATTCAACTTGTCCCTTTAACTGATCCAGGGTGATCCCCTCCAAATAATCATCAATCAGCTTGTGGAGGTCCTTCCAAAGCGGAAGCGTAACACATTCCCCGGCTCTCGGACAAGATCCCCCGCAGGACTCCAGACAAGCGACCGGTGCCAGCGATCCTTCGGTTGCTTTTAAAATGCTCCCTACCGTATAGGTTTCCGGACTTCTGGCCAGCTTATAGCCGCCGCCTTTTCCTCTCAAGCCAATGATCAACTGTTCCTGAACCAGTCGTTTCACGATGGCTTCCAGATATTTTTTTGATATCTCCTGCTGTTCTGCGATTTCTTCCAGCGGTACATAAACCTCCGGATCATGACAGGATAATTCCACCATTACCCGCAGCGCATATCGTCCCTTTGTGGATATTTTCATCAGCCGTTCCTCCCGATTTCAGTCATCAGCAAGTTCGCGATTTGTTTCATCGCCTCTTTCTTAACTTTACACGTTTTCCGGTCATACGTCAAAAGTCCGTTGATCTCATCTTCAACATCAGAAACCTGAGTATAGACCGCACCGCAGAGTCCCTTCTTTACAGCGGCCACGATCTGCGTCTCGTACATTTCTATAAGCGCGTTCTGATAGTCTTCCGCCGTTTTAAAGGTTCGATACCCGTACGATTTATCCGGATTAAAAATGTGATCTTCCACCGCCAGACAGTACCCGCCGAATTCCGACAGAACCAGCGGTTGATCCGTTTCATGGACCTTGAATGGGCGGAAATAGACGTGTTCACTGACTACGTCGCTTTCACTTCCGAAAAACCACCCGGATGTGGTATCGATAAAGCGGGAATCATCCATCGTCTTTAACCGATGATATGCCCCGGTGCCATCAAACTGGCCCCATCCCTCATTGAAAATCGTCCAATAACAGATGCTGGGGAAATATTTCAACTGCGCCACAGTCTGTTCCATTCCCGCCAAAAACGCCTTTCGCGTCTGAGGATCCTTGTGCATATTCCGATCGTTCTTTTTCTTGAGACCCACCGTCGGAAGCGCCGTATCCCGGATAAAGTTATAATCTCCATTGTTGACCATGTCCTGGAAGACGATCATTCCCAGCCGGTCACAAGCGTAATAAAATAAGTCAGGCTCCACCTTGATATGCTTTCGCAGCATATTGAAACCCAATTCCTTCATGGCCAGAACATCGTTTTCAAAACAAACCGGATCCGCCGGTGTCAGAAGGCCGTCGCTCCAATATCCCTGATCCAGAATCCCATGGAAGAAATACGGCTCCCCATTGAGACACAATCTCTGATGGCCATCCACTTCCTCTATGGTCAAAGTCCTCAGGGCGAAATAGGATCTCACCTGATCTTCTCCCACGCGAATCGTACACTCATAGAGCCAGGGATCTTCCGGCGACCACATCCGCGGTTCCGGGAATTCCACCCGGTTCCGTCCATCTGTGAATTCCGCAGCAATCTCCCCTTCGGGAGTCACCACCGACACGGTCCCGGTACGCGCGTCCTGCAGCTTTCCGGCCATCTGTACCTTAAACTCTGCCCAATCAGCACCAGTTTCAATTTGAAGTTTTTCGATGTATGTTTCCGGAACGGTTTCCAGCCAGACAGACTGCCAAATTCCGGAGACCGGCGTATACCACATTCCACCGCGCTTAGCGGTCTGTTTTCCGTAAGGAAGAATATGATTGGATAAATGATCCACGGCACGAATCACCAACTCCTGTTCTCCGCCACCGGTCAGTACGTCTGTGATATCAAAGGAAAAATGCTCATATCCTCCAATATGCTCTCCCACCATGGCCCCGTTGACCCAGACTGTAGCCATCTGATCCACAGCTCCCACATGAAGAATCACACGAGTTCCAGTCATTTCATCCACACGGAACATTCGACGGTAAAACAGATACTGCTCCTCCGGAACATCTCTGTGGATTCCGGACAACAGCGATTGAGGTGGAAATGGCACTAAGATTTCTTCTTCGAATTTTTCCGGCTTCCGGCCCGAAGCAGACACTTGAAATTCCCAAATTCCGTTCAGATTTGTCCAGTTATCGCGGCGTAACTGTGGCCGCGGATATGCGTTCCAGGGAAGATGCTGCGGATTTTCTCTCCTGCAGCGTAGCAATTCCTCGCCCTCTCTTGTATATAAATCCACGAATGTGTCCTGTTTCATGACCCATCCTCCTTCATTCTTTGGTATTCCTAGTATACCATAAACCATCGTGTCAGAACATATCCCAAAACAAGACAGCCGGGAAAGGTCAGAAGCCACGTGATTCCCAAGTCTTTCACGATATTTCCGTCGATTTTTCTTCCTCCGCACAGTCCGGCTCCCAAAACAGCCGCCGCCTTTACATGGGTGGTGCTGACGGGAAACCCCAGAAGAGATGCCCCCAACAGGCAGCCCGCCGCCGTTCCGTCGGCGGCACATCCCTCCCGCGGATCCAGTTCCACCAGTCCGCGTCCCATCGTTTCTACGATCCGGCCGCCTCCCACCAGCGTCCCCAGCCCCATGACTGCGGCGCAGATCACCGCCATCTTCAGCAGGATCGTTTCATCAGTGAACCCTAATGTTCCCGACCCGGTGCTGTCCTGAAGAGCCAACAGCAGAATCCCTAAAAATTTTTGTCCATCCTGAGCTCCGTGCATAAAAGCCATGGCCATAGCAGAAGTCATTTGCGGAAGAAGAAATCTCCTTCGATGAACCGATTCTTTCAGAAAAAACGTTGCCACATAAGAACTGCAAAATCCCAGAACTACCGAACCAACCAATCCGGCGACCACCGCACCCCATATCTCCCAACGAATCGCTGATACACCCGAAAATGCCAGTGCCGCACCCGTCATCGCTGCAATGAGGCTGTGACTTTCACTGGTGGGGATCCCGAAATACCAGGCTCCCACGGACCAGATCACGATCGTCAGCAACGCTGCGCATAACAATATCCTCACGGCCGGTTCAGCTCCCAGCGTCCGTTCCCTCTCTGTCATATTTATAATACTTCCGACAGACCAGGCCACCGCCGGACTAACGCAGACCATGACAGCCACGCCGAGACAATTACATATTGCAGCAAAAAAGGCGGCCTGACGCAAGGTCAGGCCGCCGGTTGCCACCACCGTGGAAATAGCGTTGGGCGCATCGGTCCAGCCGTTGACAAAGATCACAGCGAACGTCAATATCACTGTCAGAACCATCCAGTTCAAATCCATGCTTTCACCCTCCACGAAACTGTCTTTACATCACATATATATTTTACACAGTCCGGCTGAATGACTTGTTTTCCGGTATCAAATAGAACCACCTCAATAAAAAAGCTCTCTGCAACAAAGGCTTAACAGCGACAAGTAACTATTTGTCCCAGAGAACGGTGTGACCCGAAGGTCACGCCGTTTTCTGCATTTTCTGTGTCTGTTTTGTGATTCGCTCATAGACGATGGGCTGAGAGAAAATCTCAAGGTCAAGCTCGTCAACGAAGTGCCAGTAGATTTTGATTTTCTGATTTCGCTTGACGCTGGACTTGTCCTATTCGAACACTTCGATCTTTCGGAGATACTCATTTA
>JAFUQN010000109.1 GCA_017472365.1 Bacillota bacterium
GCTGGGGGCTGGGAGCGGCGTTTCTGTTACCGATGCTCATCAAAGCGAGCTGGTTCACACCATTTGTTCCCTATATCGACCAGGTTCTGGCAATCGTCCTGACGCTGTTCGTTCTGGCGGAACCGGCCAGAATGGTCATTTCCGGGATCCGCGACCTGATGATGTGGGCGCCGGAAGTGGAAGTGGTGGACAAGGTCAAGGAAATCGCAGAGCCGATCCTGGCGAAAGACGAATTTGATCAGCAATTCAAAGATATTACATTTGAAGTGTCCCGCATGGGACGAAAACTCTGGGTTGCCATTTATCTGGAGCCCAACAGCAATTTCATTTCCATCGAACATTGGTCCCAGATCCAACAGGAGATCGAGGATGCACTGGACGAGGAATTTACAGATTCTTACGTGGAATTACTTCCACAGATCGATTAACACAGCACCATGAGACAGGAGGAACATAACATGATTCATGTAGGATTTGACATCGGAGGAACCAACATCAAAGCAGGTCTGGTCAATGAAAAGGGACAGATCCAGATAAAACGAAATGTACCGTTCCCGAGAGAATCGGTTCAGGCGTGTGTAGATACACTTGACAACCTGATCAAGGATATGCTTAATGAGGCGAAATTGACCGTAAAGGACATTGCAGACATCGGTATTGCCGTTCCCGGGTCTATCGACCCTAGCTGGAGTATCGTCGTTAACGCCTACAACCTGGGCTTCCACGATGTTCCACTAAAGGCCATGGTCAGCGAACGTTATCCTGGAATTCCTGTGGCTCTGGCAAACGACGCCAATGCTGCCGCGCTTGCGGAATTGTACGGCGGTGCTTTTGAAGGAAAGAAGACAGCGATTCTTCTGACCCTGGGTACCGGTGTGGGCGGTGGTATCATCTTAAATGGTAAGATGTTCAACGGCGGAAGAGGAAACGGCGTGGAAATCGGCCATATGACTCTGGCTCACAAGGGAAAGCCCTGCACTTGTGGGAATAAGGGATGTTTCGAAACCTACTGCGCAGCGACTGCTCTGGTGAAGGCCGGAAAGGAGGCCTTTGCGCAGGATCCCAACGGCGCTATCGCCAAGAGAGCCGGCGGTAAGATCGAACGTGTCAACGCCAAGACCGTCGTAGACTGTGCGAAGAACGGGGATCCGGTAGCTGTAGCGATCTTTGATGAATATATCGACTGTCTGGCTCAGGGAATCGCTTCGTTAGCTGATATCCTGGATCCGGAAGTGGTAGCTCTGGGCGGCGGTGTCAGCTTAGCCGGTGACTTCCTGTATGAACCGCTGAAGAAGAAAGTGGCGGAAAAGAACTTCTTTAAGGTGGAATACGATGTTGTACCGGCGGTCATGGGGAATGATGCAGGAACCATCGGGGCTGCGATGCTGGTGAGCAATGCAAAATAAATGAAAGGAAGAGAACGTCTTTAACCTCAATCGAGCAGGAAATTGATATGAAATTATATATAATGCCATAAAAGATTTGATAATTCTTTTTGTTGGAGGAATCATAGTAACTCAATTTATATCGATGTCAATGACGAGTGCGATATTACTTGCTATTAAAGTATATGTAGGGATTGAGCTGTTTCGTATTTTTGATAGCAAAGAGTTACATATCCTCTGGAAAATAGTATTTATTATCATTTTTAACATTGGATGGGTTCCTTTTGGCAGGTTTAGTGCTGAAAAAACAGAGAGAAATGTTGAATTCCTTAGACGAACAATAATTATAAGTCATTGCACATGTCACATGGATGCTTTTCTGTATCTCACAGGAAGCATCCATTTTATTTTAGAAGAATGAAGTCTAACACCAATCCGCCGGTTGCAGCTGGCAGAAGATTTGGCTTCCTCCGCAGGACAGTCAGAATCAATAGGTTTCTTTGAGCGAAGAAATCGTTCATGCGCTGAGACTGTTTGAGCGAACGAAGTGAGCGAGTTTCGAAGCGCATCGATTTCAGCGAAAAAGAAGCCATTGATTCTCTGTTCCAAGGACTGAAGCCGGATCAATGCCAAACTGCAGCAGGGGGATCGGTGTTACAAATCATATAAATAATGTGAAGAAATCTTCATATAAAATGAATGAAATATTTTCTAAAAATTGTTGACAATAGGGGTGGTGGGTGGTACATTAGATTTGTGATTAGCACTCGAGAAAAGTGAGTGCTAACAAGTAAGGGGTGAAAGGAGAGATCAGACTATGGATTTAACAGAACGTAAACTGAAGATCCTCCACGCGATCGTGGCTGACTTTATTCATTCCGCGGAACCGGTGGGCTCACGAACTCTTTCGAAGAAGTACGACCTGGGAATCAGCCCGGCGACCATTCGAAATGAAATGTCCGACTTGGAAGAAATGGGATACTTAACACATCCTCACACTTCCGCAGGACGTGTTCCTTCGGATAAAGCCTATCGCTTGTATGTCAACGACCTGATGGGCCGCTATGAACTTCCGGAAGAAGAGAAGCGGATCATCAGTGAAAATATCCAGACCAACGTCATGGAGTTGGAAAACACCATCGAACATGTGGCTGAGCTTCTATCGAAGCTGACCAATCTGACGTCCTTCGCTATCACGCCGAGACAGGATACCAACAAGCTGAAGTACATCAACTTATTGCCTGTGGACGAACAGACCATCGTACTGATGATCGTGGCGGAAGATGGAAAGGTGATCAACAAAGCGCTTCGTATCAACGTTCCGTACACACTGGAAAACCTGGAGCTTCTGGCTAAGGCTATGACCCAGACTTACCGTGGACGGACCATCAGCGATGTACTGACGCTGGATATCATTAAATACTTTGAAACTGACATCGAAGCCATGAGCCGACTGGCTGAATCCATCATGCCGAACTTCATGAAGACTCTGGAAAACATGCTGAACGTGGATTTGTACATGGAAGGGCTGACCAACATCTTCTCTATTCCGGAATACAACGACATCGACAGAGCCAGAATGTTCCTGGAGATGGTAAATCGAAAGAAGGACTTTACTGATGTTTTGGTGAACCGTGACAACGGTGTGATCATCACCATCGGAAATGAGAATTCCAACGAGATCATGCAGGATTGCAGCTTGATCACCGCCGACTACCGGATCAACGGTAAGCTGGTAGGTAAGCTGGGCGTTATCGGGCCGACGAGAATGAAATATGACGAGGTGACCTCGGTTATCAAGTACATGACGGATAACCTGAGCAGCGCCTTCCAGATCACAGAAGGAGATTTCGACGATGAAGAATAAGGAAATGGAGAAAGACCTGGAAAAGGACCAGGTAACTCCGGAGCAGGAAGCTCCAGCGGAGGAGAACGCTGAGGCGGAGGGCGCGGGAGCGGCCGATGCCGAAGAGGTTGCCGAAGAAAAGAAGGAAGAACCGGCGGCGACTCAGGAAGACGAGGACATGAAGACCAAGTACCTGAGACTGGCGGCGGATTTCCAGAATTTCAAGCGCAGAACCGAAAAGGAAAAGAGCGACATTTATGCATATGCCAACGAAAAAATGGCGTTGGATCTGCTTGATGTAATAGACAATTTTGAACGTGCTCTGGTTCATCAGACCGACTGTAAAGACGAGAAGATGAAGGAGGGCATGGACCTGATCTTCAAACAGCTGCAGGGTGTTCTGGAAAAGAACAAAATCACTGAGATCCCGGCGCTGGGAGAAGACTTCGATCCCAACGTTCACAATGCGGTGATGACCCAGGCTTCGGAAGAATTCGAAAGCGGTAAGGTAAGCACCGTATTCCAGAAAGGGTACAAACTGAACAATAAGGTAATTAGACCGGCTATGGTAATCGTAGCTGAATAAGGAGGAAATAAAAATGGGAAAAGTAATTGGTATTGACTTAGGAACAACTAACTCTTGCGTAGCTGTACTGGAAGGCGGCGATCCCGTCGTTATTGCTAACGCAGAAGGTAATAGAACCACTCCGTCCATCGTTGGCTTCACCAAGGCCGGCGAACGTCTGGTAGGTGAAACTGCTAAGAGACAGGCGATCACCAACCCCGACAGAACGATCGCTTCTATCAAGAGATACATGGGTACCGACCACAAGGTGGAAATCGACGGTAAGATGTATACTCCGCAGGATATCTCCGCTATGACTCTGGCTAAGCTGAAGGCTGACGCTGAAAGCTACCTGGGTGAAAAGATCACCGAAGCTGTTATCACCGTTCCGGCGTACTTCTCCGACGCTCAGAAGCAGGCTACCAAAGACGCTGGTAAGATCGCTGGTCTGGAAGTAAAGAGAATCATCAACGAACCGACTGCAGCTGCTCTGGCTTACGGTCTGGATAAGGATGACAGCCACCAGAAGATCCTGGTATACGACCTGGGCGGCGGTACCTTCGACGTATCCATCCTGGAACTGGGTGACGGCGTATTCGAAGTACTGGCTACCAATGGCGACACCATGCTGGGCGGCGACGACTTCGACAACGTAGTTATGAACTTCATCGCCGATACTTTCGCAAGAGAAAACGGCGTAGACCTGAGAAAGGACAAGATGGCTCTGCAGAGACTGAAGGAAGCTGCAGAAAAGGCTAAGAAGGAACTGTCCGCTTCTCAGACCACCAACATCAACCTGCCGTTCATCACTGTAAACGCTGACGGTCCGCTTCACCTGAACATGGACCTGACCAGAGCGAAGTTTGACCAGCTGACCGCTGATCTGGTAAACAGAACCATCGAACCGATGCAGAAGGCAATGAGAGACGCTGGCGTTTCCATGGCTGACATCAACAAGGTTATCCTGGTAGGTGGTTCCACCAGAATCCCCGCAGTACAGGAAGCTGTTAAGAGAGTAACCGGTAAGGAACCCTTCAAGGGCATTAACCCGGACGAATGCGTAGCAGTAGGTGCTGCGATCCAGGCTGGTGTACTGACCGGTGAAGTTAAGGACGTTCTGCTGCTGGATGTAACTCCGCTGTCTCTGTCCATCGAAACTCTGGGCGGCGTAGCTACCAGACTGATCGAAAGAAACACCACGATTCCGACTAAGAAGAGCCAGATCTTCTCCACCGCAGCTGACAACCAGACTGCAGTAGACATCCATGTTCTGCAGGGTGAAAGAGAAATGGCTGCTGACAATATCACTCTGGGTAGATTCCAGCTGTCCGGTATCCCGGCTGCTCCCCGTGGAATTCCTCAGATTGAAGTAACCTTCGATATCGACGCTAATGGTATCGTAAACGTATCCGCTAAGGATCTGGGAACCGGCAAGGAACAGAAGATCACCATCACTTCTTCCTCCAAGCTGTCCGATGAAGAAATCCAGCAGAAGGTTAAGGAAGCTGAACAGTACGCTGAAGCTGACAAGGCTAAGAAGGCTGCCATCGAAGCTCGTAACCAGGGCGAAACTCTGGTATACGAAACCGAAAAGGCTCTGAAGGAACTGGAAGGTAAGATCGACGAATCTGAAAAGAGCGCTGTGATCGCTGCGAAGGAAGATCTGTCCAAGGCTCTGGAAGGCAACGATACCGAAGAAATCAAGGCTAAGACCGAAGCTCTGACCGAAAAGTTCCACGCTCTGTCCACCAAGCTGTACCAGCAGGCACAGCAGGCGCAGGGTGCTGCAGGCGCTCAGGGATTTGATCCCAACAACATGGGCGGTGCCGGCTTCAACGGTGGTGCCGGTTTCAATGGTGGCGCAGGCTTCAACGGCGGTGCATCTCAGTCCGGTCCCGACAACGTGGTAGATGCTGACTTCGAAGTTGTAGACGACAAATAATTAACGTTCACAATCATAGCAGTATATATGGATAGGCTGGAAGTACCTTCTCCAACGGGAAGGTACTTTGGTCTGTCTCCATAAACGTCTATCAGGACAAAAGGAGAAATCATGGCAGAAAAGAGAGATTATTACGAGGTCCTGGGACTGCAGAAAGGAGCTTCTGAAGCGGAGATCAAGTCGGCGTTCCGTAAAATGGCGATGAAGTATCATCCCGACAGAAATCCCGATGATAAAGAAGCGGAAGAAAAATTCAAGGAAGTCAACGAAGCATATTCCATCCTTTCCGATCCGGACAAAAAGAGTAAATATGATAAATTCGGACACGCAGGTGTCGATCCCAATGCCGGTTTTGGCGGCGGAGGCGGCTTCGGAGGTTTCGGTGGATTTGAAGATATCTTCGGCGATATTTTCGGCGGAGGCGGCTTTGGAGGTTTCGGTGGATTCGGCGGAGGCCGCGGTGCAAACCGCAACGGTCCGCGCAAGGGTTCTGACCTGCAGCGCCGCATGGATATCACCTTTGAAGAAGCAGCATTTGGTACAAAGAAGGAAATCCGCCTGACAAAGAATGTTGTTTGTGATGAATGTAATGGTACCGGTGCGGAAAAGGGAACAGACAAAAAAACCTGTCCTGTCTGCGGCGGTCGTGGAACTGTTCAGTCTGTTCAGAATACACCGTTCGGTCAGTTTGCGACACAGACTACCTGTAATCGTTGCGGAGGTACTGGCCAGATCATTGAAAAGCCGTGTTCAAAGTGTAGTGGCAGCGGTAAGGTGAGAAAAACTGTGACCATTACGGTAGATATTCCCGCAGGTGTGGATACCGATTCTGTGATTCCGATTCGCGGACAGGGGGAACCCGGCGTCAACGGAGGACCGGCGGGCGATCTGTATTTGGTTCTGAATGTATTACCGCACAATCTGTTCAAACGTCAGGGCGATGATCTGTGGCTGGATATGCCCATTACATTTGCTCAGGCTGCTCTCGGTGATGAAATCATTGTTCCAACCTTGAGCGATAAGGTTACCTATAAAATCCCGGCAGGAACTCAGCCAGATACAGTGTTCCGTTTACGCGGAAAGGGGATCAAGAACCACAGAACGGGACGCCCCGGCGATCTGTACGTGAAGGTGGATTTGGAAGTACCCACAAAGCTGGATAGTAAGCAGAAGAAGCTGATCCGCGAACTGGGAGAAGCTTTGGACGGCGAATGTTACCAGAAAAAGAAAAGTTTTGGTGAAAAACTGAGAGATTTATTCGATTAAACGAAGAAAAGAGACAAATTTATAGTGATTTGTCTCTTTTTTTGTTGATTACGAACAATGTTAGAAAGTATATTTTATATAATGATACAAATTTAACAATCTTCTTGACATGAAATATGCGGAAGAGTTAGAATATTAACGTAATCTTAATGATTATATGCTATTAGTGTTGTTGTGTTATTGTGTATTTTAGGAGGACAAAATGGAAAAGAAAAGTACACGTACTGCATATGCGGTAGCCATCGTTGCTATCGTTGTGCTGCTGGGTGCTTTGGCCATGATGTACAAAGACGTGGAAACCGGTTTCGTGGGTACCTGCTGGTCCCTGTTACCGCCCGTTGTGGCTATTGCTCTGGCTCTGATCTCCAAGGAAGTATATTCCTCTCTGTTCGTAGGATGTCTGGTAGGTTCCCTGCTGTACACCCAGTTCGCACCTTGGGATACCATCGTACAGCTGGTTGGCGGTGACTACGGTATCGTTACCACCGTATCTGACTCTTACAACATGGGTATCATCGTATTCCTGGTAATGCTGGGTATCATCGTAGACCTGATGAACAAGGGCGGCGGTTCCGAAGCCTTCGGTCGTTGGGCTAACACCAGCGTAAAGTCCCGCTGCGGTGCACAGCTGATGTCCATGCTGCTGGGCTGCCTGATCTTCATCGACGACTACTTCAACTGCCTGACTGTTGGTGCCGTTATGAGACCGGTTACCGAAAGCCATCACATTTCCAGAGCTAAGCTGGCTTACGTTATCGACGCTACCGCTGCTCCAGTATGTATGATTGCTCCGGTATCTTCCTGGGCTGCTGCTGTATCTGGTTACGTACAGTCTGACAACGTAAACGGTATCGAAATGTTCATCAAGCAGATCCCGTATAACTACTACTGCTTACTGACTCTGCTGATGATCGTTGTGATCTCTGTTCTGAACATCGACTACGGTCCGATGCTGAAGCACGAATACAACGCTCAGGTCAAGGGCGACCTGTTCACCACTCCGGAAAGACCTTTCGCTGGTGACGACGAATATGTTCAGCCCGCTAACGGTAAGTCTTCTGTAGCTGACCTGCTGCTGCCCGTTATCGTTCTGATCATTGCTTGTATCATCGGTCTGATCTACTCCGGTGGATTCTTCGATCCGGAAGCTGGTTCTTCTTATCAGAACATTATTGAATCCTTCTCCAACGCAGACGCATCTGTGGCTCTGTCTATCGGTTCTCTGATTGGTGTAGTATTCACATTCTTATATTTCTGGGCTCGTCGTGCTATCAACTTCGAAAAGTCCTTTGAATCCGTTCCCAACGGTTTCATTCAGATGATCGCTCCGATCCTGATTCTGTCCTTCGCATGGACCCTGTGCTCCTTCACCAGATACGGTCTGGACTCCGAAAGCTTCGTAGTTGGCGCTCTGGCTGGTGCAGAAGGCCTGAAGAAGTTCCTGCCTGCAGTGATCTTCATCATTGGTGCTTTCATCGGTTTCGCTACCGGTACCTCCTGGGGTACTATCGGTATCATGGCTCCCATCGTAGTATCCGTATTCAACTATGATGTAGAACCGACTCTGTGTGTTATCGGTCTGGCTGCAGCTTGCGCCGGCGGTGTTTGCGGTGACCACTGCTCCCCGATTTCCGATACCACCATCATGGCTTCCGCTGGTGCACACTGCTACCATCTGAACCATGTATTTACTCAGCTGCCGTACGCTGCTACCGTAGCTGCAGTATCCTTCGTATCCTTCATCATTGCTGGTCTGATCCAGAATGTAGTGATCTGTCTGGCAATCGCTTGCGCTCTGATGATCGTTACTCTGCTGGTGATCAAGGCTGTTACCGAAAAGCAGCATGGAGATATGCTGGCTGAAATCAGAGCAGCTAAGAAGTAAGGATACATAATAATTTTGAAAAATTACTTACTTACACATGAAACACATTGACGAACGAAAAGCCGTCGGGGGAGACCCGGCGGCTTTTCGTTTTTGTATATGATTATATAATTTAAACAGAGTAGCCCATCCCAGCTTTGACCTGGTCGGCGGCGTCTTTTCCAGCCAGCATTTCCAAAAGGGTGAAGGCAACACCAGGAGCGGTCTGA
>JAFUQN010000110.1 GCA_017472365.1 Bacillota bacterium
CGTGAAGCCTATGTGACTCCCCTCAGTACGCGGATCATTGAAGTGGCCACCAGGGATTACTCCGAACATTGGTCGAAGAACTACCAGTTTAACAGCCGATTCTGGAAACTTCGTGCGCTGAAGGAAGTATTTCTTCAGGAAATCCCGGATATTCCCCAGAATGTGATCGGAGGTCAGAGATACCTCGTATTGAGCGCGCTGGATTATGTGATCGCTGCGCACAATGATCTGATCAGTGAAGAGCAAATGTATCGAGTAATTTTTGAAGAGGATAATCTTCGGACGAACTTGCAGAATCTGTTCATGGTGTATCGTACGGCGAAGTTCCCGTACTTGAAAAAGCAGCTTGAAAAGTACGGTCTGGAAGATGAAAAACTTCTGGATTATGTGAAGAATACGGCCAATACCGTGGCGGACCACATTGTGAAAGTGGAATGTAAACGCGGTGATACGAAGACGAAATTCTCGGACGCTGCACCGGCCATTGAATTTTTCTACGGGATCGATCATCTTGTGATGCTTCTCACAGCGTTGGGTAAGGAAAAATTCGCACGAAACGGCGGTTACGGTTACAGCAGAAATGGTTCCCGGAAGGATATCCTGAGCCATTTGGTCAGCGTATGTCATCCTCTTCCTACGGACACCGTGGATGATTTGAGAACGGCGATCGCAGGAATGAAAATCGATGAAAAGCGTCTGATCGAAGTGGCGATGTATGCGCCCCAGTGGATCGATCTGATTGAGGAATTGCTTGATTTCAAGGGTTTGAAGAGTGGGGCATACTATTTCATGGCTCACATGAACGATCAATACAACCGGGATGAACAGAAATTCGCGACGATCGCTCGTTTCACACCGCTGGAAAAGGAAGAACTGTTCAACGGTGCCTTTGATATTGCGTGGTTCCGCGAAGCTTATGAGACTCTGGGAGAAAAGAGATTCCAGATGCTTTATGATGCTGCCAAGTACACAAGTGATGGCAGTAAACATTCCCGCGCCCGGAAATACGCAGATGCGGCTCTGGGAAAGGTAAAGCCCATCGAACTGGAAGGGGAAATCTCCGAAAAGAGAAACAAAGACTCCCTGATGAGCTATGCGCTGATTCCGTTGAAAGATAAATCGGACATGCTGAGGCGATATGAATATATCCAGAAGTTCCGGAAGGAAAGCCAGCAGTTTGGCTCTCAGCGAAAGGCCAGCGAAGGTACTGCCTGTGATATGGCCATGAGAAATCTGGCTACCAATGCCGGATTCAATGACGTGACCAGACTGACGCTGGCCATGGAAACGGAACTGGTGGAATCTCTCAAAGGGTTCTTTGAGTGGAAAGCACTGGATGAGACGACCCGGATCCGCATCCAAATCGGAACGGACGGGAAACCGGACGTGGTTGCCATGAAAGGTGAGAAGGTCCTGGCGTCGATTCCTGCAGCGTTTAAGAAGGATCCCTACGTCCTGGAACTCAAGGAAGCCAACAAGAAATTCCGGGCGCAGTACAGCCGTACGGTGAAGATGTTCGAACTGGCCATGGAAGAACGGGAAACGTACACGCTGGAAGAGCTGGATGATCTGACGAAGAATCCTGTGGTTCGACCCATCGTGGGGAATCTGATCTTTATCAGCGATGATGGTGAACTGTGTGGCCTGGTGAACGGAGCCGGCGGAATCATCGACTGTGAAGGTGTGATTTGTGAAATGGCTCCGGGAACGCTGTTTAGAGTTGCGCATCCCTTTGACCTGTACAAAAATAAGACCTGGACCGGTTGGCAGAGAATCTTTGTGACAAAACAGCAGGAAGAAAACGTGAAACAGCCCTTCCGTCAGGTATTCCGAGAATTGTATATCAAACTGGAAGAAGAAACGGGACAGGACAAGTCCAGAATGTTCGCCGGAAATCAGATCCAGCCGAAGAAGGCAGCCGCTGCGCTGAAGAACCGCCGGTGGATCGTGGATCAGGAAATGGGCCTCAACAAGGTGTTCTATAAGGACAACATTCTTGTGAATATGTATGCCCTTGCGGACTGGTTCTCGCCTTCCGATATCGAAGCTCCTACCGTGGAATTCGTGGCCTTCTCCGACCGTAAGACATTTGAACCGATCAAGCTGGAAGATGTTCCGGATATCGTATACTCCGAAGCCATGCGCGATGTGGACCTGGCGGTCAGCGTCGCTCATGCGGGGAACGTGGATCCCGAAGCCAGTCATTCCACCATCGAAATGCGCAAGGTCATCGCGGAATGTAATATCGATCTCTTCGGTCTGAAGAATGTTCATATTTCCGGAACTCATGCGGTGATCAAGGGTGCGCTGGGAGAATACACGGTGCATCTGGGAAGCGGCGTGGTACACATGGTCGGTGTCCATCAGCTGAATGTTCTCCCGGTTCATTCTCAGCATCGTGGGAAGATTTTCCTCCCGTTCCTGGATGATGATCCCAAGACAGCGGAAATCATGTCGAAGATCATTCTCTTCGCAGCGGATAAGAAGATCAAGGATCCATATATCTTGGAACAGATGAAGTAGAGTGATATTGTACATGTTGTCGAAGGAATGTAAGGAACGATTGTAAAAATGTAATATACAATGATTGACGTCGGCTTTGAGGTCGAAGTATAATAAAAAAGAACAAGAGAATTGTTCAAGTGCTTCACTACTTCAAATGTGAACCTTTCATTTAAGTGCTTCGCAGCTTTAAATGCGAACCGTTAATTCGGGGAGAAAGTTTTCTTTCTCCCTTTTTTTAGGAGTATAAATGGAGTTTTATGTAATAAATGAAAATTATATAAAATATTTAAAGAAAAATAAAATTAGAGCCTGAAGGCTCTCGTTTCAATTTTAGTAACAGTTATAATCCCAGTTCTTCGTTAATCAGGACCACTTCCATATCGGTGTATTTCATCTTCATGTAGTGAACGACCAAGGCACGGCAGATTCGGTCGGGACTTTTACAGTCGTGACATTTTCCTGTGGTGGCGCAGGGAGTGTTGTATCCGTGACGGGCGCAGTTTTGAGAAGCGGCGATGTTTCGTGTACGCCATACCGCGTCCTCGATGGTGGGAACGATTTTGTTGGTACCGACCACGAAGTAGACTTTATCGTGTCCGAAGAAGGAAGCACCGATGCGGTTTCCGGTACTGTCAATGTTGATCAGTTCTCCGGTTTCGGTCATTCCGTTGACGGAAGTGAAATAGATGTCGGTGACCAGAACTTTCTTTCCGACCTGATTGAAGGTCATGCCTTCCGGACGATGCTGGGGATCCCAGACCTCGTTATGGGAAGATAAGCGTTCGAATAATTCCAGAGAATTCAGCGTTTCAGAATCACCGAAGCCCACCAGCTGACCGTCTACTTTCGCGTCCAGATAGTCGGCCGCTTCTTCTTTTGTTTCAAAATACGATACGACATAGCCCTTACCTTTCAGAGCTTCGATCACATCCTGGATGTTCATACTATACTCTCCTTGTATTTAACTTCATAGTTGATCATGATGGTTTCATCGTAGAACATCTTGCGGAAAAATGCAAGTGGTCGAAACTGTTATCCCAAATTACCTCTTGGACTGATAGGTTCCAACTCCGGCAATTTCACCAATCATTGATGTGAGTAGAAAAATATGATAAAGTGAATTGAACAATAAATAATAATTTGACGAAGGAGCATAGCTGTTTGGCATATGCTCTATATTTTTTGATAGAACTTGTAACGAATAGCAATTATAGAAGTCTAATAGTTGACAAGGAGGTGAAATTGTGGAGGAATTTGATAAAATATACGCTGAATATTATTCAGAAGTATATAAATTCGTGTTGGCTCTGTGCCAAAATCATACATTGGCCGAGGAGATTACACAAGAATCATTTTTCAAAGCGCTCAGAAGCATTGATAACTTCAATGGTAATTGCAAGCTCAGCACATGGCTATGTAAAATTGCCAGAAATACTTTTTACAGCTATACAAAGAAGCATAACAGGAAAGTTGATTATCCGCTTGAGGCCATTCTTTCTGATGAAAATATCGAGGAACAATTTGCGGATAAAGAAATCGCTTATGCAATCCATAAAGTCTTACACAAGCTAAATGAG
>JAFUQN010000111.1 GCA_017472365.1 Bacillota bacterium
AGCAAACCGGGCCGGAAGCGCTTTTCGGGACACAAACTCCAGAAAGGCATTGGCCGATCCTACCACCTGACAGATTGCATAAGATAATGGAATCGCGATCACGAAAGAAACCAGAGCGATCACCGTACTTTGCAGCTCCGTCATCGGATCGCTGTTCGCTATTTTGCGTATGTCCAACTGGAAGGTGGGAAAGGTAAAGCCTCTGTCGATGCTGATGACCGCCTATATCGAAGTCATTCGAGGAACTCCGATGCTGGTACAGCTGTACTTCTTCTACTTCGGTCTCCCGAAACTGATCCCGCAGCTGGACAGTGCTTTCATTAGTATTACCATCGCTTGTATCGTCAACAGTGTGGCTTACGTGGCTGAAATCATCCGTGCAGGGATCCAGGCCGTAGACAAGGGCCAGATGGAAGCTGCCCGTTGTCTGGGTATGAGCCAGAAGCAGGCCATGATCAAGATCATTATTCCGCAGGCCACCAAGAATGTATTACCGGCACTGTGCAACGAATTCGTAACCGTTATCAAAGAAACATCCATCGCATCCACCTTCTTCGTAGGTGAACTGATGACCCAGTACAAGACCATGACAGCGGCGTTATATCTGACCATTGAGCCTCTGCTGATCGTTGCGGCGATTTATTTCTTCCTGACCTTCACCTTGTCTAAGGCGATTGCAGTATTCGAAAGGAGATTACAGAGCGGTGATTAAAGTAGTAGATTTACATAAAAGCTTCGGCGACCTTCACGTATTGAAGGGTGTCAATGAACATATCAAAAAGGGCGAAGTCGTCTCCGTTATCGGTCCTTCCGGAAGTGGTAAGAGTACCTTCCTGAGATGTCTGAACCTGTTGGAAACCCCGGAAGACGGTCATATCATCTTCGACGGTGTGGATATCACCGACGAAAAGATCGATATCAACGTCCATCGTCAGAGAATGGGGATGGTGTTCCAGCATTTCAATGTATTCCCTCACATGACTGTAAAGGAAAACATTACTCTGGCTCCCACCATGGTAAAGAAAGTTCCTGCAGCGGAAGCGAATATCCAGGCTATGGAGCTTCTGGAACGTGTCGGTCTGGCTGACAAGGCCAACGAATATCCCAAACGTCTGTCCGGTGGACAGAAGCAGCGTCTGGCCATCGTCCGCGCGCTGGCCATGAATCCGGACGTTATGCTGTTCGATGAACCGACTTCGGCACTGGACCCGGAAATGGTAGGGGAAGTACTGGCGGTTATCAAGGAACTGACCAAGACCGGTATGACCTGCGTCATCGTTACCCATGAAATGGGGTTCGCGAAAGAAGTATCCGACCGAGTCCTCTTCATGGACGAAGGGATCATCATGGAAAGCGGTACTCCGGAAGAAGTCTTCGATCATCCGAAACATCCGAGAACAAAGGACTTCCTCAGCAAAGTGCTGTAAAAAGGCGCAGCAGCCTTAACACTGAATAATTATAATTACAAAACCCGGTTTATTCACACTGGGTTTTTTTATTTAAGTTTGTATGAATAATTACAAAAAAGAAATAACAGTTCGGTTAATAAAAAATAAAGATAACGGTAAAAGTTGTTAAAATTTTGACTCGAGAAGTAAAGGATTATTGACTGGAAATGCAGGGACCATATAATGAAAGCGAACTTATATTATACAAATTATGTAACAAGGAGGTATGTATTATGTTCAAAAAATTCACAAACGGTTGTGTAACCATCGTGAATCGTTGGCTTCCTGACCCGTTCCTGTTCGCGATCATCCTGACCATCGTGACCTTCGTAGGTTCCATGGTGGGTACTGGCTTAGGTCCCTTCGAACTGGTAGAAGCCTGGGGTAACAGCAAGGGCTTCTGGGGTCTGTTATCCTTCTCCATGCAGATGGCTCTGGTACTGGTACTGGGTTCTGCAATGGCTTCTGCTCCGGCTTGTAAGAGAGCTCTGGGCGCTATTGCTTCCTGTGCAAAGAACAAGAGAAGCGCCATCGTTATCACCACATTCGTATCCACCATTTGCTGCTGGCTGAACTGGGGCTTCGGTCTGATCGCTGCGGCTCTGCTGGCTAAGGAAATTGCAAAGCGCGTTCGTGACGTGGACTATCCTCTGCTGATCGCTTCCGCTTATTCCGGTTTCGTTATCTGGCATGCTGGTCTGTCCGGTTCCATTCCTCTGCAGATGGGCGCTGAAGGTGGTACCAAGATCCTGGATGTTGTGTATTTTGCACCGACTTCCGAAACCATTTTCCATCCCTGTAACTTAGGTATGGTTCTGGTGATTCTGCTGTTTATGCCGTTCGTAAACTATGCGATGCATCCTGATGCAGAACACACCATCACCGTAAATCCGGAAGTTCTGGTAGAAGAAGAAGAACGTACCTACACTGTGGATACTCCTGCTGAAAAGCTGGAACACTCCAGAATTCTGTGGGCGATCACCATGGCTCTCGGCCTGGTTTACATCGTTCGTTACTTCATTCTGAAGGGCTTCAATCTGGACCTGAACATCGTAAATATGATCTTCATGTTCATCGGTCTGTTACTGCATGGAAATCTGCGTAAGTATGTAGATGCCATCGGCGATGCAGCTTCCGGCGCAGCAGGTATCTTACTGCAGTTCCCCTGGTACGCAGGTATCATGGGTCTGATGGTAGCTACCAATCCGGAAACCGGCGTTTCTCTGGCAAGCATCATCGCAAACTTCTTTACCAACATTTCCAACAACGTGACCTTCCCGGTTCTGACCTTCCTGTCTGCAGGTATCATCAACTTCTTCGTACCTTCCGGCGGCGGTCAGTGGGCAGTTCAGGCTCCTATCGTAATGCCTGCGGCTACCGAAATGGCAATCGACTACGGTCGTTCCGCTATGGCTATCGCCTGGGGTGACCAGTGGACCAACATGATTCAGCCGTTCTGGGCTCTGCCTGCTCTGGGTGTAGCTGGTCTGAAGGCTCGCGACATCATGGGTTACCTGGTAATCGTAACCATCTTCACAGGCATTGTAGCTTGTGGTGGTTTCCTGATCTGGGGTATGTTCTTCTAAAACGACAAATAAAAATCCCGATCCGTTTGGATCGGGATTTTTTTATGTGGAGATTTTTATACGAATTTTTGCATGTAACCGATGACGAAGATCACTAGAATAATCAGCGGAAGGATCCAGGTCACATAAGGACGGGCCCAGGAAGGGAATTTCAAGCCCTTGCCGGCATCGGCTTCGGCGATGAAGTGATCCCAGCCCCAACCCTTCTTGGATACGCAGAACAGCAGGTAGATGACAGAGCCCAGCGGTAAAAGATTGTTGGACACTAAGAAGTCTTCCAAATCCTGAATATTTCCGATGTGCGGGAACGTGATGTGGCTCCACACATTGAAGCCCAGCACACAGGGCATCGACAGGAGCAGAAGGGCGATGCCGTTGACGGCGATGGCCTTTTTGCGGCCCCAGCCCAGGTCCATGGCGAAGCAAAGAATGTTTTCGAATACGGCGATGATGGTGCTCAGTGCGGCGAAGAACATGCAGATGAAGAACAAGCCGCCCCACAGATTTCCCATGGGCATCTGATTGAAGATATTGGGGAGGGTGATAAACACCAGACCGACGCCCTGGCCGGGATTGACACCGAAGGCAAAGCAGGCAGGGAAGATGATCAGACCGGCGATCAGAGCCACGGAAGTATCCAGGATGCCGATACTCAGAGCTTCTCCCATGAGGGAACGGTCTTTATCAATGTAACTTCCAAAGATGGACATGGCACCGATCCCCAAACTCAGGGTGAAGAAGGACTGGCTCATAGCGGCGTAGACAGACTCTGCCAGGATGAAGTCGCCTTCCGCATTATACATCAGATTGTGGAAGTTGGGGACCAGATAGAACTTCAAACCTTCGACGGCACCATCCAGCGTTACGCTGCGGACCGCCAGGACGAGCATCAGCCCTAAAAGGGCCAGCATCATGACTTTGGTGATACGTTCCACACCGTTCTGCAGACCCATGGAACAGATGGAGAAGCCGATGATCGTGATAACTAACATCCAGATCATCATGGAAACCGGTTCTGCCAGCATGTTGTTGAATGTATCAGTGACTGCGGTGGCGTCAAGTCCGGTGAAATGACCGGTAAACATTTTGAATATATAAGCCAGCATCCAGCCGCCAACAGTGGTGTAGAACATCATCAGCAGATAATTGCCGGCCATAGCTCCCCAACTGTACCAGTGCCATTTGGTGCCTTCCGGCTCCAGAAGGTGGAAGCTGCGGGCTGCACTCTTCCGGCTGGCTCTTCCCACGGAAAATTCCATGACCATAATAGGAAGTCCCATGCAAATCAGAAATACCAGGTATACCAGTACGAAAGCGGCGCCGCCGTATTGACCGACAATGTAGGGGAAGCGCCATACGTTACCCAATCCGATGGCGCATCCTGCAGAAATCAGAATGAACCCCAGACGGGATGAGAATTTTTCTCGTTGTTCCATTTTTCTCACCTCAAATTTTGTTGAATAATATTTAAACGTTTTGTCAACACAGACACGAAAATCATTGTAACAGACAATAAAAAAGAAGGCAATACAAAATTGCCTTCTTTTGACAAAAAGTATTATATTTTTTCAACAATTTTTGAAATAGGAGATAACAGAGCCAGCCCCAGACACCAGGAACCCAGAACATCGGTGGGCCAGTGGACGCCCACATAGATGCGTGACAGTCCCATGAGGATGAGATATGCCGCGGCAATTACGCAAAGCGCGATGGTGAGTCCGTCGCCGAGAGCCGGACGGTGGAGACGATCGGCGCGGAAGCGGGTTGCCGGGCCGACCTGCTGTGAAGTCAGGGGACTGATATATGCGGTCCGCTGGTAATGCCGGAGCAGAAGGATCAGTGTACCCCAGACTAAGATGCTGCTCAGCGTATGTCCGCTGGGAAAGCTGAAGCCGCCCTGTTCAATCAGATGAAGACTGACGTCGGGACGGGGCCGTTCGATCCGGTATTTCAGAAACTGATACAGAGCCACTGACGTGACGGCACTTCCGGTCAGCGGAAGGCCGAACCAGCGGCGGGTCTTGGGAAGGATCAGCAGTAAGATGCAGATGGCGGTGACGCCCTGCCAGTTTCCGCTGTAGGTCAGCGGAATCAGAACCGCGGTCAGCGGATCGCAGCGCAGTGAAAAGGCGAGAGTCTGCACGGCCTGATCAAAACTTGTGATCCAGCTGGCGCCGGAGATGACCGAAATGCTGATCCATACAAACAGTGCCAGAAACACCGCGAATACAATCAGACGCACGGGGATGAATGTTTCTTTTTTTGACATAAGTGTCCTTTCTGGGGCAAATCCCCGCATGTACCGCAATAATACAATGTCCTAATATAATTGTAGCTTTTTCCGATTTGTGATACAATAAAATATCAAAGATTTTTTGAAAAACGGGAGGAAGCGAAATGAAATTAGGCGCACTTTTCAAGAATATAGGGTTTGCGGCCTTTGCGTACTGGGACGTACGAAAGATCCGCAAAAGTCAGAAGCTGATCCAGAAGTACAGAGCGGAAGGACAGTACGATTTGGAAAGAGAAGAAATCGGCTGGCTTCAGGACACCTGGGGGACCAGCCTCATCGAGCACGTGGGTGCACAGATCAATATCGTGGGACGTGAAAACATTCCGGAAGAGCCCTGTGTCATCGTAGCCAATCACCAGGGATATGCAGATATCCCCATCCTGACACAGATCATGAAGCATCGTCAGTTCGGCTGTGTAGCTAAGGAAGAATTGTCGAAGGTTCCGGTGTTCAATCAGCTGATCCTGGACGTCCGCAGCGTTTTCATCAAGCGCGATGATGCCAGAGCATCTCTGAGAGCCATCGAGACGGCCATCGAACATTTGGAATTGGGCTTCTCCATGGCAATCTTCCCGGAAGGGACCAGAAGCCGCGGCCCTGTGATGGGAGACTTTAAGAAAGGCAGTCTCCGCCTGGCCACCAAGCCAGGCGCTCCCATCGTTCCCGTGACCATCAGCGGTTCGTATCACTGCTTTGAAGAACAGAACATGGTCTATCCCGGACGTGTGGATATTTACATTCATCCGCCGATTTACACAAAGGACATGGACAGAAAAGAAGCGTCCAACATTGCTGCTGTTGTTGAAGAAATCGTCCGCACCAAACTGGAAGAACTCCAGGCGGAAGAAGTGGCACGAGGAGGTAAATTATAATGAAGAAACCTGTATTGCTGATCATGGCTGCCGGTATGGGGAGCCGCTACGGCGGACTGAAGCAGATGGATCCGGTGGGCCCTAACGGAGAACTGATTATCGATTTTTCTCTGTACGATGCCTGGAAAGCCGGATTTGAAAAAGTGGTGTTTGTAATCAAGCGTGAAATGGAAGAGGATTTCCGTGCGCTGATGGACAATAAGGCGGCCAACTGTCTGGAAATCGAATACGTATTCCAGGAGCTGACCGATATTCCGGAAGGCTTTGAAGTTCCCGCAGAACGCGTGAAACCCTGGGGAACCGGCCACGCTGTTCTGGCAGGCCGTCATACCATTGACGGACCGTTTGCGGTGATCAACGCTGACGACTTCTATGGCCGTCAGGCGTTCCAGCATATCTATGATTTCCTGTCGTCTGCAGAAGATGGAGAACAGTATCGCTTCTGTATGGTCGGATATCAGATCGAAAATACGCTGACCGAAAATGGAACGGTGGCCAGAGGCGTCTGCAGTGTGGACGGTGACGGAATGTTGCAGAACATCGTGGAACGCACCAAGATCCAGAGAAACGACGGTGTAATTCAGTTCACTGAAGATGACGGAGCTACCTGGACCGACCTGGAAGAAGGAACCATCGTATCCATGAATCTGTGGGGCTTTACGCACAGCATGATGGTGGAACTGGAAAAAGAATTCCCCAGATTCCTGGAAAATGCGCTGAAAAATAATCCACAGAAGGGAGAATACTTCCTCCCCTTCGTGGCCGACGATCTGATCCGTGAGGGAAAAGCGACCGTAAATGTGTTGAAATCAACGGATAAGTGGCACGGTGTCACCTATCGTGAGGACCGTGAAAACGTGGTGAATGCGTTGAAGGAAATGAAGGAAAACGGGATTTATCCCCAGAATCTGTGGATAAAATAGCAGGTTTTCCCCAGATATTTTGAAAAAATCCACAAGTTGTCCACAGGAAATCCACAGGTGGGCAAAAAGTGGATAACTTGTGGATAAGTTGTGGATAATGTGGATAAACTTGTGGAAAACCCTTTTGATAACTTGTGGAAAGGAGGGAAGGGCATGAACCTTCCAAGCCAGTTTTTGCAACGGATGGAGGCGATGTTGACAACGGACTTCGCCCCGTTTGTGGAAAGTTTCCACAGGGAACGGTACAGTGGATTACGGGCGAATCTGTTGAAAACCTCTGTGGAAAACTTTCAACAGATCACGCCTTTTTCTTTGGAAGCTATTCCCTGGTGTAAGAGCGGATTTTATTACGACGCTGCTGCGGAGTCGGAGCGGGGACTGCGCCCCGGAAAGCATCCCCTCCACGAAGCGGGTCTTTACTATATTCAGGAACCCAGCGCCATGGCTGTGGCAGAACAGGCCGGTACTGTGATCGGACGTTTCTGTGAGGGACACTCTGCAGAGGACGAACTGCGGCCGTTCCGCGTTTTGGACCTGTGCGCTGCCCCAGGAGGAAAATCCAGCCAGCTGGCATCGCTGCTCGGTGGCCGCGGCTTTCTGGTCAGCAACGAGATCGTGCCGAACCGTGCAAAGATCCTGTCGCAGAATATGGAACGCATGGGTCTGACCAACGGGATCGTGGTGAGTCATGCGCCGGAAGAACTGAGCGGGAGATTTCCCGGTTGCTTTGACCTGATTGTGGCTGATGCGCCCTGTTCCGGCGAGGGTATGTTCCGTAAAGACGAAGATACTATCGGTCAGTGGAGCCCGGAAAATGTGGAAATGTGTGCGGAACGTCAGAAGGATATTCTGAAAGATGCAATCGCCATGCTGGCTCCCGGCGGAACGCTGATTTATTCCACATGTACCTTTGCCCCGGCGGAGAATGAAGGTGTGGTATTGTGGATCCTGCGGAACTATCCGGATATGGCTGTACTCCCGGCAGATCCCGGCGAAGTGTCCGGCGGTTTGCGTCTGTTTTCTCCGGGTCGTCCGGAGTGGGCGGGAGAGCCGCTGACGGAGGAAGAAACTGCAGCCATTGAACGGTGCGCCCGTCTTTGGCCTCAGGAGGTCAAGGGAGAAGGGCATTTTGTGGCAGTGTTCCGGAAAAACTGGGAAGAAGAGGATCGGGAACGAACCTGGATCGGCGGGGCAAAGCCTCCGAAAAAAGGAAAGAAAGTTAAAGGGGCGTCAAAAGGGTTCGGAAACCAGATCCTGAAAAAAGCGCCTGCGGAATGGAGAGCGTTTTCGGAAGAGTTTTTTGATGACGGGGAAGCGGCGCTGAACCGGATCTGCGGACGAGGCTGGAATTTCCTGCTGTTCGGAGAACAGTTATACGCGGTCCACAGGGATTGTCCGGATCTGTCCGGACTGACTGTTATGCGGGCAGGCCTCCATCTGGGGACGATAAAAAAAGGACGATTTGAACCGTCCCATGCGCTGGCACTGGCGCTGACACCGGCCATGATCGGGGATCTGCATCTGGAAAACCGCTGTCTGGAACTGGGAATCGCCGGAGGCGGCGGGAATTCTGCGGAATACGACCTGGCGGTGCGGTATCTGAAAGGAGAAGCGCTGGATGTGAGCGGAGCAGCGGGAGCTGCGGAGCGGTTGCCGGAGGATGGATGGAACCTGGCGACGTATGGAGGATATCCGCTGGGCTGGACGAAGGTTTCCGGCGGAAGCGCCAAGAACCACTATCCCAAGGGGCTCAGATGGGTGTAGCCACAAGGGGTTGTAGTCTGAAAAATATTGAGGTTTCAATGAAAAAACGCTTGATTTTTTTGTTGGACATGATATAATAATAAGGCATTTGTGAAAAAATGCTCTCTGCTTCGGCAGTAGGGCCGAAGCCATTTAGTCCATAGGGAGGTGAAAAGAATGAATAATTACGAGGTAATGTTCATCATCAAGTCTACACTGGAAGAAGAAAAGAAGGAAGCTGTTATCGAAACCGTTAAGGGTATCATCGAACACGACGGCGGCGAAATCGCTAAGGTAGACGTATGGGGCATGAAGAAGTTAGCTTATCCCATCCAGAAGATGAACGAAGGTTACTACGTTGTAGTAGAATTTGCTGCAAAGCCTGAGCTTCCGCACGAATTAGACAGAAGACTGAAGATCTCTGACAATGTAATCCGTCACATGATCATCAACAAGGATGAAAAGTAATTAGGATTTGGTGACATTATGAATTCTGTAATTTTAATCGGAAGATTAACAAGAAAACCTGAACTGCGTTATTCCAACTCCGGAAACCAGACCGCCATTGCCAGATTTTCTTTGGCTGTTGACCGTCCGTTCTCCAAGGATCAGGAAAGAACTGCGGACTTTATCAATATCGTCGTATTCGGTAAACAGGCCGAAAACTGCGAACGATATCTGGACAAGGGCCGTCAGGTAGCGGTACAGGGGAGAATTCAGACCGGTAGTTATAAGACTCAGACCGGTGAAACCAGATACACAACAGATGTTGTGGCTGACAGAGTCGAATTTCTGAGCAGCGGAGACAGAAACGGTGCGCCCGCAGGCGGCCAGCAGTACGGTGGACAGTCTTATGGCGGTTCCCAGTACGGCGGCGGTCAGGGAATGAACGGCGGTTCCGACTTTGGCGGAATCCCCGAAGGTTTCCAGAGCGTATCCGATGATGATATTCCGTTCTAAATCGAAAACGAAGTATTTATTTTAAAAATTTGAAATAAGGAGGCTTACCCATGATGCAGGATAAGAGACGCGGCGGCATGAGAAGAAAGAAAGTATGCCAGTTCTGCGCTGACAAGACCGAAACCATCGATTACAAGGATGTTGAAAAGCTGAAGAAGTACGTGACCGAAAGAGGCAAGATTCTGCCCAAGAGAATCACTGGTACTTGCGCTATTCACCAGAGAGCAGTTACCACCGCAGTTAAGAGAGCAAGAATCGTTGCTCTGCTGCCCTACGTAGCTGACTAATCGATCATCATTCGATTACTGAAGGAAGTGAGAAATCACTTCCTTTTTTCATTGTAAAAACACAAGACACGGTTCCCATGAGTGTGGTATAATATTTAAGATATACAGACTGGGTCAGTGCCCCTATCTGTATCTTGGTGTGTCGAGGAGAAATGCTTATGGGTAAAAATTTTCTTGAAAAGATTTTAGGGCCGATTTTCCGTGCAAATCTGGTGATCCAGATTTTATTTGCGGCTGTCCTGACATATTTAAATGTGAAGCTGGGACTGGGTGCCTTTGTGGTCATCATTGCCATGTGGCTTTATTACAAAAAATATTCGGAAAACAAGTCCACAGAGTTAAAGGAATATACCGATACGATCACGGAAGAAATGGACGATTCGGCGAAGCAGTTCATTGCCGAAAATCCCCTGCCGATCTGTATGATCGACAGAGAAGGATCGATCCTGTGGATCAACCATAAATTCCGGAAGCTGTTTCCCGATGTGGAACTGTTCAACACCAATATTCATGCTGTCACCGGGAATAAACACACCGATTTTCTTCCGGAAGACGAAGCGGAAAAGGGTGACAGTTATGTGACCATCAATACCCACAGTAAGGTCTACCGCGTGATCACCAGTCGTATGATCGATACCGAGACACGGCTTCTGTACTGGCAGGATGTGACCAACTGGGAAACTCTGAAGCTGATGTACCGCGACGAGCGTCCCTGTACGGCGTATTTGAGCGTGGATAACTACGACGATCTGATTTCTGCAACGCCGGATAATAAGCGTTCGGAGCTGGCGGCCCAGATCGAAAAGATGATCCGTCAGTGGGCGGAAAAGTACAACGCATCGATCATCCGTTACAGCCGGTATCAGTACCATATGGTTCTGGAAACCCGCTATTACGAAAAGATGGCAGCGGCGAAGTTCACCATCCTGGATGAAGTCCGGAACATCGAAACGGAAGCAGACTTTCCGGTGTCGGTCAGCATCGGGATCGGCGTGGGCGGAAAGAGTTATAATCAGTTGGATGAATACGCGGCAACGGCCATGGATCTGGCTCTGGGCCGCGGTGGTGACCAGGTAGTCATCAAGAAAGTTAATACGGTAGAATATTTCGGCGGACGATTACAGGCCGTGGAAAAGCGAAATAAAGGAAAGTCCCGTATCATGGCCCATGCGCTGCGGCCGCAGATCGACCAGGCTTCCAATGTGATCATCATGGGTCATAAGCGTCCGGATATGGACTGTTTCGGCGCGGCTTTGGGGATCCACCGTATGGCAATCATCCGCAACAAGGCGGCTGCCATTGTGATCAACGGACGTCCCGATGCGCTGGACCGTCTGTATGAGAAGGCCGTGGGAACGGGAATGTACAATTTCGTCAACAGTGAACAGGCTCTGGAAATAGCCGACAAAGATACGCTGGTGATCGTTGTGGATACCCATCGTCCCAAACTGGTGGAATGTCCGGAACTGTTGTCTGTTACCGACAAGATCGTGGTGATCGACCACCATCGCCGTACGGATGACGCCATCGAAAATCCGATGCTGACCTACATGGAATCCTATGCGTCCTCCGCATCGGAACTGGTATCGGAAATCTTACAATACTATACTGAAAAGAAGTCCATCGATAAAATGGAAGCTGAAGCGCTTCTGGCGGGGATCATGCTGGATACGAACCACTTCAGCGTCAAGGCCGGCGTCCGTACCTTTGAAGCGGCAGGCTGGCTCCGCCGTAACGGTGCGGATATCGCCAACGTGCGCCAGTTCTTCCGCATCGATATGAACTTCTTTAAACAGAAGGCGGGAATCGTCAGCAGTGCACAGATCACCGGCGAGGGGATTGCCGTGGCATGGACCGACGACAGAGATTCCAACATGCAGGTCATCGCAGCACAGGCTGCTGACGAACTTCTGAATATCAAGGGCGTGAAGGCCAGCTTCGCGGCCGGAATCAACAACCAGGGAATGACAGTCATCAGCGGCCGTTCTCTGGGAGAAATCAACGTACAGACCGTTCTGGAAAAGATGGGAGGCGGCGGGCATCTGACCACTGCAGGTGCACAGGTCATCGATCCGCCGATGGAAGCCATCATGCAGATCGAGAAAATCATCAGTGAGATGAATCAATAAAGGAGAAAGACAATGGAAGTAATTCTGATCAAAGATGTAAAAGGTTATGGTAAGGCAGGTACTCTGGTCAAGGTAAGCGACGGCTATGCAAGAAACAAGCTGATCCCGGCCAAGGAAGCCATCGAAGCCACTCCCGCCAATAAGAAGGCTCTGGAAAGAGAAAAGGCTGCGCAGGAAGCAAAGCGTCAGCAGGATCTGGCAGCTGCAAAGGAACAGAAGGCGAAGTTAGAATCCATGACTCTGACCCTGAAGACCAAGGCTGGTGAAGGCGGCCGTCTGTTCGGCGCAATCACCAATAAGGATATCGCTGAAGAATTCAAGAAGCAGACCGGTATGGACATCGACAAGAAGAAGTTCATTCTGGACGCTCCCATCAAGAGCGTGGGCGAATTCACCATCGACGTGAAGCTGTTCACCGATGTGACCGCTAAGTGCAAGATCAACGTAGTTGCGTAACCGAAAGGAACGAGTATGAGTCAGAGACCGGAACGGATTCCGCCCCATAACGACGAGGCGGAAAAGTCCGTATTGGGCGCTATTTTCCTCGATAAAGAAGTCCTCTTCGATATCCTGGAATTTCTGAAGCCGGAAGATTTCTACAGCGAAATGCACCAGGAGATCTACAAGGCAGTCGTGGAGCTGTACCGGAGAAATGAGCCGGTGGACATCCTGACGGTGTCCGAAGAACTGAAAAAGAGAAAAACGCTGGAAATGGTCGGCGGCCGTGCGTATATCGCGATGCTGTCCACCATTGTTCCCACCACGAAAAATGCCGTTCAGTACGGAAAGATCATTTCTGAAAAGGCGGTGCTGCGCCGTCTGATCAACGCTGCGTCGGAGATCACGGAAAACAGCTATCAGGAAAAGGTCGATTCGGAACAGATCCTGGACCAGGCGGAAAAGAAGATTTTTGAAATCGCTCAGACACGCCAGACCAAGGATTACGAAGTTCTGAAAAACGTTCTGTGGTCCAATATCCAGCAGATCGATGCCGTGTCTCAGAACCCGGACGGACTGACCGGGGTCACGACCGGATTTGTAGACTTGGACAAAATGACTAATGGTTTACAGAAATCCGACTTGATCATCATCGCTGCCCGACCGGCCATGGGGAAGACGGCATTCGTTCTGAACATGGCACAGCAGGCAGCCATTAAGGCCAATGCCAAGGTCCTGATTTTCTCTCTGGAAATGTCCAAGGAGCAGCTGGGCCAGCGTTTGCTTTCCATGGAAAGCCGCGTGGAAATGCAGAAGATCAAGACGGGAAAACTGGACAGAAAGGACTGGGAAAACATCAACGTTGCCCTGGACCGTCTGTCTACCGCAGATATCTATATCGACGATACACCGGGGATTTCCGTCATGGAAATCCGCAACAAGTGCCGCCGCCTGAAGGCCGACAAAGGGCTGGACATGATCGTGGTGGACTACCTGCAGCTGATGGCCGGCGACGGCCGTTCCGAATCGAGACAGCAGGAAGTCAGCACCATGTCCCGTTTCCTGAAGTTGCTGGCCCGTGAAATGGACTGTCCGGTACTGGTACTGTCCCAGCTGTCCCGTGCGCCGGAAGCCAGAAACGACAAGCGCCCGATGCTGTCGGACCTGAGAGAATCCGGTTCTATCGAACAGGATGCGGACATCGTAATGTTCCTGTATCGCGATGAATATTACAACAAAGAAGCCACAGATAAACCGAACATCTGTGAAGTGATCATTGCCAAGCAGCGAAGCGGTTCCACCGGGACTGTGGAACTGACCTGGCTGGGTAAATACACACGATTCGCCGACAAGGCCAGAGAGGCTGCGGCGTTCTAAAGAAAAGGACAGAACATGGGTTTTCAGAGACAGACAGCAAAAAATCATTATCTCCACGATACGCGCGTGGAAAATATGTTCATTAACGAATACATGGTCAGTGCACCGGGCGAGTATGTGAAGGTGTATCTCTACGGCCTGATGTATGCGGATCTGTCCATGCCTTTGGAAAACGACATGATCGCAAGAGAGCTGTCCATGGAGGAAGAACAGGTACTTCTGGCGTGGAATTATTGGGAGAAGCAGGGTGTCATCCGAAAGCACTATGCGGATCCCAATAACCGGTTCCGCTATGAAGTGGAGTTCATCGATCTGAAGGAGCAGCTTTACGGAACGAAAAGCACCCAGAAGGGCGGCGGAAAAAAAGACGTTCCGGCCCATTTGAAAAAACAGCTGGACGACAGTACCATGAGGGATATGTTTGCGGAGATCGAACGCATCACCGGACGGTTCCTCAGTGGAAACGAGCCGACCAATATCCAGAACTGGATCATTGACCACGGGATCACACCGGATGTGGTGATCTATGCTTATTCCTACTGTCAGAATCAGCGCGGAGGAAAGAATCAGTACCAGTATGTCAACACCGTCATTCGCGACTGGGTGGACAGAGGGCTGAAGACCATCAATGACATTGAAAATTATCTGACGGAATCGGACAACCGCCACTTCCAGTACAAGAGAGTCATGAAGGCTCTTGGTTTTACGCGCAATTCCACGGAAGAGGAAAAGCGGATCATGGACGTGTGGTTTGACGAGTACGCCTTTGGACTGGAAACCGTTCTGGAAGCTTGTAAAAAGACATCCGGAATCTCCAGTCCCAATATAAATTACGTAAATTCGATCCTGACATCCTGGTACAAGGGAGAGGACCGCAAAAAAACCGGAGCTTCCGGGGCAACCGCTGACCGCGGCGGCCAGAGTACAGCTTCGGACAGCGGCGACAGGATCCGCCGCGTCATGAAGTCCTATGAAGAGGACAGAGAACGGAACGAACTGCTGTGGAAGCAGCGTACAGAAGAAATCTACGCGAAGATCCCTGCGATCCGCCGGATGGATTCAGAGCTGCATCAGCTGAGCATGGAACTTCCGCGTCTGATTTTATCGGGACGATTTGACGCTAAAAAGCGCGCCGATGAGCTGCAGAAGCGGATGAAGGCGCTGAATGAGGAAAAAGCGTATCTGTTGACGGAAAACAACTATGCCATCGACTACATGGAACATCCTTATACCTGTGCAAAGTGCAAGGATACGGGTACGTTGGACAACGGAGAAAGATGCAGCTGCTTCAGTGAAAAGCTGTCGCAGATGTAACTTTAGTACGGAGAGACCGGAATGAGTTTGGACAATCAGGAAATCAAAGAAGAACAGAGAACTGTCAAAGACGACATCTCGAAAAAAGTAGATGAGAAAATTGCCCGTCTGTCTTCGGAAGAACAGAGTTTTGAGGAACGCTTTGCCCAGATGCAGAAAGAACGCGAACAACAGCGTGAACAGCTGAGGGAGAAGAAAGTACGGGAAGAATCAGGTTCCGGACGGAAGCGGAGCAGCTGGAGAAAGCGTTTCACTGCAGAGGAACCGAAGCAGCCGGAAACGCCTGTGGAAGAACCGAATATCTGGGATGAGATCCAGGAGGCGGTTCGCCAGATGGATGTTCCGGAAAAGAAAGAACCGGAGCCGAAGGCACCTGTAATAACGGAAAAAGAAGCGGAAATCATGGAAACTCTGGACGAGATCGCCAGAGATATGGAAGCGGAACAGGAAGCGCTGCAGAAATCCTCGGAACAGGGAAAGAAAGCGCTGGAAGCCGCTGCGGCCGGAGCGGGAGCCGTGGCTTCCGGTGTCAGCACGGCGGTGGACAATGTGAAAGGTCACATTGAACGACGCCGGGCCCAGGAGGCTGCGATCACCTGTCACAGTGATGATGCGGAAATCAGCTGGCTGACAAAGGCGCCGGGACTGACCTTTGAGAAAAAATGTGCGATTTTGTGGGAACGGTATGCTTACCGCGGATCGGTCAAAGCACGCCGCGGAAGACGAAAGATCCAGGTAAAGGAACGGCGGTTTGCCTTCCGGATCGCGGATCGCGTGGACCGTTTTGACCGTCTGGTCAACGTGTGGACGAAGAGAACGGTTTTGCGCCCGTTGAAGCATCTGTGGAAGCGTCTGATGGATATTTTGGACTGGGCGGAAGATCACAAGGTGATCCTGGCAGAAATCCTGGCGCTGGCGCTGTTTTGCATTGCGGCGGTGACCACATTTATCGGACATATCACGGCCTATGAGTACGCCTATAACGGTAAGGCTCTCGGGATCGTAAAAAATAAAGAAGAAGTTTATAAGACCATTGATGCCATCGGGGACAAGCTCAGCACGACGCTTCACGCCCGGGTAGAAATCAATAAAGAAGAGGATATTACTTTCCGCGAAGTCCGGGGTTGGAATTTGCAGTTGGATTCCAAGGATGAAGTGCTGAACAACCTGACGTACATGCAGGACCTGAAGGTCATGGCCAGCGGAATTTATAAAGATGGTGAGCTGATCGCTGTACTGCAGAACGCAGATATGGCCAGAGACATCCTGGACGCGATCAAGGATAATTTTACTCAGCAGAAAGAAAACGAAAATCGCGTGTTTGACGAGATTTCCTTCGCTGAAAATGTGGAAATCCGCAGCATCAGCGTCAATCTGGGAGATATCGAAAACGAAGCGGAAGTGCTGAACTACATGCTGACCGGTGCGGTGGAAAAGAAGATCCACTCCGTAAAATCCGGAGAAACCTTCTCGGGAATCGCCAAGATGTACGGACTGAAACAGTCGGAGCTGGAAGCGATGAATCCGGGAATTGTTCCGTCTAAGCTGAAGATCTCCCAGCAGATCATACTGAACCGCGATGCGCCTGTGCTGACAGTGCAGACGACGGAAACCGTAACGTATGTTGAAAACATTCCCTTCGAAACGGTTTATGAAGAAAGCTCTTCGATGTACGAAGGCGAAACGTCCACCAAGAAGAAGGGTGTTTACGGAACGCGCGAAGTGGTTGCCAGGGTGAAGCGAAACAACGGTGAAGAAATTTCCCGCGTTGTTCTGTCCACGAAGAAGCTGACCGAGCCGGAAAGCCAGATCGTGGTCAAGGGAACCAAGAAGGCACCGCCCCGTCAGGGAACCGGTACCTGGGCATGGCCCATCAAGAACTACCGGATCAGTTCCAAGTTCGGTTATCGCTGGGGAAGAATGCATAACGGCGTCGACCTGGCGGCTTCCAAGGGAACAAAGATCTACGCAACCGACGGCGGTACTGTCACTTATGCAGGATACAAGGGATCCTTCGGTTACATGATCATCATCAACCACGGCGGAAATTACGAGTCGTACTATGCTCACTGCAGTAAGCTGCTGGTGAAGAAGGGCGATAAGGTCTTCCAGGGCCAGAACATTGCGCTGGTCGGAAGTACGGGACGAAGCACAGGACCGCATCTCCACTTTGAGATCCGTTACCTGGGTACGCCCAAGAATCCGTTTAACTACATTTAAGAAACAGCCGGTCTTCGGACGGCTTAGACAGAATTGATACGCGGCGGCGTCTTTTTGAGAGGAGATGCCGCCCGTTTTTCGTGCGGGAGGGAATACCAATGAAAACGAAAGAAAATCTGGCTCTGGCAGCAGCGTTTGCGGCACAGGTCATCTTCGGATTCAGCTTTATGTTTACGAAAATTGCCCTGGAGGTGGCAGAGCCTCTACTGTTGATCGCAGTGCGCTTCTGCGCTGCGTTTTTGGTCATGAATATCCTGGTGTGGACCGGAAGGCTGCATCTGCGTCTGAAAGGAAAGAATATCAAATGGCTGATCATCTTAGGAATCATTCAGCCGGTAGTGTATTTTCTGGGAGAGACCTACGGGATCGCCAATTCCAGCTCGTCCTTTTCCGGCGTTATGATCGCGCTGATCCCGATCCTGACCTTATTCCTGGGAATGATTTTCCTAAAAGAAACAGCATCGCCGGTACAGATCGGATTCGCCTTTTTATCTGTTGGCGGGGTGATTCTGACGTCGGTCGGCAATAACACCGGAAGCTTTTCCTGGTTCGGATTTGTGATGCTGATGCTGGCGGTCCTGACGGGAGCACTGTACGGTTTGGTGGGAAGAAAGATTTCTCAGGAATTCACGCCCACGGAGCGATGCTATGTGACCTTCGCGCTGGGTTGTGTCGTATTTACGGCGCTGGCCCTGATCACCAGCCTGGGGGATATCCGGACAAAGATCCTGATTCCGCTGACAACTCCGTCATTCTGGGTATCCATCGGATTCCTGGCGGTCTGTTCGTCGGTCATGGCGTATATGCTGCTGAATTATGCGCTGACCTATATTTCTGCAGGTCAGACATCCATCATGGCGAACATCACCACCGTCATTTCGATTCTGGCGGGAGTGATCTTCCTGAAGGAACCGTTTACCGTGCGTCAGATGATCGCTTCGGTGATCATCCTGGTCGGTGTTTACGGGGTCAACCGGTCTGTGGCGGCGCAGCAGGAACGTGAAATTGAGCATTGACAATAGGCGATGGATTGTAGAAAATAGAACTACAACAACGATTTGAGAGGAGACGACCTATGAGACTTCGCAAAGAAAACGACGAACTGCAGGATGAAGAGATTTTACTGGTGGCCAATGTGTCTGACGCTTTCGCCCATCCGGCCCGCGTGAAGATTTTCCGCTATATTTACATGGCCAACAGAAACCGCCAGGTACTCTGTAACAAAGATGTGGTGGAAGCCTTTGATTACAGTCAGGCAACGATTTCGCAGCACATCAAGAAGCTGGTGGAAGCGGGGCTGATCGAAGTGAAGAAGCAGGAACGCCAGTCTCTTTATTATGTAAATATCGGGATTTTAGGTAAGTATATCAATGCGGTAAAAAAGTTCCAGTAAGGAACCGGAGGACTGCCGAAGAAATTGCGGTTGGTGCAAAATAATTTGCATCAACCGTTGTTTTTTTGCTCGTTTTCCTGTAAAATAGAAGCAGGCGGCAATCCGCTGCGCGGTTGCTCCGGAGAGGGGATTTCGATGAAAAACAGAGACTATCTGATCGTAATGAAACAGATCCTTCAGCTGATCGACGAAGGTGTACATGTGGTGGATCCGGAAGGAAACAGCGTGGTGTATAACCGGTCCATGGCGATGTTGGAAAAAATGGAAAGTCAGGACGTTCTGAAGAAGCCGTTCGCGGAAGTGTTCAAGAATGTGGAGGAAAGTACGCTGATGCAGGCGCTGGAAAAGCGTCAGACCACCATGCGGAAGGAACAGACCTATCTGAACAAGGATGGTCGTGAAATCACCACGGTGAATACGACGGTACCGGTGATCGAGGACGGGCGGCTGATCGGTGCCATCGAAATCGCGAAAAACATCACCGATGTTCAGAAAATGTCCCGTACGATCCTGGAATTGCGTCGTGAAATGGACCAGCCCCAGCGAAGTAAGGAACATAAGATCAAAAAATACAGTTTCGATAACCTGTACGGACAGAACGAAGCCTTCCTGGAAACCGTGGCCCTGGCCAAGCGGGCGGCGAAGATCAATGCGTCAGTGGTCATTTACGGGGAGACTGGGACAGGGAAGGAACTGATTGCCCAGAGCATCCACTTCGCCAGCGATCGTCAGAATAAACCATTCCTGGCGCAGAACTGTGCTGCTCTTCCGGCCAATCTTTTGGAAAGTATTCTGTTCGGGACCGCCAAGGGCGGGTTTACGGGAGCGGTGGACCGCGCGGGGATGTTTGAACAGGCCAACGGAGGAACGCTGCTTCTGGATGAGATCAACTCGATGCCGCTGGAACTGCAGGGGAAACTGCTCCGCGTACTGCAGGAACAGTACATACGCCGCGTGGGTGGAACGAAAGATATCCCCGTGGATGTCCGCATTTTAGCCACCACCAACGAACCACCTTTGGATTTATTGGAAAAAGGGGTACTGCGAAAAGACCTGTATTACCGACTGAACGTGGTGGGGATCAATATCCCGCCGCTGCGTCAGAGACCGGACGATATCCTGCTTCTGGCAGAACAGTTCATGGAAAAGTACAATAAAAAATACGGAAAACAGATCTGGATGATGTCGCCTTCGGCCCGTCAGAAGCTTTTGGAGTATGATTACCCCGGAAATGTCCGCGAGTTGGAAAATATCATCATGTCGGCCATTTCCATGGCGGAGGATGAGCACGTCCTTTCGGACAAACACCTGCCCATCAACCGCAGAAAGTCCCTGCCCCATCAGGATATCTACGAGCTGAAGGAAGGCGGCCTGGATGAGTATCTGGAGCACATCGAGAAAAGTATGATCGAGAATGCGCTGGTGGCTCACGGCGGAAACATCTCCAAAGCTGCGGAAAGTTTGAAAATCAAGCGTCAGACGCTGCAGCACAAGATCAAAAAGTATAAGATGCAGGCCATCGAAGAAGCAAAAAAATAGGGCATATCAGCCCTTGACACCGGAAATTTTCAAAAATCGCAAATATATTTGCGGATAATGCAAAATTATTTGCATCAGACGGAACCGGGAAGGATTTTCGTTGTGAAATCGGAACAAATTTCGCCATTGAAGAAATTTTCAAACAAAAGAATTTAAGGCGTAAAACCGGCACTTCGGAAAAATCTTTTCGGGTTTCGGGGGAATGTCCGGCCGATTTCCGAAGGAATAATATTTGGCATGGTTTTTGCTATATATTATAAATGTTGACGAAAGTCACCATGAATCAGTTATCTATTTTTTTAGAGTTTCCGGCGTTTTGTCGTCCGGAGACCCATAAAGAATGAAATGGAGGAGAACACAATGGAAAATGTAAAAGTAATTATCTGGGGTTTAGGCGCTATGGGCGGCGGTATGGCTGATATGCTGCTGAAGAAGAAGGGCGTTGACATCGTAGGTGCTGTAGGCCGTGGCGCAAAGATCGGTAAGAGCATGTACGACTTCATCAAGACCGAAAGAGGCGACAGACCTGACGTACTGATCGGCGCTGCTGAAGACGTAATCAAGCCGGGCGCTGCTGATATCGTTCTGCTGTGCACCGATTCCTTCACCAAGAACGCTTTCGACAAGCTGAAGTTCATCATGGAACAGAAGCTGAACGTAATCACTTCCGCAGAAGAAATGTCCTATCCTCAGGCTCAGAGCCCGGAACTGGCTGCTGAACTGGACAGAATCGCTAAGGAAAACGGCGTATCCTGCCTGGGTACCGGTATCAACCCCGGTCTGATCATGGACCTGCTGGTACTGATTTGGACTGGCTGCATGGAAGAAGTAGAACACATCGTATCCCGTCGTGTAAACTCTCTGTCTCCGTTCGGTCCCGCTGTAATGGAAGAACAGGGTATCGGTGTTACCGTTGAAGAATTCAAGAACGGTCACCTGGCTGGTCACGTTGGTTTCGCAGAATCCATGGGTATGATCGCTGATGGTATTGGTTGGGAAATCGACAAGTTCGAACAGACCATGGAACCCATCGTTACCGATGTTGACAGAAAGTCCCCCTATGGCTTCGCTAAGGCTGGCAACGTTGCTGGTGTAGCTATGAAGGCATTCGGTTACAGAAACGGCGAGCTGATGATCGAAATGGATCACCCGCAGCAGATCGAACCGGAACAGGTTGGCGTACAGACTGGTGACTATGTAATCATCAAGGGTACTCCGAACGTTAACATGGTTAACAGCCCCGAAATCGAAGGCGGTATCGGTACCATCGCTATGTGCGTAAACATGATCCCGCAGGTTATCAATGCAGACCCCGGTCTGAAGACCATGCTGGACCTGCCCGTTCCTCGCGCAATCATGGGCGACATGAGAGATCGTATCTGCCCCGACAAGAAGATCGTAAAGTAAGATCGGCTTTGTCCGCGTAGACGCTGGATAATACGTAAAGTATCACGGAGGACGGTTGAAATACATCGTCCTCTATCATCTGATTTGATAGGAGAATAAGACAATGGCTAAAAAAGGCGATTGGGTTCGCATCCACGCTACTGTTCTGAAGGCTGAAGAAAGAACTGCAAAGCTGCCGGAAGATACCCAGAAGTGTGACCTGGAAATGTGGACCAAGGGATTCCTGCAGGATGAAACCGCAGAAATCGGCGATATGGTAACTGTTGAAACTGCTGTAGGTCGTCTGGAAAAGGGCGAACTGATCGAAGTAAATCCGTACTGGAGCCACAGCTACGGTACTTTCGTACCGGAACTGGTGCAGATCGACAAGCAGCTGAGAGAAGCTCTGTTCGGAGGTGAAGAATAATGGCACTGGCAAAAGACTACGCTTCCGTAATGGGAAGATCCAATGATATCATGAAGAAGGCTCTGGGTCTGGACTACGCTACTTACGAATCCGGTTCCGTAGCTTTCGACTACGACTCTCTGATGGCTGACACCGGTTACACTCTGGAAGAAATCAACAAGATCCAGAGCAAGACCGCTGTTGGTAACACTCCGCTGATCGAGCTGAGAAACCTGACCGCTCTGTCCAGAAAGTACGCTAAGCCCGGTTACGGTGCTCGTATCTTCGCTAAGGACGAAGCTGCCAACGCTTCCGGTTCCTTCAAGGCTAGAAGAGCTGCATGTGCTGTTGCTCACGCTAAGAAGCTGGGCTACAAGGGCGTTATCGCTGCTACCTCCGGTAACTACGGTGCAGCTGTAGCTTCCCAGGCTGCTATGCAGGGTCTGAAGTGCATCGTTGTTCAGGAATGCTTCGACTCCAACGGCGTAGGTCAGCCCGAAATCGTTGAAAAGGCAAGAGCATGCGAAGCTTACGGCGCAGAAGTTATTCAGCTGACCGTAGGTCCCGAACTGTTCTACACCTTCCTGTCCGTTCTGGAAGACACCGGATACTTCAACGCATCCCTGTACTCTCCGTTCGGTATCGCAGGTATCGAAACTCTGGGTTACGAAATCGCTATGCAGTGCCGCGAACTGCTGGGCAAGGATCCTGAAATGGTAGTTTGCACCAACGCTGGCGGCGGTATGATGACCGGTACCGCTCGTGGTCTGATCAAGGCTGGCGCTACCAACACTCAGCTGGTTGCTGCTTCCATCGACCTGACCGGTCTGCACATGGCTTCCGACGCTCAGTTCAACAAGAAGTCCTGCACCACTGGCCACACCGGTTTCGGCGTTCCTTACGCTACCGACCCCGACCACTCCGACGTTCCCCGTTCCGCAGCAAGACCTCTGCGTTACATGGACCGTTATGTAACCGTTACTCAGGGTGAAGTTATGTACATGACCGAAGCTCTGGCTAACCTGGAAGGTCTGGAAAGAGGCCCCGCAGGTAACACCGCTCTGGCAGCTGCATTCTCCCTGGCTCAGGACCTGCCGGAAGATGCAGTTATCGTAATCAGTGAAACCGAATACACCGGTGCTGGTAAGCACGTACAGCCGCAGCTGTCCTTCGCTCGTGAAAACGGCATCGACATCCACTTCGGCGATCCCGCTACCGAAGACAAGCCCGGCGTAAACGTAATCCTGCCGATGACCCCCGGCCACATCAAGTACAAGGAAGCTGACATCAACAGATTCAGAGCTTCCCTGATCAAGAAGGCTATCAAGGCTCACTGCCCGGATGTTACCAAGCTGACTCAGGCTGACCTGGAATTCCTGGCTGTGGAAGTTAAGAGAGACGTAGACTTCGTTAAGGAAGTTATCGCTACTCTGTAATAACAACCGACGAGTGTATGCGAAAATCGGCGCGCTCCGCGCGCCGGTTGCCGCGATTTGAAAGATAAATCAAGTCCCGCCTCAGGCGGGCGTTTGGAGGATTTTTAGGATGAAAAGAGCAGATGATTTTCAGGAAAGAAGAAAACACCTGGCCAATATGACTGATGAAGAACTCTTCAATCACTTCTGGGCAGTTACCGAACAGGTCGTAGACCCGCTGCTGGAACTGGGCCGGAAGAACACCACTCCTTCCGTTGAAAGAGCCGTTCTGCTGAGAATGGGTATCTCTTCCATGGATACTAAGGCAATCGTTGAAGGCTGCATGGATAAGGGCCTGATGGGCAAGGGTGCCGGTCACGTCGTTTACAAGCTGGCTAAGGCGAAGGGCATCGAAATCAAGGAAGCTGCAGCTCTGCTGGCTGCTGGCGAAGCTTGGGACGAAGCTGCTGCGTTATTCAAATAAGGAGGGAACATTAAGATGGCATACGATAAGTTAGAAAAAGACGTAAAAATCGATATTGACCGAATCTTAGAGGACCTCGACAAGTACGAGCCCAGAAGAAGAGGTTGGGTATGGAGAAAGCATGAAGAAAACCTGCAGATGGGTCCCTTCACTTTCCACGACATGACCACTCCGTTAAAGCAGAGCGTGGGCCTGCCCTCCTCCAAGTACTTTGACGGCATGGATCCCCAGCCGGCTCCGGTCATCACCACTGAAATCGCATCCGGCCGTTTCGAAGACGACATCCGTCGTATGAGAATGGCTGCATGGCATGGCGCTGACCATATCATGGTTATCAGAACCGCTGGTCAGTCCCACATGGACGGTCTGGTAGAAGGTACTCCGCAGGGTATCGGCGGTGTTCCCATCACCAGAAAGCAGGTAAGAGCTCAGAGAAAGGCTCTGGACCTGATCGAAGATGAAGTTGGTCGTCCGATCAACTATCACTCCTACGTATCCGGCGTAGCTGGTCCCGACGTAGCTGTTATGTTCGCTGAAGAAGGTATCAACGGCGCTCATCAGGACCCCCAGTACAACGTACTGTACAGAAACATCAACTGTGTTCGTTCCTTCGTAGACGCATGTGAATCCAAGAAGATCATGGCTTGGGCTGACATCGCTCAGATCGACGGTGCGCACAACGCTAACGCAACTGCTAGAGAAGCATGGAAGGTAATGCCCGAACTGATCGTTCAGCACGCGATCAACTCCCTGTTCTCCAGAAAGGTTGGTATGAAGCCGGAAAACATCTGTCTGTCCACCGTACCGCCCACAGCTCCTCCCGCACCCTGCGTATATCTGGACCTGCCCTATGCAGTTGCTCTGAGAGACTTCCTGAGAGACTACAAGATGAGAGCTCAGATGAACACCAAGTACATGGAAGCATCCGCTCGTGAAGCTACCGTTACCCACGTTCTGAACATGCTGATCTCCAAGCTGACCAGAGCAGACATCCAGTCCACCATCACTCCTGACGAAGGTAGAAACGTTCCCTGGCACATCTACAACATCGAAGCTTGCGATACCGCTAAGCAGACCTTTGTTGGTATGGACGGCCTGATGGAAATGGTTGAACTGAAGAAGGAAGGCCCGCTGGTTGAAATGTCCAGAGAAATCCGTGAAAGAGCTTGTCTGTTCATGGAAGAAATCGTTGAAGTAGGCGGTTACTTCCAGGCTGTACAGGAAGGCTTCTTCGTAGACAGCGGTAAGTATCCGGAAAGAAACGGCGATGGTATCGCTCGTAAGATCGAAGGCGGTATCGGTTATGGCTTCATCTACGAAAGAGACGAAGACTACATGGCTCCTGTTACCGCTCACTTCGGTTACAACAACGTAGCTCAGTACGGTGGCGACCCCGCTGATCCGGCTGCTCTGATCGGTGGTTGTACCTTCGAAGATCGTTCCAAGATCGTTTACATCGACGAACTGGACGAAACCGACAACGTAAATGTACGTCTGGCTGAAGTTGAAAAGTACAGAAAGTCCAGCCTGATCAAGCCCGAAATGGAATGGCTGGCTGATGGCACCATCATGCTGAACATGTTCATCCCGGCGAACAAGAGAGTTGCTGAAGTTGTTGCTGTTGAAATCGGTAAGAAGCTGGGTCTGGTAGATCCTGAAGTGATCAACAGAGAAATCATGCAGGAAGCTGAAGGTACCCGTATCGAAATGAAGGGTAAGGTAGACTTCGACATCGACGTTGATACTCTGGTAATTCCGCCCGAACCGCACGTACTGTCCGACGCTGAAATCCGCGCAGACATCGATGCTAACCCGATGAAGGTTGTATGTGCTACCGTTGGTGAAGACGAACACTCCGTAGGTCTGAGAGAAATCATCGACATCAAGCACGGTGGTATCGAAAAGTACGGTATCGAAGTTCACTACCTGGGTACTTCCTGCCCGGTTGAAAAGCTGGTAGACGCTGCTGTGGAACTGAACGCTGATGCGATCATGGCTTCCACCATCATCTCCCACGACAACATCCACTACAAGAACATGAAGAGAATCCATGAACTGGCTGTGGAAAAGGGTATCAGAGACAAGGTAATGATCGCTTGCGGCGGTACTCAGGTTATTCCTGAAGAAGCTGTAAAGCAGGGCGTTGACGCCGGTTTCGGAAGAAACAGCCACGGTGTAGACGTAGCTACCTTCCTGGTAGAACGCCGCCGTGAAATGAACAAATAAGGCCTGAACAAGTCTTAATGAAAGGGGTTGCCGTCAGGCAACCCCTTTATTTCAAAGAATGCACATCCAAAATTCGGGACACACCATCACAATGCAACGCTTTGCTGGGCGAAGGAGGATGACGCAATGAGAAACACATTGATTGAGACGAACAGATTGTATATCAGAGAAGCCACAGAGGATCAGATCGGAACCATCATCGATCTGGAAAGTCATCCGGAGAACCGGGATTATCTGTGGATCGGTACGGAAGAGGAACACCGGGACGAGATCGCGGATCCCAACCACTACCTTCTGGTATTTTGTGAGAAAGAAGATGAGCGGATCGTGGGCTACGCTCTGGTACGCCTGAACCGTAAGTCTGAGATTTTTGAGCTGCGCCGCATCGCCATTTCGGAAAAGCGCCGCGGTTATGGAGAAGAAGCCATGGGCGGGCTTTTAAAGCACGCTTTCGAAAGGGAAGGGACCAATCGTTTTTGGTTGGATGTCTATCCGGATAACGCATATGGGATCGCGCTGTATGAAAAGCTGGGAATGCACCGGGATGGTGTACTGCGCCAGAACTACAAGGCAGAGCGGGGCTATCTGGATCAGATCATCTACTCTATGCTGAAAAGCGAGTACAATGAGAGGAAATCACTATGAAAGTTGACGTATTAGTAGCCGAAATTGGCTCCACAACGACAGTTGTTAACGCGTTTAAAGATATCAATACAGACAATCCCGTGTTCTGGGCACAGGGGCAGGCTCCCACATCCGTTCTGGACGGTGACG
>JAFUQN010000013.1 GCA_017472365.1 Bacillota bacterium
AACTTCGTACGTCACTGGCTACGATCCGAATGATGACTACTTGGGAGATTTTCAGCCGATTACCTCAGAGTAGCACTTATCGCTCCTAAAAGACGTTACTCAATTAATGCAGGACACCCTTTTGAACAAATAAGTGATTTACTAAATTATCCTGTGTCCGGGATAATCATACCCACATAATACCACAGGGGTACGGCTACGCCTGAAGTTGCCTCCGCAGGCACAGTCAGAAGCACGAGACTTCTTTGAGCGTAGAAATCAAATAGCTGGTCTGTTTGTTCGAGCGAAGCGAGTTACAGACCAGCTTGATTTCAGCGAAAAAGAAGACCGTGCTTCTCTGTACCGAGGACAGCAAACAAGGGCGTAGCTATACCCCTGTGGTATTACGTCATATGATTGTATTATTGTTGATTAAATAAATTTCCTACGCCCAACATCCACTTGGGATCGAAGGCGCGCTTCAATGTTCTCATTTCTTCGATGTGATCCTCACCGTACATGATGGTAAGGAAAGGTGCTTTCAGTTTCCCCACGCCATGCTCTGCAGAAACCGCCCCTCCCATGGGACAGATGCCCTTGGCCCAGGACTTAAACAGCTCCTTGGCTCTGGCGTGTTCTTCCATGTTATTGGGAAGAACGTTGACGTGAAGGTGGTTGTTTCCCACGTGGCCCCAGGTAGCGGTCTGGAGCTTCTGTTCCGCCAATGTCGTACGATATAAATCAACGACTTCGAACAAATGCTCATCCGGTACGGACATGTCAGAACCCACCTTACCGATGCGCTTGTCCATCTTTTTTCTCTCGTCGATCAACATGTTGACACTCTCAGGTACGGCGTGACGGAAGAACATCAGTCGTTCAATATCCTTCGAACTCATGGCAACCCAGCTGTGTTCCAAATTTCCACCCACTGCTTCAAACACGTCAGCAACTCCGCGGAGACGTTCCATGGCCTGTTCTTTATCATCACAGTGCAGTTCCACATAGATCACCGTATTCACAAAGTCCTTGATTTCCGGAAGTGCAGAAAATGCACGACTCTTAGCCTTCTGTGCACGGAGAACATCAAGCGCTCCGGAATCAAAAAATTCCATAGACGCAATTCCCTCTACAGAATGGCGTACACGGTCTACGAACTGCAGCGAACTCTGTTCATCTTCAAATAACAGCGATGTTCCCCAAATTACCTTCGGCTGGGGCAGGAGCGCCAATTCGATTTCACTGACCACACCCAAAGTTCCATCGCTTCCGATCAACAGATCGATCAGTTCCATGTTTTCAGCCGCGAAATATCCGGAAGCATTCTTCGTCGGCGGCATCTTATATGTAGGGATCGGTGCTTCCAAAAGGGACCCGTCGTCGCAGGTGAACACGGCCGTATGGCCGGTTGCCCGCTGGTTAGAACCCCGCTTCGCAGTGATGACGCGGCCATCTGCCAGTACCATAGTCACAGAAGTCACATGATTTCTGGTGGGACCATACAGAAAGCTTCTGGCTCCGGAAGCATTGCAGTTGACCATCCCGCCGATGGTTGCGGAAGTTTCTGTGGGGTCTGGGGAGAAGAACCAGGCTCCATCTTTTTTGAATTCCGCCCAGACTTCTTTCGATTCTTCGTTCCAGTCCTTCATGGAGAAGTTATTCGATGCGATCATTTTCCGCAGCTCCGACAAAACCACGCCGGGCTGGACCGTCAGATAATACCCGTTTTCATCCTTTCTCATTCCGAGAACACGGTTCATCTTACTGAGATTCAAAATGCATCCGCCGTAGGGAACTGCAGCAGCGGCAATCCCGGTCCGGCCACCCTGTACAGTCACTTTTTCTCCATCCGCGTAGCACGCTTTCATAATCTCTTTGATTTCATCCGTAGTCACCGGAAATGCGATGTTCTCCGCATATCCCACGGTTCTCGATTCATCGCGAAGATACATCTCAAAATCTTCATTCATATGTTTGATCAGTGTTGTCATGTCGACCTCCTGTTTTTTCTCACAGGACTATCATACATGATTCGCTTCGAAATTTCAACGCACTTCCACCCCGCTATAATAATGCTGCAGGATTTCGACATAATTATACCCGGCTGCTCCCATCCCGTCGGCTCCATGCTGGCTCATCCCCACACCATGACCGTTTCCGGAAGTGGTGAACAAAATCTGCTGTCCGCCATCGCTGTCCGTAATTCTCTGTACCGTAAAATTCGCAGATCTCAATCCCAGAAGTTCCCGGATCTGGCGACCTGTGACCTCCGCACCGCCCACTTGAAGCACTTCCACCCGACCGCCTTCACTTCTCGAAATCACTGAAATCTTATCGCCGGATGCCTTCGAATCAAGCCTCTTAACTTTCGACACCAATTGTTCCAAAGCGATGCTGTACGTCTCCGCACTGTATGCTCCGTTTTCATACTTTCCGCTCTCCACACTTCTCAAGTACGGAACTGCCGTACTGAACACGTCCTCCGAATTTTCTGTCCGTTCTCCGCTGGCACTGTGAAACAGCGGCTGGTCGATCATCGTTCCCTGGTAATACATCACCTGTCCTTTCGTATCCAACACAGCTTGTCGGACTTTGTCGAAACCATTCTCAGGATCGTTCATCCAGTTCATTCCTTTCACCTGTTCAAGTTCTTTCTTGCTCCGATAGACCTGACAGTGCGTCCCGTCACAAAGCGGAGCCTCCGGGTGAGCCTCCGGATTTCCCGTCTTCGATTTTTCCACCTTCGCCAATCCATAGGTTCTGGCGGCAACCGCCTGGGCTTTCAAGGCTTCCGCATGAAAGCCCGCCGGCATCTCCGACGCAACCACACCGGTCACATAATCCTCCAAAGCCACGGTTTCGACTCTTTCCGATACCGTTCGCCAGACTTCAACGCGGATATTGTCGGAATCAACCGAGCCGGAACTTCTTCCGCGCAGCGGAAGATTGCCCCAGTCAAAATCAGTATCAGACAACAGATTCCAGGTAAGCATCAAAGTTCCCGGCAGGATCACCAATAAAAAAAGCGTCATCACAAAGGTGATGACGCCTGCTTTTATGACTTGTTTTTCATATGTCCGCATCGCGCACCTCCATGGTTGTACTGCTGTTCAGCTTGTACACTATCCATGTATATGCGCAGAATCTGCAATTATTCTTCGTCGATACGGGAGATCTTCGCACCGAGACCGGTCAGCTTTTCCACAAACTTTTCATAGCCCCGGTCCACGTGGTAGATTTCAGATACTTCGGTGGTTCCCTCTGCAACGAGACCGGCCAGAACGACCGCTGCGCCGCCTCTCAGGTCGGTACAGATCACTTCCGCACCGTAGAGATGCTTTCCACCGGGGATCATGGAACTCTTTCCATCGATCTTGATGTTAGCACCCATACGATTCAGTTCACCGACGTGCATAAAACGATTTTCAAACACGTTTTCGATGACGACACTGGGGCCTTCCACTGTGGTCAGCAGAGCCATGAACTGTGCCTGCATGTCGGTGGGGAATCCGGGATAAGGCAGAGTCTTGATGTCGGTGGCGATCAGCGGATTCACATCGCCGCGGACTCTCATTCCTTCATCGGTTTCGTCGATTACAACACCACATTCGATCAACTTGGCAATGACCGGCTTTACATGGTCAGATACCGCATTGCGGATCAGAATATCTCCTCTGGAAATTGCCGCAGCCACCATGAACGTACCGGTTTCAATACGGTCAGGAATGACCGCATGACGACAGCCGTGCAGCGCTTCCACACCTTCGATCTTGATGGTATCTGTACCTGCGCCCTTGATCTTTGCACCCATCTTGTTCAGGAAGTTGGCCAAATCGACGATTTCAGGTTCCTGCGCTGCATTTTCAATGAAGGTTACACCCTCTGCAAGGGTCGCCGCCATCATGATATTTTCTGTTGCACCAACGCTGGGGAAGTCCAGATAGACCTTACCGCCCTTCAGCTTGTCCGCCACAGCTTCCACGTAACCGTGTGCATCGTTGATCTGCGCACCCAAAATACGCAGCCCTTTCAGATGCAGTTCCACCGGACGGTCACCGATGGTACAACCGCCGGGAAGTGCAATCTTGGCACGACCGGTCTTAGCCAGCAGCGGACCCAGAACGAAGAACGAAGCTCTCATACGCTTTACCAGATCGTAGGGAACTTCTTCTGCAGTGATCGGTCCCATTTTGATGTTGATCTTGTTCTGCGTATAGTCTTCTTCTACTTCCGCACCCATCTGACGCAGAAGACGGCACATAACATCAACGTCTCTCAACTGCGGAGCATCGTTGATCTCGTAAGTATCTTCCGCCAGAATCGTAGCAGCCATAATGGGAAGTACAGCGTTTTTTGCGCCGCTGATTTCCACTTCACCGCAAAGCGGTGCGCTTTGTTCTATAATAAACTTTCCCACAGTATCCTCCAAAATTTATGTATCCATATATCGAAACGCGATGCCAGAAGCTTTGAATTTCAATGCTTTGGGATCCACAACCATCCCCGTAAAAAAGCATCGCCTAAAAATGCTCAAAATTATACGCATATATTATATAGGCTTTTCCTGTAAAAGTCAAAACAAAACTCAAAAAAACAAAAGGAAGAGCTGACTTTTTTGTCATCGACAGACAAGTCCACCGAAGACACAGTCGTTTCTATGCTAAAGGGGGACAAAAAACATAAAGTAATGCGCTCTTCCTCATTACTGAGTATGGTCAGTTTCGATTGGATTATTCTTTGAATACTTTAGGAAATTTCAACACGATTCTACATGTATTTACAGATGATCACGGCACCAAATACGCCGATCACATAACAAATCAGGCCGATGGGAAGACAGTGCCGGACCTTTTTCACGGAGGTCACACTGAAGTACATCCCTACAACGTAAAAGACAGTTTCACAACTGCCCGATAAAATACAGGCGGCCCTCCCGGCAAAGCTGTCCGGCCCCACCGATTTCAATGTTTCTTCCAGTACCGCCAGGGAACCACTGCCGGATACCGGTCTCAACAAAATCAATGGTGTCAGCTGTTCCGGAATTCCAACCGCGTTTAAAACCGGTCGCACCAGTAATTCAAGGCTGCTCAGCGCACCCGACGTTTTCAGCGTCTCCAATCCCAGAAAAATCGCCATCAGAAACGGCAGCATCATCACTGCCGCTTCCAGTCCTTCTCTGACTCCTTCAATAAAAAGATCATATACCGGCGCTTTTTTCCAAACACCATAACCGATGATTCCCAGACACAACGCCGGAACAAACATCACTGAAATCCATTGAAACACCGAACTCACGCGCGTTCTTTTCCTCCCATTTTCTCGCAAATATGACACAGTACCATCGCAGCCGCCATGGTGACGATTTCGACGATTGCCGCGGGTATTACGATGCTCTCCGGTGCAGCAGATCCTGCATCATTCCTCAGCTTCAACACCGTCATCGGCAGGAGCTGAACCATATACATATTCATTACCAGAAACATGCACATCGCATCACTGGCAACCGGCCGGCCACCGTTCTCTTCATCCAGCCGTTCCATGGCTTTCAGCGCAAAAATTGTGGAGCTGTTTCCTACCCCCATCAGATTCGTCGCAAAGCTCATGACGATGGCACTGATCGTTTCTTCGCTGCGGACCTGTGGGAATAGCTGTCGTGTCATCGGCCGTAAAAGGTTGCACATTCGATGAACCAGTCCCGTTTTTTGAGCAATATTCATTAGTCCCGACCACATTCCCATGACACCCGCCATTCCCAAAAGAAAATAAATGGCCTCTTCGCAGCTTTCCATCATGGACTGGCTCATCTGTCCTATGGTTCCGTTCACTGTAGAAAACAGGATCCCGGTCACCATCATTCCTGCCCAGATATAATTCATGCGTTCTCCTTTCACGCCCATCTGTCCTACGCGGATTTTCACCTGTTAAAAAACGCTTGTCAATCCCGGAAAATTGGGTGATAATATATAGTAATTAACGAGATATTTTCGTCTATGAAAATATACGATAAAAGAAAGGATTTAATGACATATGGAAATCACCATCAGTTTGGGCGATGCCCTTCATTATTTAATTTGTATTGCGATCCTGATCTTTCTTTTTTATCTGATCAGCGTCGTAAAGAATCTGATTCCGTCTGTAAAATCCCTGGCTGTGATCCTGAAGGATTTTGAAACCGTTTCTGCAACTGCCGCAGAAGGTGCTGACAGTGCCAAGAAAGTGGTGCAGGACGTTTCTTCCATCGCTTCTGAAATGTCCGGTGTCGTCAAAGGTAACCAGAGCAGTGTAAAAGCCGCTACAAATCTGGTAAATTCCGTTACCAGCCTGGCAAAATTAATGAAAAAGTAGGCTCAACCAAATTCCAACAGTTCCACGTATTGCCTCATTCTTCCAGTAAAGTGGCTTGACTTCCAATTTTGGATGAAGTATAATAAGAAAAAAGCTGTGGCTAAGGAGGATGGATTCATGAAAGCTACCGGAATTGTAAGAAAAGTTGACGAGCTGGGTCGTATCGTACTTCCCATCGAACTGAGAAGAACTCTGGGAATTGAAATCAAAGATCCGATTGAAATTTACGTAGATGGCGATTACATCGTTCTGAAGAAATACGAACCTGCCTGCATTTTCTGCGGAAACGCAAAGGATGTCAGCAGAATCCACGACAAGAATGTATGCGCTAACTGCATCAACGAACTGAAGAATCTGTAATTCTTTTAAATAGAAAAGCTCCGGATGACCGTGAACTTGTCAACCTAAAGTAGACAATTAAAAAAATCACAAGAAGCCTTGTTCAATTCTAAATTGAACAGGGCTTTTGTATTGCAGTGCATAAGCAGGACGTTCATTGTTGAAATATACTACATATGCATCAATCATTTCT
>JAFUQN010000014.1 GCA_017472365.1 Bacillota bacterium
GCGATAACTACGATCAGTTCTACCAGGGTAAAACCTTCAGACTTCTTCCACATTTTCTTCATAAACTTTTCCATTGGAATCATTCCTTTCTTTTCTTAAATTTTTGCTTTACAGCAATAAGTAACGTATGTATCTCTCAAATCCCGACCCGGACGTGGAGCATCACGGCTCGAAATAAGATCGCTTTGTTGTTTTTCTCCTACTGGAGATACTGGTCATAGGCCGAGGTCATGCTCATCATCGGTAAGAAGATGGATAATACGATGATCACGACAAAGACGGCCATCATCAGGATGATACATGGCTCCAGAAGCGACAGCAGTTTCTGTCGGGACTGTTCCACTTCATCGTCAAAATAATCGGCGGTTTTCGTCAGCATGTTCTGCAGATCCCCGGTTTCTTCTCCGATCCCTGCCAAGTTACACACCATGGCTGGGAAAAGGCCAGAGCTTCGCAGCCCGGTATTGAGCTGCCACCCTTCCGAAACCAGCGTACGGATCTGGATCACCGCTTCTTTAAAGTAGATGTTGGACATGTTACCGGCAACCAGCGTTAAACTGTCGGTCAGCGTCAGGCCGGAGGACAGAAGAAGCGACAGCGTTCTGCAGAACGTGGCGCTTGCCGACCGGACGGTTAAGTGCTTCACCACGGGGATGTGGCGCGTCAGCCAGCCGAAGAAATGCTTTCCGCGGTCCGTGCGGTTAAAGAAGACCCCACCCACGATTAGACCAATGATCGCGAGGATCAGGAACCACCACCAGCTGACGAACCAGTCGCTGACCTTCATGACGCACTGCGTCAGGAACGGAAGTTCCGCGCCCATGTCTTCGAAGGATTTCAAGAACATGGGGATGATCTTAACCATCATGACGATCAGTACGATGACCATAACCACCAGTAACACGCAGGGATAAATCATTACCTTTGTAACTGCATTTTTCGTATTCTTCGCCTTTTCGAAGTAGACTTCCATCTGTTGGAACGAATCTTCCAAATTCCCGATTCTTCCCCTGCGGCCACCATGTTGACCAGCATGTTGGAGAAAATCTTGTCGTGCTTTCGCATGGAACCTGCCAGCGTTTCGCCCTTTTCGATGTCCGACTGCATCTTTCGGATCGCCGCAGCCAGCTTCTTGTTTTCTGTTTGTTGTCCCAGCATCGAAAGAACGTTGCTGATGGGTACGCCTGCTTTCAGGATCGACACGAACTGACGACAGAAAATCGCCATGTCCTTCGAGGTGGGATTTCCGGTAAAGGGGAGGTTGATATCCTTATTCAGGACGCTCTGCTCTTTGATTTCCAGTATTGTGTAACCCGTCCCGCGCAGGGAATGTTTCGCCGCTTCGATGGTCGCAGCTTCCACGTGATCCTTCACTTTTTTCCCGGCCCGGTTTATGGCCACATAATCAAATGTAGGCAAAGCTTACCTCCTTTTTTTGATATTTGCCGGATCATTGGCAAATTCCAATGCATCCTCATAGGTGATCTGTCCCGTAATGACCAGTTCACTCAATGCATCATCCAGCAGCACCATCCCCTGTTTTTTACTGGTCTGCATCGTACTGATGATCTGGAAGGTCTTTCCGGTACGGATCAGGTTTCGCACCGCCGCATTGGCAACCATGATTTCAAAGGCTGCTCTTCGGCCGCCGCCGATTTTGGGAATCAACGCCTGGGCGATGGTACATTCAATGACATCCGCCAGCTGGGTCCGAATCTGGTCCTGCTGTTCTGCGGGAAATACGTCGATGATACGGTCGATGGTATTGGCTGCACCCTTCGTGTGGAGCGTTCCGAATACCAGGTGACCCGTTTCGGCGGCGGTGATTGCCGTCTGGATGGTCTCCAGATCTCTCATTTCACCGACTAAAATAACGTCAGGGTCCTGTCGCAGCGCCGCGCGTAATCC
>JAFUQN010000112.1 GCA_017472365.1 Bacillota bacterium
GGTATCATAATATAGTGCATAAATTGCCTTTTAGTGGCTTCGTGAAACGTGGTCTGGGTCCTGCGCAATAAGAATCTGTGAACCTCGTCAGGTCCGGAAGGAAGCAGCGATAAGCGGAATCTCTTATGTGCCGCAGATCAGCCTTTTCCACCGATCGCGGAGTCACTAAAGGGCAATTTTTTTCTTACGGGGCAATTCCGGCCTCTGACCGGCTGCCACGGAAAAAGAGAGGAGGAGCCGTATGTACCAGGCATTATACCGAAGCTTCCGACCGGAGACGTTCGACGCGATCCTCGGCCAGGAGCACATCGTAAGGATCTTAAAAAACCAGATCGATACCGGAACTACCAGTCACGCGTACTTGTTCTGCGGAACGAGAGGAACGGGGAAGACTTCCACAGCCAGAATTCTGGCCAAGGGAATGAACTGTCTGGCTCCGGAAGGTGGACGGCCTTGCGGTGTCTGTGAAAACTGCATAAGTATTAAAAACGGCACCTTCATGGATGTGGTGGAAATCGACGCAGCGTCCAATAACGGTGTGGAAAATATCCGCGAGCTGCGTGAAAGCGTCAAGTATCCGCCGGTTGCCGGACGATGCAAGGTATATATTATCGACGAAGTCCACATGCTGTCCACGGGAGCTTTTAATGCACTGTTGAAGACGTTGGAAGAACCGCCTGAAAACGTTATGTTCATTTTAGCTACTACAGAAGTTCACAAGCTTCCGGCCACGATTTTGTCACGATGCCTGCGTCTGGACTTTAAAAGAGTTCCGGAACGCCAGCTGAAAGAAGGGATGCGTCGGATCTGTCAGGAACTGGGGATCACGGTGGAAGAAAGCGCTTTGGGACTGATCTGTGCCAATGCCGATGGTTCGGTCCGCGACGGACTGAGCTTGTTGGATCAGTGCATATCCGGCGGTGGTAAGACCGTCAGCCGTGATGAAGTCCTGGAACTGATCGGAGCCTCCGGTGAAGAAGTGTTGATGGAGCTGACGGACTATGTCAGCGGAGGACAGGTGGCGAGAGCACTGATTTTACTGAATCAGGTTCTGGCTGATGGAAAGGATGTCCGACAGTTGATGAAGGACTGGATCGAACACTACCGCAGCCTTCTCATGACCAAATATATCAAAAACCCGGAAGAAGTGCTGAATCTGTCCACAGAGAATGTGGAACGGATCCGACATCAGAGCGAACGTTTATCGCTTCCGGTGATCAATAACAGTATCCTGGAATTGTCCAAGACGCTGGCTGATGCCAAGTGGTCCACCCAGCCGCGTGTTCTTCTGGAACTGGCAATCGTCCGCCTGGGAAGCGGCGATGGTGCTGAAAAGCCGCTGACCCAGCGCATGGTGGTCCAGCCCCAGGTGGTGGCCGCTGCGCCTGTACAGAGCGGAACACCGGCGATTTCGAATCCGGTGGATGACGTACCGCCCTGGGAATGGCCGGAGGATGTAGTTCCTGTGACTGAAGATCAGGCGGCTGCACTGACGGGAGCGCCCGTGCAGGGCGCGGTTGCCGCAGAAGAACCGAAGGTGGAAGCGCTGGATTTGGAACTGGAAGATCTCTGGTACAGCGTATTTGACGATCCGGCGGCGAAAAAGGGAAGTTTTCTGTTATTGCGGATGGGAAGTAAACTCCGAAAAGTAACGGACAGCGAATTCTTTGTGGAAGCATCCAACGCGGTGACAAAGGGACTTCTGAAGGACAATGAGCAGCTTCTGGCCCAGCTGATGGAAAAGAAAACGGGCCGCAAAATGCGATTGGTGCTGGATGACGGATCGAGTCAGTCCAGAGAAGATAATAAAGAAAAGAAAGCGCAGGAACTGGCAAAGTCTCTGGAAGATAAGCTGGGTTTCAGTGTGGAAGTCAGATAATTAAATCAGAAAAGGAGAATCGAATTATGGGCAGAGGAATGAAAGCAGGAAAGAAGCCTTCCATGGGAGGCATGGGCGGCGGCAGCATGCAGAAGCAGATGCAGCAGATCCAGCAGATGCAGCGTCGTATGGAACAGATGCAGGCTGAACTGGAAGAAAAGGAAATCGAAACCACAGCAGGCGGCGGCGCTGTCAGCGTTGTGATCTCCGGTGCAAAGGAAATCAAGTAGATTACTCTGAAGCCGGAAGTTGTTGATCCGGATGATGTGGAAATGCTGGAAGATCTGATCCTGGTTGCAGTAAACGAAGGTCTGCGTCAGGTAGAAGAAATGTCTCAGAATGAAATGGGTAAGCTGACCGGCGGTCTGAACATTCCCGGACTGATGTAATATGGCTGGTGCGAAGCAGTATGCAAAGCCGCTGGCGCAGCTGATTACGGAGCTTTCCAAGCTTCCGGGGATCGGCGGTAAGAGTGCTCAGAGACTGGCGTTCCATATTCTGGCGCTGGAAGACAGAGAAGCGATGGCGCTGGCCGAGGCGATTTCAGAAGCAAAAAAGAATATGAAGTATTGTTCTGTCTGCGGAAATCTCACCGATGTGGATCCCTGTACGTACTGTTCTGACGAGAGCCGTGATCCCAGTGTGATCTGCGTGGTGGAGACTCCGAGAGATGTCAGTGCGGTGGAACGGATCCGTGAATTTCACGGGATGTATCACGTCCTTCACGGAGCGATTTCTCCCATGGACGGGATCGGCCCGGAGGACATCAATCTGAAGTCTCTGATCCTGCGCCTACAGGACGAGAGAGTCAAGGAAGTGATCCTGGCTACGAACCCAAACATTGAGGGGGAAGCAACGGCCATGTACATTTCCAGACTGATCAAGCCGGCCGGAATCAAAGTCAGCCGTATCGCGCACGGGATCCCTGTGGGAGGGGATCTGGAATACGCCGATGAGGTGACTCTGGCAAAGGCTCTGGAAGGTCGAAAAGAGCTGTAATACAGCGAAAAATCAGGGGAAAAACGAAAAACTTTTTTAAAAAACTATGTCTTGCGATGAAGTTTGCATTTTGAAAGTATTAAATAAAATGCGGACGGTACATATAATTTTATTATGTGTAAAAATTGACGAATTGTGGAAAAACCGGAATTCGTCCTACTTTTTAGTATTGGAAAGAGATTGAATAACAGGGGAAAGACATGGAAATGGATTACAGAGATATCGGGGTCCGGATCCGCAAGGCGAGAAAAGCAGCAGGGATGTCGCAGGAACGACTGGCTGAGGCTGTGGGCGTTGGGACAACACACATCAGCCACATAGAAACAGGAAAAGTCCTGCCCAGCATGTCCGTGTTCATCAGTTTGTTGAATGTGCTGCAGATTTCTGCCGACGAAGTGGTTGCCGGAAATGTGGAACGTTCGGAGATTCAATTGATGAAAGAGGTCCAGGAGATCCTGGAGGATTGTACGCCGGAACAGCGGCGAAAGCTGATTTGGATCATGCGTTCCATGAAAGAGGTCTTGTAGAAAAACAGAGTGGAATCATGACGGATAGTTATGTGTATATCGTGGAGTGTTCCGATCAAACGCTGTACACCGGTTGGACGAACCGGCCATTGCAGAGGATCAGAGCTCACAGTGAGGGGCGCGGTGCCAAATATACCAAAGGCCGCGGTCCGGTGAAGCTGGTTTATCTGGAAGCACTGGAAGATAAGTCGTCGGGATTGGTCCGTGAAGCACAGATCAAAAAAATGATTGCGTTGAAAAAACGACAGTTGATTTCTGAACATGCGGACCGGACAGCAAAGCTGGAACAGGAACTTCGCGATATCGAAAAAACGAAAAAAGAAAAGAAAACAAAAAGCGAATGACCAAACGGTAATATTACCATAAGCCATTCGCTTTTTTATTTCAGAATCAAAAGGGCGGTAAAACTATCTGCTCTTTACCATGCCGATAGCACCGAGAACGATACCTGCTGCACCGGCAACAGCGCCGATAATTCCAAATACAAAGCCCATCTGTGCAATTTTCTTCATGTGTGTAGCCTCCTTCTCCCAGTGGATGAATCAATTCTTAATGCAATCATAGCAATATTAAAACTGAAAGTCAATGAAAGGTTGAACCTGGAACAGCGTTTTTGTTTCATCTTGTTTCGACAGCTGACTTTAGTGTATAATAATAAAGTTAATGAATCAAAGGAGGTAGTGATATGCCTACACCAAAATCCAATGTAGCATTTACCATATTTGGGCTGGACATTATGTGGTACGGCCTTCTGATCGCATCGGGAATGATGATTGCTTTACTGATCGCATATAAACGGGCACCGAAACACGGTCTGGATCCGGAAAAAATCTATGATATCGGTCTGTACTGCCTTCCCATGGCAGTGGTGGGATGTCGTCTCTGGTACGTGGCCTTCCACTGGGATTACTATGCCTGGGATCTGATGAAAATTATCAATATCCGCCAGGGCGGCTTGGCTATCCACGGCGGTCTCCTGTTCGGGATCGGTACAGGGATTCTTCTATGTAAGCGCTGGAAATGGAACCCGCTGAACGCGGTGGACCTGGTGGTTCCAGGGATTGCTTTAGCTCAGTCCATCGGCCGCTGGGGAAATTATTTTAACCAGGAGGCTCACGGTGGTCCTACAGATCTTCCCTGGGCCATTGAGGTGGGGGGAGAGTTGGTTCATCCCACATTCCTGTACGAATCTATTTGGTGTTTTATTCTGTTTTTTGTATTACTGTATATCGACAACCACCGTCAGTTCTATGGACAGACCTGTCTCAGCTATGGGGGCTTATATTCCATCGAACGATTCTTTGTGGAAGGACTTCGCACCGACAGTCTGATGATTGGGCCGTTCCGCACAGCGCAGGTTGTCAGTCTTACACTGATCGTGACCTGCTCCATCGCTTACATCGTACTGAAGAAGCGGGCAACCGCTTCTTCGGTGATCGGTGTGATCGACACTTCCGCGGTGAGTGGGAAGTCGGAGGAAAGTGAGGAAGAGAGCGATGCCGGTGTACAATAAGAAGAAAGGTGTTGCGCTGATCCTGGCATCGTCCTTCTGTTTCAGCGCTATGGGCGTGTTTGCACGGTTGGCTGGTGATGTTCCGGCCATGGAAAAGACCTTTTTCCGCAACCTGGTGGCGATCATCGTGATCTCGCTCCTGTTTCTCAAGCAGAAGAAAAAAATACGGATTACGAGGGATCGGTTTCCACTTCATTTGATGCGTTCCGGATTTGGGACGCTCTGCGTGGTTTTGAATTTCTATGCTATGGACCGCATGGTCCTGTCGGATTTCAGTACGATCAGTAATCTGTGTCCGTTCTTTGTAATCATTTTTTCAGCACTGATCTTGAGAGAAAAAGCCAGTGCGAAGCAGTGGCTTTTGATTGCCGTTGCTATGGTGGGGACGTTGTTTGTAGTGAAGCCCTCTCCGGCGATTTTCCAAAACCCTGCGGTACTTCTGGCTCTGATCGGGGCCATGGGCGGCGGTATGGCCTACACCATGGTGAGACTTCTCCAGCAGAAGGGTGAGGATGGATCTGTCATTGTATTCTTTTTCTCGCTGTTTTCCTGCGTTGTCTGTCTTCCTTCGGTGGTGATGAATCCCGTTCCGTTGACAGCACAGCAGTTCATTTATCTTCTCCTGGCGGCAATCTGCGCCTGCGGAGGGCAGTTCGCCGTGACGGGAGCTTATAAATATGCGCCGGGATCGGAAATTTCGATCTTCGACTATTCCCAGATCATCTTCGCAGCGCTCCTGGGCTTTGTGGTCTTCCGCGAAATTGCGGATATTTGGAGCTATGTGGGATATGTGATCATTTTCGTAGCAGCATTTCTGGTGTATTTAGAAGGAAAGAAGAAATAGACGTTGAGAAGTGGTTGATTTTATGGTATAATAATTCGGCTTAAAGTTCGTAGTTAATGACAACAGTTGAAATAAAGGAGATATAAAAGTTATGAAACTTGGTATCGTTGGATTACCTAATGTAGGAAAGAGTACACTGTTCAACGCCATCACTAAGGCTGGTGCGGAAGCGGCTAACTATCCGTTCTGTACCATCGAACCCAACGTGGGCGTGGTTACCGTTCCGGACGAACGTCTGAAGGTACTGACCGATATGTATAACGCACGTAAGACCGTTTATACCACCATTGAATTCTACGATATCGCTGGTCTGGTAAAGGGCGCGTCCAAGGGCGAAGGTCTGGGAAACAAGTTCCTGGGTCACATCAGAGAAGTTGCTGCAATTTGTCATGTGGTAAGAGCCTTCGAAGACGAAAACGTTGTTCACGTTGACGGTAAGATCAATCCGCTGTCCGACATCGAAACCATCAACATGGAACTGATCCTGTCTGACATGGAAGTTCTGGAACGCAGAATCCAGAGAACCACCAAGAATTTGAAGGGCGATAAGAGCTTACAGGCAGAACTGGATATCCTGAAGGAAATCATGGCTGTTCTGGAAGAAGGTAAGTCTGCGAGAACCATGGATCTCAGCGAAGAAGATGCTGAATTCGTAAAGTCTCTGGACCTGTTATCCTACAAGCCCATCATCTACGTAGCTAACGTGGCTGAAGATGGTGTGGCTGATGCCGACGAAAATCCGCACGTTCAGGCGATCCGCGAATTCGCGGCTACCGAAGGTTCCGAAGTCGTTGTGATCAGCGCTAAGGTAGAATCCGAAATCGCAGAGCTGGAAGACGAAGAAAAGATGATGTTCCTGGAAGAACTGGGCATTGACGAATCCGGTCTGGACAAGCTGATCAAGGCCAGCTATAAGCTGTTAGACCTGATTTCCTTCCTGACTGCCGGTGAACCGGAAGTTCGTGCATGGACCGTAAAGAGAGGTTCCAAAGCACCGCAGGCTGCTGGTAAGATCCACAGTGACTTTGAAAAGGGCTTCATCCGCGCAGAAACCATTGCTTATGACAAGCTGATCGAATGCGGCGGTAACTTAGCGACTGCGAAGGAAAAGGGCCTGATCCGTTCCGAAGGTAAGGAATACATCGTGAAGGACGGCGACGTAATGCACGTCCTGTTCAACGTGTAGTGAATAACGCATAATTTTATACAAAGTGAAAAACCCGTTGGAATCTCAATGATTGTTGAAATTCCAACGGGTTTCTTGATTTTGAGGCTGTTTGTATTATTTCGTTGACGAAGAACCTCCTTTTTGTTATGATTGAAACAAATAACGAAACGTGTTTCGAATCTTGTTTGGTTTCGACAGAGAGGAGGATTTGCGTGTCAAAAGAGTTGTTGAAATCTCAGGTGCTGCGGACAGCGGCGCGCCTGTTTTTGGAGCAAGGCTATACTGCTACCACCGTGCGTGAAATTTCGAAGAGATCCGAAGTCGAGATTAATGCCATGGTCCGGGCCTTTGGCAATAAGGAGAACATTCTCTGCCAGTTGGTAGAATATGTTCTGGAGGAACAGTTTTTAGCTACGGAGAAGTTTTTGAAGGATATTACGGACGATCCTGTGCTGTTTTATGCAGCAGAAACCACCCTTCAGCTCTATATGGCCGAGAGCAGTGAGCAGATCCGTGATCTGTACTCCGCGGCCTACTCTATGCCGGAAAGTTCTGCATTGATTATGCGGAACATCGCCGGAAAGCTGGAACAGCTGTTTCAGGCCTATCAGCCGGATCTGGAAGCCAAGGACTTTTACGAGTTTGAAATTGCCACCGGCGGCGTGATGCGGGGATTCATGACGGTTCCCTGTGATCTGTATTTTACCATGGAACGCAAAGTCCGGCGGTTTATCGAATGCGTCTTTCGCATTTTTCAGGTACCAGAGGAGAAGACGGAAGAAGCCATCGCCCTTGTGTCTCAGTTTGACTATCCTACATTAGCCAGACAAACCATCGAATCGATGATGGACCAATTGAACAGTGGCGCAGATAACGTCTGAAAATGACGAAATGAGAAACTTTTTTCAAGGAGGATACCTTATGAAACAACGAATTTTGAGTATGCTTCTGGTTATCGTGATGGTGGCAGGAATGATGCCGGCCCACGTGTTGGCTACCGACCCAGAAGTCCTCTGGGGCACTTCTGCCGATAACCTTACAGGAAGCGGCACGCTTACCGAGGCAATCGCTGCATACGCCTCATATATCCAGCTGCAGCGCAATATCGAATCTGACAGCTCGCTGAGTTTCAATAACTCCGTTACGCTTGATCTGAACGGTAATACACTGACAGTCGAGGTTACCAGATCTGGAACGGTCGGCGTATATGTCGCTGGTGATCTGACGGTTACCGACAGCAGCACAGATCGAAACGGCAGCCTGACCGGCGCAGGTGCCTATAATGGTATCATTGCCTACGGTGACATCAACGTTAGCGGCGGCAGTTTGACTGGTAGATCCGACTGCGAGAATGAGGATTTATTGGGCTATGGCGTATATGCTGTCGGCGGCATTACCGTCTCGGGTGGAGAACTGACCGGCACAGCTAACGGCAAGTGTGGCTATGGCGTACTTTCCGAGGGCAGTATCACCGTCAGCGGCGGTAGTTTGACTGGTAGATCCTATGTCAGTGACGACATTGTTGACATCGGTGTATATGCCCATGACATCACTGTCGAAGACGAAGGCAAAATCATCGCCACGGGTAAGACTGCCGTAGATGTTGTCAGTGAGGACAGTTCAAGCTATACGAAGCAGTCCGAGACGATTGATGAGACGACCGGTTTCACCACCATCGTTCTCGTTGTGAAAGCGGCTGAGCCCCTCACTCATTCTGTTAAGGTTTCGGCCGTGAATGCCAACAGTGGCGAAGCCCTCGCGGGAGCAACCATGCAGATCCTCAATGCAGAAGGCTATGTTGTGGGGGAATGGGTTTCCACCACAGAGGCCTACGAGACCATCGGTCTGGAATCCGGCGTGACATATACCCTGCATGCCACCGTCGCACCCGAGGGATATGTGATTGCTTCTGATACAACATTCACCATCGGTAACGATGGCAAGGTGAGAACCACCGGCAGCCTGACTGAGGACGGTATCCTGCTGGCTGTGTTTGAACCGCTTAATACCGTCACCACATACCCTCTGTGGGTAGGCGGTGAACAGATCACTTCCGAAAAGCTGACCATTAACGGTGGCAACGGCACGGCGACCTATGAGCCTGCATCCAACACCCTTACGCTGAATAACTACAGCTACACCGGCGCGGGGCATGGAAACGCCGCCATCAACTATGTCGGCAGCAATACGCTGAAGCTGGTGGTCACTGGCGAGAACAGTGTCACCTATACCGGTGATGGTTATGGTCTGCAAGTTTCTGGAAGCCTCGAAATCTCCGGCACCGGCAGCCTGGCCGCCATGGGTAAGCGCATCGGCGTGTATTCCACAGGCAGTATCATCGTTGAAGATGGCAGCCTGACCGGCACATCTACCGGCGAATATGGCTACGGCGTATCTGCTGAGGGCAGTATCACAATCACCGGTGCGGGCACATTGACCGGCACGGGTACAACAGCCGTATACATCGTCAATAATACCGACTCGAGCTATACCAAGCAGTCCGAGACGACCGATGCAGAAACCGATCTGACGACTGTTGTTCTCGTGGCAAAAACAGAAGCTTTTGATGCATCGGTGACCACCGCGGGCGGCGAGACAACCGACTACACCAGCATCACAGCGGCTATTGAAGCAGCGCAGGAGAATCCCGGTTCGACGCTCACGCTGCTGGCCGATATCAGCGAAGATGCTGAAATTTACATCGAGAGCGGCAGCTTTACCATCGACCTGAATGGTAAGACATGGCAAAGTTCCGGGTGGGTTCTGCTGATCGGCGGCAATGATACCAATATCACGATCACCGATACTTCTGCCGAAGGCACAGGCAAGCTGCTTGGAACTGGCGGCCAAAACCCGGCTATCGCGCTTTACGATAGCGCAAAGCTGAAGATTGCCGGAGGCACAGTAGAGCATAATGTCAGCTCGTATGTCATTGATGTGTCTTATGGCGGAAATACGACACAGGCAGAGCTGAACGTATCGGGTGGCAGGCTCGTCACAAACGGCTACACTGCAATCTATGCAGCCGGCGCATCGGTCACCGTAACCGGCGGTACGATCGAAAGTAATCAGAAGGAGTTTTATTACAATAATGGTTTAATCGATCTGTCGGATCACAGCGATCCCGCTGGCATCAAGATTTATAACGGCATCGGTGCGGAAGTTACTCTGGATGAGAATACCATCCATCTGCCTGAAGACTATGTCATGCTGGACAGCAGGCACAATGCTGTGACCACCCTTGCGGCGAGTGAAATCTACACCGTCGGCGCAGCTCCCATCACTCAGTCTGTCAGCATTTCGGCGGTCGATCTCGCAAGCGGCGAAGCCCTCGCAGGAGCAACCATGCAGATTCTCAATGCAGAAGGCTACGTTGAGGAGGAATGGGTTTCCGCCGCAGAAGCCCATACAGTTACAGGCTTGAAGATCGGCGAGGAATACACCCTGCGTGCCACCGTTGCACCTGATGGTTATACCGTTCCTACCGATAAGCAATTCTCTATCGATGAAGTTGGTAATGTGTCCTCCACCGGTAGCTTGTCCGCGGATGGCGTCCTGATGGCCGAGTTTGCCAAGACAATGGTCAAGATCTCGGCAATCGAATCCGGCGCTGGAGAAGCCATTGAAGGCGCGCATATGCAGATCATCGATGAGGATGGCAGACCTGTGGATGAATGGGTTTCTACAGTGGATGATGAAGAAACCACTGATGTGGATGAATCCATTCACCTGGTTTACAGTTTGAAGACCGGTAGGGTATACACCCTGCATACAGAGGCTGCACCTGCTGGCTATGCGATTGCTCCGAATACAACATTCACCATCGATGAAAATGGTAATCTGGTTTCCACCGGCAGCGTAACCACGGATGGTGTTCTGTTAGTTGAGTTTGACATAACAGTGGTCCAGGTTTCGGCGGTCGATACTGCTAATGGCGAAGGTATCGCAGACGCGACCATGCAGATCATCGATTCGATGGGCAATGTTGTGGAGGAATGGGTCTCTGCGACAGATGTGGAAAGTACCGTAGATGTGGATGAGTCGGTTCATATAGTCACTGCTCTGAATATCGGCGAGGAATACACCCTGCGTGCCACCGCTGCACCCGATGGATATATCATTGCTGCTGATACAACATTTAAGATCGATGAGCAGGGCAATATCACTACCACCGGTAGCCTGACCGAGGACGGTGTCCTGCTGGCTGTGTTTGAGCCGTCTAACCCCGAGATCACGTCGGTTACATTCAATTCAGACAGTCCGGCTTATGATGCGGCGACCAACACCTTCACGATTGACGAAGAGCATCCGTTGATTATCACCGTTACCGGGGAGAATCTTGTCGGTGCGAAAGCATGGTTTGCCGCCGCAAATACGCAAAAGCAGATTGTGGCGTATGATTCCGATTCGTTTGAAAATGACACTTCGGGCAGCAGTACGGTCGATCTGAATACCTACCGAGGTCTCTTGAAGAGCATGGCGTATCAAGGTTATCAGCCGGAAAATATCGCCTATATCGCTGCTCGTCTAAAGTTCAGCGACCTGAGCGTGAGCGATCTTATCCCGCTCAATGTCGTCGAGAAAACCTATGAAGTTGAGTTACCCACAGGCGATGATGTCAATGTTTCGACTGATCAGGAAAATCCCGTCAAGGGTGACGATGTCACCATCACAGTCACACCTGAAGCAGGTAAGGAAGTTGATAAGGTCATCGTCAAGGATGAAGACGACAATGAAATTACCGTCACCGAGAATGAGGACGGCACTTACACCTACGAACAGCCCGCCGGTGATGTAACGGTTACTGTCGAGCTGAAGAATAAGACCTACGCTGTCACACTGATTGCCAACGGCGGTATCATCCGTGATGGCGATGTTACCGAGTATACCTATGGCGTTGGAGCCAAACTACCTACCGATGTTACAAGAAGCGGTTACCGCTTCCGCGGCTGGTACGATAATGAAGATTGTACGGGTAGTGTTATCACTGAAATCAATACAACCGATACCGGCGACAAAACCTTCTATGCAAAGTGGACGTATAATGGCGGCGGTGGCGGAGGAAAATCCACCGATTCTGTCACTGCTGAAAAGCCCCAGAACGGTACTATCTCTATCAACCCGCAGTCCGCGTCTAAGGGCAGTACGGTGACTGTCACCATTACTCCCGATAAGGGTTACACGCTGGAAACTCTGATCGTTGTTGACAAGAACGGTAAGGAAATCGAGTTGGTCAACGAGGGTGATGGTAAGTACACATTCAAAATGCCAGCATCCGAGGTCGCAGTGAAGGCTACCTTCATGGATGACAACACCATGCTGAACTTCTTCGTAGACGTTCCTGTTGATACGTATTACTACGATGCAGTCCTGTGGGCCGTCAAGGAAGGTATTACCAACGGCACCAGTGACACTACCTTCAGCCCCAATAACTCCTGCACCCGCGCGCAGATGGTAACCTTCCTCTGGAAGGCTTCCGGTTCTCCTGAACCGGTGGAAAGCACCTGTCCGTTCATGGATGTGAGAGCAGATGCCTACTACGCGAAGGCTGTTCTTTGGGCGGTAGAACAGGGAATCACCGCTGGAACTTCTGAAAACACCTTCAGTCCCAACGCGCCGTGTACCCGCGGCCAGATGGCAACCTTCCTCTGGAAGGTTTGCGGTACTCCGGTACCGGTTGGCGGTACGAATCCGTTTACGGACGTGATCGAAAATGCTTACTACGCAAAGGCTGTCCGGTGGGCATACGAACAGGAAATCACCGGAGGAACCAGTGCTACTACATTCGGTTCCAATGATCCTTGTACCCGTGCGCAGATGGTAACGTTCCTGTATCGGATCTTTGCAGACAAAATCTAGCAAGATTAAATGGGGAGGAATCAAAAGTGACACAAACGATTTCAATGCAAAATTCTCTTCAAAGTAATAATAAAATCATAAGAACGTTGATCATGCGAATGTTTCCGGGATGTTTTTCGGCGACGATCACGGTTTGTGTGGCGCTGATGGTGGATACGATCCTGGCAGGGATCATGATTGGGCCGGAAGCCATTGCGGCTGTCGCCATCGGCGGTCCGGCGATGAATATCTTCCAGGCACTGGTCCTGACCATTGGTAACGGTGCAATCGTTAAGATGTCCGCTGCAGCGGGACGCGGAAACAAGGAAGAAGTCAACCAGGCGTTTTCTCTGGCGATCATCGGAACCGTGGTTTTAGGGGGTATTTTTATTGCCATATGCCTGTCTTTCGCGGACTCACTAACTATGGTTTTTGGCGGTGCCGGAAATCCGGAAGTAGCGAAGCAGGCATCATTGTATCTGAAAGCCAGTACCGTCTGTATTTTAATGGGATCTCTGAATACGTTTTTCTCGAAAATCATGGCGCTGTACGGATATCAGAAACAAGTATTTGTGGCGGCAGTTCTTGCGATCCTCGGAAATCTTGTATTCTCTACGCTTTATATTTATTTGCTTCCTCCGGAACTGGCCATTGTTGGTCTGGGGATGGGGACATGGACCGGCGGGATGATGGCTCTTTCGTCTTCCGTCATTGTCACTGTCATCAAAAAAATCCCGCTGAAACTTCGTATGAAGAAATTACAGCTGAAAATGATGTGGGATATTATCAAAACCGGATTCCCTACGTCCGGAAATAATCTGGCGGACGGCGTGGTTTCCGGGATCGTGAACAATATCATCGTCATGGGATTCGGCGGAGATACCGCAGCACTTTCTGTGTACACGGCGGTAAAGGGACTGGCGCAATTTGCCACAGCGCCGGTCATGGGAACCACCATGGCAACGGCTCCTCTGTTTGGAGTTTTATATGGGGCGAGAGACCGGAACGGAATCGTCCGGGCTGTTCGGGAAGCCTTTAAAGTAGGCCTTATGTATGCAGTGGTATGGTGCGGTGTGATTGCGATCCTGGCTCCAAAGCTGGCAGGTTTTTATGGAATGGAAGGAAATGCATATTTCCGTCAAGGTGTATATGTTTACCTGCTGTTCATTCCGCTTTGCTTAAGCGTTCGATTGATGACACAGCTGTTTGAATCCACGGAAAAGCATCTGATGGGGATGTTGTACTCCATCGTTCCAGACTCTGTGATTTATCCGGTGATGCTGTTGGGATTACTTCCGACTATGAAATATGCCGGAATCTGGATTTCTTACAGTGCCAACGCTGTTCCGTTCCTGATTGTTCTCTATCTGGTTCGTTCCGCGAAAAACAGAGAACTTCGCATGTCGCCGGATCGCTTGTTATGTATCGACCAGTCGATTCGGGATAATGTTCCGATGTTGGATATCAGTATTCATGCCAATAATACTGATGTAACAGGGATATCGAAACAGGTCTATGACTTCTTGATGGATCAGAAGGCCTCTGTAAGAACGGCGTATATGACTTCTCTTTGTCTGGAAGAGCTGGCTGCGGATTTTGTGGAACATACAGAGAAAGAACAACTGAAAAATTCGGAGCAGATCATCATGGACATCAAGCTGTTCTCGGATGAAGATACGCTGAAGATCATGATTCGAAATGCTGCGGATCATTATAACCCGCTGGATTTTGAAATGGATGAAAACACGTTCTCCAAAGTTGGCGTAAAGCTGGCTCAGAAGGTGGCGAAGAATATCGACTATACATACATCTACAAGATGAATGTAATCACAATCGAATTAGATAAGTAGATAATAAAAAACCCGTTGGAATTCCAACGGGTTTACTGTTTTTTGAGCTATTTTGCTTCCGGTAAGACGTAGGACGGATTGGACAGGATCAGCAGGATCTGATCATCCAGTGCGTAAACATCGTACATAATGCTGTCATCGAAACCGGCGGGTACCGTATTCAGAAAACCGGAACCGTCGAGGATCGCTTCGCTGTCACCAAAAGTGGCATAAGCGGAATCGGACAAATACAGGACGCGGTTTATGGCATAACTGGAAACTGTATAAGTACCGTCATCGTTAGCTTCCGAAGCGGCTTCTTTCGGATGGAGAATGATCTGAGGAGAGCCGTCTTCCGCGGTACTCAGTTCGATGGAGCCGATCAGATGTTCCGCCCCATCCGTTAAAAGCATTTCGGAATATTCGCTTCTGAGATAATCCACAGTGATATCGCCGTTATCGTAAGATTCTTCTCCCATGGGGCTTCCGCAGGCTGTGAATAATCCCAGAATACAGACCAGCAGGAGAGCAGTTATTTTATAAGCATTTTTCATTTTCATGTCCCAACCTTCCTTTTGAAAAATTATGCAGATACGATCGTTGACGGGTTGTTCTTATACCCTTATTCTATTACTGAAATGTGCTTTTTTCAATGGATTTTACAGATGTCACACAGATGTAACATATGATATAATCAAGAAAAATATCCGCGAAAGAAGAGAGGCTGCTATGAAATATAAAAAAATCAAAGAAGGGGTGTTTCTGGAACGCCCTAACCGATTTATCGCCCATGTTCTCATTGACGGAAAAGAAGAAAAAGTCCACGTGAAAAATACGGGGAGATGCCGTGAGCTGCTTCAGTTGGGGGCGAAACTCTGGCTGGAAGATTTTACAGAAGAGGAAAGCTCAAGAAAGACAAAGTACGATGTGATTGCGGTGGAAAAGAAAACTGCGAAAGGAAGACTGCTGATCAATATGGACTCGCAGGCGCCGAATAAAATTGCAGAGGAAGCGATTTTGAACGGAACACTGGTGATTCCCGGCTTCGGTCCGGAACTGACATTGGTGAAAAGAGAAGTGACTTACGGGAAATCGCGGTTCGATCTTTATCTGGAAGGAGTTGATTCGTCCGATCCGGAAAAAGAAAAGAAAGCCTTTATTGAAGTCAAAGGATGTACGTTGGAAAAGGACGGTACAGCGATGTTTCCCGATGCTCCGACGGAGCGTGGTGTGAAGCATATCCGCGAACTGATCGAAGCGAAAAAAGCGGGATTTGAGGCGGCGATCCTGATCGTGATCCAAATGAAAGGCGTGGCCGTGTTCCGGCCAAATGATCAGACGCATCCGGAATTTGGCGAAGCATTGCGAGATGCGAAAAAAGCCGGTGTTCATGTTCTGGCTTATGATTGTGAAGTGATTCCGGGGACCGTCGAATTGCGCGATCCTGTTCCCGTGGATCTGACTGTGAAATAACGAGATCATTATAAAGAATTGCCCATCTTTCTGTTATGGTAGAAAGCCAATAACGGAGAGATGGGCATTTTTATTTTACAGACTCATGCAGCTGTTACAGTGATTATGGCCGCCAATACCGGTGATGATGGTATTTTCGCAATTTCCGCAGTTACTGCAGTTGCCACAGTTGCTGCAACTACCACAGTTACCGCAGCTGCCACGGCTATCGCGGTTTCCGCACTGGATATCTGCACCTCCGATGATGGTATTTGCGGGCGGTGTGGTGGAAGAACCACAGGCACAGTCGGGAGCGAAGGGATCACAATTATCCTCTTCGTCGTTCTGAGCACTGAGCAGAGCTTCTTCCGTTCCATCGCAGGGCAGCATCGCTTCACAGGCCGTGATGCAGAACAAGGATTTCCGGATCACTTCGGCAGACATGGTGGGACTGATGACAAGAGTACCGCTGAGAATCAGGTTGGAAGCCACGGAGGTACCGGCAGCGGATTCGGGACTGACGGTCAGGACGGGGTTCAGAATCTGGGACATTGCTCCGAACTGGAAGCGAATCGTGGGTGCGATCCCATTGATGGCGCAGGGCAGGCTCAGTTTGGGAATCGCAAAGTTGGAGACGGTTCCGTCGGGAAGAGCGACAAATGTGTCGTCGTTATTGATAAATTCTGCACGGAAACAACAGCTTTTTCCACCGGTGGTCACCGTACCTTCTAAAATGACGCGGAAGCGGATTGCCCACGGTCCGACGGCGCTGGCGACGAAGAAGGTTTTGGTGGGAAGGCCGTTTTCAATGCAGCAATCGCGCTGGATCCGGCTGATCAGCCCGGCAGTGGAAGCTGTATACTGACCGTTTTCCGTGGAAATCGAATCTACAGCGATGCCGTTGACTGTAACCTGCGACGGTGTCAGCGTACCGTTGAGAAGGAACTGATCGGTCACTACATAAGCGTTATTGACCGAAAAAGTGGAAGAAAAATCCACATTACATCCATCGCCGCAGCTGCAGCAGGGATCGTTGACCGACAGCGATGCCGTGTAGCTGGCGGGAGTGGTGGTCAGTGCAAGAAGGAGCGGGCAGCTTTCTGTTTTGTTGTAGGAATAGACTTTATCCATATAGACCAGATTGGATTTGGCCGCAGAGAAAGTCAGAGAATCGGGTTCGATATTGGTTCCGCAGCGGGAACCGAGGCAGGCGTTTGAATTCATATAATATACCTCACAAGTGATGGTTGAAATACGTTTCTGATTCAATATATGCGTGAAGTGAGGTATGGTGAAGCATTTGACGGGGTTTGTGGGAATATACTCCACTTTCCTCTACATTTCTCCAAAAGAAACGAAAAACATATTTTGGTGAAAAAAACTGGACGACCACAATATCTTGTGTTTGAGACGAAAACAGAGTGGTTGAACGGGGAGAAAAGTGGTGGGTTGGGGGTGTAAAATCCCAATTTTTTGGTCAAAATTCTTGAAAAGTGGAGTGAAGTGGTTTATAGTGGAGATGCTAAACTTATGAAAGGTGGGTACATGGCTCGTGTTGATGGGTGAATTCCACAACTCCATAGATGCAAAAGGTCGTATGATCATCCCGGCGAAGTTCCGTGATGAACTGGGCTATAAGTGCGTTCTGACCAAGGGGTTGGACAAGTGCCTGTACATTTACCCGATGGCTGAATGGGACAAGCTGAAGGAAAAGCTGGCTGCACTGCCTCTTTCTGACCCTGAAGCCCGTAAGTTTGTACGTTACATGTTTGGTAACGCACAGGAATGTGAAATCGACAAGCAGGGGCGTATCTTTATTGCATCCAATCTGCGTGAATACGCAGGGATCGAAAAGGAACTGATGACAGTAGGGATCCTGGACAAAGTGGAAGTCTGGAGCAAGAAGGTCTACGAAGGCGGCGAAAGCGGCATGGATCAGGAACCCAGCGAATACGCACCTCAGATGAAGAAGTACAATATTTAGGGAGGTGGCCGATATGGAATTCAGACATGTATCGGTTATGTTCAGTGAATGTATGAAGATGCTGAACATCCGACCCGATGGTATTTACGTGGACGGAACTCTGGGCGGCGGAGGCCATTCCAGTGGCATCTGCGAACGATTAAGTCAAGAGGGGATTTTAATAGGCATTGACAGAGACCGTGACGCGTTGAATGCTGCTTCGAAGAATCTGGAGCGATTCAACTGTGAAAAGAAGTTCGTTCAAAGCAATTATTCCAATATCAAACAGGTCCTGGACGAATTGGGGATCGACGGGATCGATGGCGCACTGTTGGATTTGGGGGTTTCCTCCTTCCAGCTGGACAATGCGGCCAGGGGTTTTTCCTATATGCAGGACGCCCCGCTGGATATGAGAATGAATGCGGACGACTCGTTCAGCGCTTACGATGTGGTCAACGGCTACAGCGAAAAGCAGCTGACGGAAATCATTAAAAAATACGGTGAAGAGCGGTGGGCATCGCGCATCAGTAACTTCATCGTCAATCGGAGAAAACAGGGTGAGATCACATCCACTGGCCAGCTGGTGGACATCATCAAGGCGGCCATCCCGGCATCTGCCAGAAGAGAAGGACCTCATCCGGCCAAAAGAACGTTCCAGGCGATCCGTATCGAGGTCAACGAAGAATTGACCCAGCTGGAACGTGCGGTCACAGATTTTATGGACGTCCTGAATCCGGGAGGAAGATTGTGCATTATCACTTTCCATTCTCTGGAAGACCGGATCGTCAAGGAAAAATTCAATGAACGCCTCCATCCGTGCACATGTCCGAAGGAATTTCCGGTCTGTGTCTGCTGAAAGAAGACCGATGTGAAAAAAATCCTCGGGAAGCCGATGGTTGCCACGGAGCAGGAACTGGAACTGAATCCCAGAGCCCGCAGTGCAAAGCTTCGCGTCATTGAAAAACTGTAAACGACGACATGAATGAACAAATAAAGAGGTACAGATGTTAGCAGCGGAAAAATGGTACACATACCAGGAAAGTTACCAGAAGTATGGCCTGGATATGCGTCCTGCGGAAGAAAAGAGAATAAGAACTCGCGTGGAAAAAGACGCTGTTATCTCCGTACAGGATAAGCTGCGCCTTTTGATCCTGGTGGTCGTACTGGGCGCACTGTTTGTGGGATTTGTGGCTGCCACGGCGTATGGTGCCAAAATCCAGTACAACATCAACACGATCCAGGCGCAGAGTGATGAAGTGCAGGGAGAGATCGAAAATCTCCATGTTAAAATCAAAAGCGCCACCAATATCCAGACCATCGAAGAAAAAGCGATGGCCATGGGGATGGTGTACCCCAAGATCACCGAATACGTGTATATCAACGGCGGTGAGGAAGAACCTGTGAAGGACTTTGCTCTTGCATTGATGGAACAGGCATATAATTAGCCGACCGGAGATATACTGAAACAGAGCCGGCGGCAGGGGACTTGATAAGAACTTATATTGCATTTTCAGAAAAGGTTGCCTTGCAAAGCGTAAAGCGGAAGGAAACCTTTTTTGCGTATCAACGGGAAAAGGATAATTATGTCGAAAATGAAGCCAGCGACAAATCTTCATAAAACCAGACTGCTCTGGGTCTTTATTTTAGTTTGTTTGGTGATGATCGGTCTGACCTTTCGTGTGGGATGGATCCAGATCATCCGCGGGGAAGACTATGCAGAAATGGCCATTGAACAACAGACCAGTGACGTTCCGATTACAGCCAAGCGTGGTGTGATCTATGACAGAAACGGAAAAGAACTAGCGATCAGTGCCGTGACCCACACCATTTGGGTACGTCCGGCCAGTCTGAAAAACTACAGTGAAGAGAAAGAAGAAGTCGAGGAGAACACAAATAACGTAGCCGTGAAGCTGGCAGAAATCCTGGAGATGGATGTCAGTGAAGTCAAGGAAATCATCACCAGAGAAAAGCTTCTGGTCAAAGTGGCGAAGTATGTGGAAAAGGAAAAGGCCGACCAGATCCGTGATGCGAAGCTGACAGGAATCGAAATCGCCGAAGATGTAAAGCGGTATTATCCGCTGGGAGCATTCCTGGCTCACGTTCTCGGAAGCACCACGGATGACAACCAGGGGTTGTCCGGGCTGGAGCTGAAATACAACCAGTATCTGTCCGGAATCGATGGTCGCTGGATCAAGAATAAAGATATCGCAGGGCGAAGTCTGGCTTACGGCGTGGAAAAATACTATCAGGCGGAGGACGGACTGAGTCTGGTCCTGACCATTGATGAGGTTATCCAGCACTACGTGGAAAAGTCCATTTCCACCGTTCAGGCCAACACCCAGGCCAAGCGCGTCATGTGTCTGGTGATGGATCCCAAGACGGGTGACGTTTTAGCCATGGCGGTAACACCAGACTTTGATCCCAACGATCCCAGAACACCGCTGGATCCTGTGGAGGCCGAAAAGGTCAACATCATGGATAACAGTGCGAAACAGACGTACTGGAATCAAATGTGGAGAAATCCTCTGATCAGTGATACGTACGAACCGGGATCCACTTTCAAGCTGATCACCACATCGCTGGCGCTGGATGCCGGGGTGACGAAGCCGACCGAAATCTTCACCTGTACCCGTTCGTATAAAGTTGCAGGTGTGACGTTGCATTGCTGGAGACCGCAGGCTCACGGTGTGGAAACGCTGACCGAAGCGGTTCAGAATTCCTGTAATCCCGTTTTCATCCAGCTGGCACAGCGCATGGGCATCGAGAAATATTACGAAGGACTGGAACTGTTCGGACTGATGGAAAAGACCGGGATCGACTTCCCGGGCGAAGGAAATAATATCCTTCAGAAAAAAGATACGGCCGGTCCGGTGGGGCTGGCAACCATGTCCTACGGACAGGGGATCGCAGTAACTCCCATCAATCTCCTGACAGCGGTATCGGCGATCGGAAACGATGGAAAGCTGATGCAGCCGCGTCTGGTAAAAGCCATGATGGACAGCGACGGGAATATCGTGGAAGAATTCCAGCCGGAAGTGGTTCGCCAGGTCATTTCCAAACAGACAGCGGAAGAAATGTGTGAAATCATGGAATCCGTCGTATCTGTTGGCGGCGGCGGAAACGCGAAGGTTGCCGGATATCGCATCGGTGGTAAGACCGGTACGGCCAATAAGCCGGAAGCCGGTGGGTATTCCGAAGATACGTATTCGTCCTTCATCGGCCTGGCACCCATGGATGATCCGCAGGTTGCCATTCTGCTGATTGTCGATACGCCGCAGGGTGTGAAATACGGAAGCCAGACGGCAGCTCCCGGGGTTAAACTGATTCTGGAAGATACGCTGCGTTATCTGAATGTCCCGCCGACTTATACGGAAGAAGAAAAGAAAGCCATAGAAAGCAAGATGGTCACCGTACCCGATCTGAGCGGGGAAAGTGTGGATGATGCCATCGGTATTCTTGGCGGACAGAATCTGAAGGCGGCCCTGTCTCTGAATCAGGATCTGGGAACGGCCGGAGAAATGGTGGTGGACCAGTATCCCAAGCCGGGAGAACGTGTGGAAATGGATTCCACGGTCACCGTGTATTATGATAAAATGGCAGAAGTGCCGGAGGTGGAAAACCCCAATGAAGCTCAGTAAATTGCTTCACGATGCGGGGATAAAAGGCGAAGGTACAACAGACAATAACCGGGAAGATCCGGAAATTCTGGGAATCTCCTGCGATTCGAGGCAGGTGCATCCCGGGGATTTATTCCTCTGTCTGAGGGGAATGAAAGACAGTGGTGAGCCTCACATTCAGGAGGCAATCGGCCGCGGTGCTTCGGCCGTTCTCCGCAGACTGGAAGACGGATCTTATCCGACGGGAAATACGGCGGCGGAACTGTCCGATGTTCTTTACGGTCATCCGCAGAAAAAACTGATATTGATCGGAGTGACGGGAACCAATGGAAAAACCACCACGACGTGGCTGATCCGCCAGTGCCTCAATCGCCTGGGTGTGGGCTGCGGGTTGATTGGTACGGTGGCTTACGACACAGGCGGTAAACATGAAGATGCAGAAAGGACCACGCCGCAGGCTGATTGCTTATATCGGCTGATGCGGGATATGGTGGATCACGGTCTTGAAGCCTGTGCCATGGAGGTGTCATCTCATGGTCTGGCTCTGGGTCGTACAGCATCACTGCGTTTTTCGTACGGTGTGTTTACGAATCTGACGGAGGATCACCTGGACTTTCATGAAACTATGGAAGCTTATTATCAGGCGAAGAAACTGATGTTCCGACAAGTGGAGCGCAGAAGCTTCGTCAATGTGGAAGATCCGTGGGGAGCGCGGTTATATGAGGAATTGAAACAGGAAGGATATCCGGTCACGGCGGTATCCCTGCAGAGGGATGGCAATGATGTGGTCATGGAACTTCCGGGGAGATATAACAGAGAAAATGGCCTGATGGCGCTCTCCGTCTGCGAGGCGGTCATGGAA
>JAFUQN010000015.1 GCA_017472365.1 Bacillota bacterium
ATGATCCCCATGATCCGACCGGCGGCAGTGATCGGATAAATATCTCCATAGCCCACGGTCAAAAGTGTGGATACGGACCACCAGAATCCGGAAAAGGCATTTTTAAACACTTCCGGCTGGGCCTCATGTTCCAGGTTGTACATGCAAAGCGATGCTCCCACCATCATGACCAGGATAATGAACACTGAAGAAAAGAGCTGGCTTTTCTTCCTCTGCAGAACGCGTCCGATCACATTAAAGGCGTCGTAATACTTACTGATTCGGAACAATTTCAGAATCCTTACAACGCGGAACATACGGAACGCAACCACCCCTTCCGGAAAAATCAACGGAAGATAAAACGGTAAAAATGACATCAGTTCCACGATTCCGTTAAATGAAAAAACGTACGCCTTGACCGATCTCCATCTTGTTCTCCGCGGAAACCGGTACTCTGCCGTCCAGAGTCGCAGAACATATTCTACCGTAAACAAAAGAACTGTCACAAGCTCGATTCCGTAACATACCATCCGGTATCGTTCCAATTCCTCAAATGTCTCTGCGACCGCTGCAGCGATGTTTAATAAAATTGCAGCGACGATGACGATTTCAAAGGCAGTACAAATCCAGTCCGTGTTATTCCCATCCTGAATGATTTCATAGACTCGTTTTTTGATCTTCTCTTTTTTCATGTCTCTTTTCCTTTGTTGTATAATGGTTTTATTATATCACAATCCCCACAGGTCTGATGTTTTTCTTGTGAAACACAAAAATGTAAAAAGACCAATTTCACAATTGGTCTTTTTACGTAATAGGTGAGAGTATATATTTGCGGGTACGATAAATGCAAATTAAAATTTTTTATGTGATCCATTTCACATTTTCATCATACACCATAAACCAAAAATGAAAAGTACCAGTTGCACTTTTTTTGCACGTACCAGTTACTCTTCCATTGCCTCCTTTACTGCCTCAATCAAAAGAGGAATCCCCTCCAAAATCTGCTCTTCCGAAGCGAAGGAAAAATTCAGCCGGATGAACTGTTCTCCGCCGGTCCCGTAAGGGAAAAATAAAAATCCCGGAACAAAGAGAACACCACGCTTTTCTGCAAATTTCCTCACTTTATCAATACGTACAGTATCATCGGGAAGACGGATCCACAGAAAGACACCTCCCTCAGGAAGCCTGCAGGTCGCCCCCATTTCGAATAACGGCTGGAGCTGTTCATACATTAAATCGCGTTTTCTCCGGTAAAGATCCCGCATCTTCCGGAGGGCTTCATCGTAAATCCCGTTTTTCAGACACTGGTACAAGACCATCTGCGACAGACTGTCGAAACAGGTCAGACGCATGGCCACGATCTTACTCATATTGTCGATGACCTGACGCGGTCCTAAAACACAGGCCAGGCGGACACCGGGAGTAAAAGTCAGATCAAAGGAATATACATGGATGACAGCATTCCCACGATCCAATGCCAGATAGGATACCGGTTGTTCTCCGTTGTAATACAGTTCCGACGAGTCATCTCCTTCCAGTATCGGAATTCCGTATCGATAGCACAGCTCCAGAAGTTCCTTCCGGCGCTCCAGCGTGGTACTGACCCCGCTGGGATCCTGATATCCGGAATGAACACAGATGATTTTCGGATGATGCTTTTGGATCATGGACTCAACTGCACTGACCAGAATCCCATCTGAATCGGTGGGAACAGTCAGGACTTTGATGTTTTTCAGCTGCAGCGTACGGTACAGATCCGGTGACGTGGGTTCTTCCACAAAGACCACATCGCCATTCTTAAGAAGCATTTCCACCAAAAAGTCGATTGCCTGATTCGAGTCAGAAACCACCTGGATCTGACCGGCACCGATACTGATTCCCTTTCCCTGGAAAAACAGAGCCAGCTGATTTCGAAGTTCCACCATGCCCTGATGATGTGTATATCGATAAGCATCCACCAGCAGCGGCTGATCCTCTGCTCTCTGCGCCAAAAGACGCTGAATGGAATTCATCGCTTTCCGCTCATAAATTTCCGGTGCAATCATACCGCCGGCGAAAGAAATGCTCGTATTCTGATAAGAACGTGAAAACAGCAGGTCATAGGTCGTCTCCATGTCCTGCACCTGGCTGCGTATCAGGCAATTCCAGTTGACAGGCTCAGGGACACACATCTCTTCCTGCTGTCGGTATACTGTCATATATCCTTTCCCCTGGCTGGAAGTAATGAAACCGTCGGCCTTCAACTCATGATACGCCTTGATCACCGTATTTCGATGGACATGACAAAGCTCTGCCATGACCCGTTCAGACGGCAGCATCGTTCCTCCGGGCACCTCGCCCTTGAGGATCATCGCTTTGATCTGGTTGGTGATCTGTCGGAAATACGGCGTTTTACACTGTTGGTTGATGGTGATCCGCACGGTCTCTCCTCCTCTTCCACGGATGGGTTACTTTTTGGACGTGAAATATTCATCCATCAGCTTCTGCACCATGTATCTCTGCGCATCGGCCTTCATGGCCAAAAGCGAAATCAGCATGAACAGTTCTGTGACGTCATCGTCCGCATTTTCATATTTACTCAGGAACTTCTTAATGTCGTCGATGTCCTGATTGACTTCCTTTACGATATCTTCCCGCTGCATATGGTACAGATTTTCGATTCCGTTATACAGCTTCAATAAATCGTGATGTTCTTCAAATTCAGAATTGTAGTTATCGATCAGCGGCTTCATCAGATTTTCGATATCCTGCACCTGAAGAACGCCCTTCAGATAGAACACCAGCGTCAGCATTGCCAGGTGATCTCTGGAATACTTTTTCTTATTTGGTTTCGGCAGCATATCATGCTTCACATAATTGGAAATCATCGCTTTGGTCATGACCGGTTCTTCGTCAGCCTTCTGATAGATTTCCAGCTTTTTGTTCATATACATCGCTGCCTGATCCATATACAATTCCATATCCGGAAAATCTCTGGCCTGGATCCGGCCTTTATTTACATAATCGTCGAGAATGGTCTTTACATATTCTTCGTAACGCATAATCGCCCTCCTTATCTTTATAGCCACATTATAAGTTTTTAAAAAACTCTTGTCAAGGCTTTCATCGCATCGGCGCGATAAACGTCACGTCTTTTTATTCTCTGGATTCTTTCGGCGGTCTTGTTCCGTAATACTGATACAGACAGGTCTCGAGGCGGCCGTTGTACAGCTTTCTGCGGCGGTCCGCCGGACGCATCATCTGGCCCTCAAACTCTTTGTCCGAAGTGATCAGATACATGGACCAGGTGGGGTTCTTTTCCATAAAACTACGCAGGCTCTTGTACAGCTTGGGGAGTTCTTCTCTCTCGCCGATTCTCTGACCGTAGGGCGGGTTGGTAATGATCACACCGAAGTCCTCTTCGGCAACCATCTTCCGCGCATCTGCACACTTCACCGTAACGCAATCGTCAACCCCGGCTTCTTCCACGTTCTGTCGTGCTGCTTCCACCGTCCTCGGATCGATGTCACAAGCCAGGATCTTGATTTCCTTATCGTAATCCACCGCTTCATATGCGGCGCGGCGTTCTTCCTTCCACACGCTGGCCGGAATATAGTCCCAATCCTCTGCCCAGAAATGACGTGTCAGTCCGGGAGCAATATTGCGCTCAATCATGGCAGCTTCGATGGCGATGGTTGCCGATCCGCAGAAGGGATCCACCAACAGACGGCCGGGTTTCCAGAAGGACAGCTGTACCATGGCTGCTGCCAGCGTTTCCTTGATGGGCGCCGTCACCGGAGCTACACGGTATCCGCGTTTATGTAACCCTTCTCCGGTCGTATCCAGTGTCAAAGTGACACGGTCCTTCAAAATGGTCACTTTCAGCGCAAACGGCAGGCCGGTTTCGGGAAACTCTTCAATAAAATACGTTTCTTTCAACTTTTCGATGATGGCTTTCTTGACCATCCCCTGACAGGCCGGTACACTGTGAAGCTGCGATTTTACGGAACTTCCGCTGACATTGATCTGTCCGTCCATAGGGATCCACTGTTCCCAGGGAAGAGCCTTGGTCTGTTCAAAGAGCTCTGTAAAAGTCTTTGCTTCAAATTCTGCCAGTTTGATTTGGACACGGTCCGCACAACGCAGCCAGAGGTTTGCCTTCGCCACAGCGCGTTCATCTCCCAGGAAGGAGATCTTTCCGTTTTCAGACTGTAAGATTTTATATCCCAGCGCTTCCACTTCGCGCTTGACCACAGCTTCCAGACCGAAGGTCGATGTGGCGATCAGTTCTAATTTTGCCAAAGTAAGCCTCTCTTTCTAAAAAAGCCGCGGTCACCGCACTTCGCAGCGCAGCAACTGTGGCTTTTCGTTTCTCTTGATTTAGAACAGCTGGTTCTTCTTGTTCAGACGACTGGAGCTGAGCTTATCCAGGCTGTCCAGCGCCTTTCCGGTACCTACGGCAACGCAGGACGCCGGATCGTCAGCGATGATCACCTTGATTCCGGTGCGTTCTTCGATGCGCTTATCCATACCATACATCAGTGCACCACCGCCGGTGATGTAAATACCGCTGTTGGAAATGTCAGCAGCCAGTTCAGGCGGAGTTCTTTCCAGAACGTTGTGTACCGCTTCACAGATGGTCTGTAACGGTTCGGACAGTGCTTCCATCATTTCGGTGGAAGTGATTTCGATGGACTTGGGAAGACCGGTCACCAGGTCACGACCGCGACATTCCTGAGTCACAATTTCTTCTCTGGGGAACGCGGTACCGATGGTCATCTTCATTTCTTCCGCAGTACGTTCACCGATGTAAAGCTTGTGTTCCTTGCGCATGTACTTGACAATAGCTTCGTCAAACTTGTCACCTGCAACCTTCACGGATTCGCTGGTAACAATACCGCCCAGGGAAATGACAGCGATATCAGTAGTACCACCGCCGATATCGATGACCATAACACCTTCCGGCTTCGCAACATCCAGGCCTGCGCCGATGGCAGCAGCCAGAGGTTCTTCCATCAGGAAGACAGACTTTCCGCCGGCTTCGGTCGCAGCTTCACGAACAGCTCTTTTTTCAACTTCGGTAACACCGCTGGGAACGCAGATCATTACACGGGGCTTGAAGAAACGGCCCTGGCCGCAGCTCTTGCGGATGAAATGCTTCAGCATTCTTTCGGTGATATCATAGTCAGAAATAACGCCATCCTTCAGAGGACGAACAGCGATGATATTGGAAGGAGTTCTTCCCAGCATCTTTCTGGCTTCTTCACCGACTTCCAAAATTTCATTGGTGTCACGGTTGATCGCAACAACAGAGGGTTCGTTCAGCACAACACCCTTTCCTTTTATATAAACCAGTACATTCGCGGTTCCTAAGTCAATTCCTACTTCACTAGAAAATCCCAATGTTTTATCTCCTTTACTTCTATCATATTTTGTATTTAGTATACCCTGTCGTAATATTATATATTTTTTTCTCAGGCTTTTCAATTTGTTTTCCGAAATTTAGACACCGGAAAAGAAAAAACCGTCGTTATTTGAACGACGGTTTTCTTGGTCGGAGTAATGAGATTCGAACTCATGGCCTTTTGCACCCCATGCAAACGCGCTACCAAACTGCGCCATACCCCGGCAACATTGATAATTATAGCGCACGTTTTCACAAAATGCAAGAACTTTTTTTAAATTTATAAAAGAATTTTTAATTTTTTCTACGAAAGCGTCGATACCTGCAGTTACATCCGAATTGCTTCCAGCGGAATCATGTACTGATCTCTGCGGTTCTTCATTTCTGCCAGATAGTTCTGGTCGGAAGAAGCGTGGAGTTCTTCCAGATATGCGTGATGATTCTTCATAATAGCTTCGTTGTTCTTTCCAAGAACCATCATAGCTACGTTGGAGCACTGGTCCGCAGCACGTTCCAGATTGGTCAGGGCTTCCATGAAGACCAAACCGGAATCCACGTTGCAGATTCCCTGACGGAGACGGGCGGTATGACGGTTTCTCAGAAGCAGTACCATATCGTCGATGACTTCTTCCAGAGGCTCGATACGACGAGCAGTAGATTCGCTGTCCAGTTCAATGGCATCTACAGTCAGACGGATGATTTCCAGAACAGCATCGCCCAGAATATCCATTTCCTTCTGAGCACTTTCAGAGAACTTCATACCGGTTTCGGCCATTTTCAGTGCCAGTTCATCGAAGTTGGTAGCATAGTCGCCGATACGTTCCACACTGGGTACGCACTGCATCCACATATTGACTTCACGGTTTCCACGTTCCGTTTCAATATGGCGGGACAGTTCGATCAAGTAATTGTCCGCATTGTCTGCGAAACGATCCAGTCGTTCTTCATAGCGGTTGATGTGCTCTGTCTTCTTGGGATCATATTCCTCAAACTGTTCCAAACTGAGGCCCAGATTGTCTCTGGCAGCCTTTGCCATGGCGGTAACAGCCTTCTTGACTTCGCCCAGCGCCACAGCCGGAGAAATCATCAGCTTCACGTCCAAAGCAGCCAGCTCGGGGTACATATCCTCTTCCTCTTCGTCATCCTTAACAAAGGAGCATGCAATCTTCACCAGGATGCTTGTGAAGGGGATCAGGACAATTGCTGTGATCAGGTTGAAAATCGTCTGGAAGTTCGCGATCATACCGCTGTCAGATACACTTTCCCACAGACCCGGGAAATATCCCATGGACCGCAGAATCGTCATAACAACCATGAACAGAACAGTACCGATACAGTTAAATACAATATGTACAACGCCAGTACGCTTTGCATCCTTGGAACTGCCGATGGAACATACCATAGCGGTGGTCACACAGGTACCCAGGTTGATACCCATGATCATGGGATACACCAGTTCAAAGGTGATGACCCCGGTGGAGGACAGCGCCTGTAAAATACCGACCATTGCAGAGGAGCTCTGTACAATAACCGTAGTCACCAGGCCCACAACAATGCCCAGCATCGGCATATCGCTGAAGCGCTGGATCATATCGATAAACATCGGAGAATCTGCCAGCGGCTCTACAGCATCAGTCATGGACAGAAGACCGGTGAACAGGACACCGAAGCCCATGGCGATCATCCCCACATTTTTGGTGACCTCTTTCTTAATAAACATAATGAAAAGAATCCCGATGATCAGAGCAACCGGTGCCAGTGTATCGGGTTTGAAGAATGTCAGGATCGAACCACCGCCGTCATCGATATCCATCAGTCGGATGATCTGAGCCGTTACCGTGGTACCGATGTTAGCACCCATAACGATACTGACCGCCTGGCGCAGGTTTAAGATCCCGGCACCAATCAGACCCACGGTCAGAACGATGGTTGCCGTTGAACTCTGGATGATAGCGGTAACCAGCGCACCGGTAATGACACCCAGAACCGTATTATGAGTCAGTTTTCCAAGAAAGTTTCTCAGAGTATCGCCGGAACTCTGTTTCAGACCATCCCCCATGATTTCCATCCCGTAGAGGAACATGGCCAGGCCGCCCATCATTTTGATCAATGTTAAAACAATGTTCATTCTAATCTCTCCATATTACATTACTCACTTCTTTTCGACAGAATTTGACATTCTGCCCCGTTCCATCATATCGGATTCATCGGGATTTCACAAGAAAAATTTACAACTTTTTTACATTGTTCTTACGTTTCCAGTTTTCTTACAAAAAAAGACCGGAAAACCGGTCTTTTGATTATTCATAGTTTTGTCGTACTACAATCCGAGATCTTCGTCGATCAACAGGATCTCTGCTTCCATCCCCATCATGGGCTCCCACAGCGTTACCATACCGTGACATACACGTTCCGGGCTCTTACAATCATAGCATTTATCTGCGTTGACAGCGCACGGTGTCTTTCTTCCCATCTGCTGTGCGCGCTTCGGACTGGCGATATTTCTGGCTCTCCAGACAGCTTCATCGTAAGTCTTTTCCAGCTTGTTCCGGCCGATCAGATAGTAAACTTTTCTGTGACCAAATAACATAGAAGCAACGCGGTTTCCACAGCCGTCAATGCTGACCATTTCACCGGTTTCAGCCAGGGCGTTTACAGAAGTCAGATACACGTCAGTGTTCATCGCTCTGACGCGTGCGTCATCCGCAGGCTGCTGCATCCAGTGCCATACCACTTCATTGTGTGCTCCGAGGCGTTCATACAGTCCGGATTCTTTTACCGTACCGGAACCGCCGATTCCAACAGTGGTCTGATCGATCACACTGTCCAGATAATCCGCCGCTTCTTTCAGCGTTTCATAGACTTTCACTTCATATCCTTTGTCTTTCAGGTTCTTTTCCACTATAGAAAAATCAAACATGGTTCTCACCCATCCTTTCGTTATCTCATGCGCCAGTGAATATTCTTCAGTTCTTTGATCGTCGCCTGACGGACTTCCTGAAGGATTCCGAGATATTCTTCCAGGCACATATTATCCACCGTCATTTCCTGACGGGCAGTCACACCGTCCACTGCACCGGCCTCAACGACCACGCGCAGAAGTTCCGTTTCTTCTTCCAGCGTCGGAAGAAGCATTTTTCCCCACTTTACAGACAACATTGCAGCGATTCCCCATCCCCACCAATTGGAGATGCCGGAAGCCAGCGTCCAGTCCGCTTTCTGATATGCACAAACCAATTCTCCAGCAGGCACATTGGCAATGACCTGCTTTCTGTAGGTCCCCATGCCCAGTTCATTTCCACCGTCACCGATGGCGATAGTGTGTGCACCGTGGTGGCGCGCTTCCTGATAAAACGGTTCCGTATCCGTAACCATATCATCGATGACCAATCCTCGTACATTGTGATAATGACCGTCTTCTGCCATTCCCGGACGTTCCAGAGAGATCACATGTGTCGGATGAAGTCTGTCCACCCATTCCGCTGCCAGAGCCGCCGACTGACGTCCTTCCACGCACAGGACATTTGTCTTGGGTGCCATATATTCCGTAGCCGCTTTCAACAGAGGATACGACGGTCCGTCAGTGATGATCCATACTTCACAACCGCATTTATTCAGCGCAGCAGCCAGATTCGTTGCTCCGGAAGGTCCGTCGGTTTCTCCATGAAATCCGTCGGGACACCGCACGGGAAATCCTGTCAAAATCAACACTCTTTTCGCGTCCAGCAGATCTACCGCAATTTCTTCCAAATCCACGTCGGGAATATCATCCAACAATCCACGCCCCATATCATGTCTCATGATCTTCAATAATTCAGCCTCAAATTCTGCGTCAAATTTCGGTCCGCGTGCCATGGTTTTCCCTCCGTTTGATGTTATCACACTGCACTCTGTCATACTTATATAAAAAGAGACCCATTCACATTTCCTTGGACTATGGGTCTTGTAACACAATTTCTTTACGCATTCTTCACGTATTTTTCATTGTCTTCATTCTACTCTGCCCTTTTCGCGAAGTCAATAATATGATAAAATATTTGCTGACAATTCCGTCATGATTCCGTGATCTTATTATGATCACTATCGATATAGAAAGAGGTAATTTCGTTGTCTTTAATGTTACTTGTGGTTGCACTGGTGATTATCGCCTGCATCATTTTCAACAAATTCACAAGCCGTTTCGGTATGCCGGCTCTGCTGGCTTTTATTGTATTGGGAATGATTTTCGGTTCCGACGGGCTGTTCAAGATTCCCTTCGATAATTACGCCTTCGCAGAAACCATCTGTTCTGCGGCACTGATTCTGATCATGTTCTACGGCGGTTTCGGTACGAACTGGAACCAGGCCCGTCCCGCGGCCGTTCCTGCCGTTGTCCTGTCCACCCTTGGCGTTATCCTGACCTCACTTCTGACCGGTGCCTTTTGTTACTATGCATTGCACTTCCCCCTGTGGGAAGGAATGCTGGTGGGCGCTCTTCTGGGTTCCACCGACGCAGCCTCCGTATTCTCGATTCTGCGCTCGAAACGGCTGAATCTGAAATACAATACAGCTTCCCTTTTGGAAATTGAAAGCGGTTCCAACGACCCCTTTGCCTATATGCTGACTATCATTGTCATGACCTTCCTCCAAAGCGGAAATGCCTCTCCCGGTGAAATCATTCTTCTGATCGGGAAGCAACTCCTGTTCGGAGTAATCTTCGGCGTCATCATCGGTTTGTTTGCCTCCAGATTCATGAGCCGCTTCCACTTTACTACCAGTGGATTCGACTCAGCTTTTGTACTGGCCGTTGCAGTTCTTTCCTATGCTGCGCCTTCCGCACTGTCCGGAAACGGCTATCTCAGTGCGTATCTGGCCGGCCTGATTTTAGGCAACAACCCACTACCCAACAAGCGTTCCATGGTTCATTTCATTGATGGAATCACCGGACTGATGCAGATGCTGATTTTCTTCCTGCTGGGTCTTCTGAGTACGCCCTCCACTTTACCGGATGTTATTCCCACGGCGTTTCTGATCTTCCTGTTCCTGACCTTTGCAGCGCGTCCAACAGCCGTATCGTTCCTGTTGATGCCATTCCAGCGGCCCATGTCCCAACAGCTTCTGACCTCCTGGGCAGGTCTGCGCGGCGCCGCTTCCATCGTATTCGCCATCATGGTTTCGATCTCCGAAACCCCGCTGAATAATGATTTATTCCACATTGTATTTACCGTCGTTCTCCTGTCGATTTCCCTTCAGGGATCGCTGCTCCCCACAGTGGCAAAGAAGCTGGATATGATCGACGACGAAGAAAACGTTATGCGTACATTTAACGACTATGCCGACGAAACAGCGATCAACTTCATCCGGATCACTATCACGTCCGGACATTCCTGGGCGTGGATGCCGCTGTCGCATCTGGCCCTGTCTTCTGACCTTCTGGTCGTTATGATCCTGCGTGGAGACGAAACTCTGACACCTCACGGAAGTACCGTTCTCCAGCCCGGTGACGTTGTAGTCCTCTGCGCAGCTACCTTCGATGATGATTCACATATCCGTCTGTCGGAAAGCACCATCGACGACCACCATCCCTGGTGCAATCACCTGATCCGTGATCTGACACTGAATCACGGTGAACTGATCGTCATGATCCGCCGCGGATCCGACACGGTGATCCCTAACGGTAATACACAGATTCTCAGCGGCGACGTTCTCGTCATCAACCGCGACGATACTTTACGCGCCATCTGATCAAGTCACAGAAAGAAAGCAACCCCGCCGGTTCCGGCGGGGTTTTTGATTCTCCGGGTTTTCAGCGTCCCTGATGGGGATTCATGTCAAATCCGGGATTGATGGCATAAAAGTTTTTCTCATTCAGATGGTCCTGAACCTTTCTCATAGCTTCACCAAACCGCTGGAAGTGAACGATTTCACGTTCCCGTAAAAAGCGAATTGGATCGATGACCTCCGGATTGTCGATGAGCCGAAGGATATTATCATAGGTTTTTCTTGCCTTCTGCTCTGCTGCCATATCTTCGTGAAGATCCGCAATGGGATCCCCGCTGGACTGGAACGTGCTGGAGGAGAACGGCATCCCCGACGCTGCCTGAGGCCAGACACCTACGGTATGGTCCACAAAGTACGGTGCAAAGCCTTCGGATTCAATCTCTTCCAGGCTCAGATTTTTCGTCAGCTGATGGACGATGGTACTCACCATCTCAAGATGCGCCAGTTCTTCCGTGCCGATATCAGTTAAAATTCCGGCCGGTTCTTTGTACGGCATCGAATATCTCTGCGACAAATACCGCATGGAAGCTCCCAGTTCGCCATCAGGGCCACCGTACTGCGTGATAATGATCTTAGCAGCCTTCGCGTCCGGTTTCGTAATATTGATCGGATACTGCAGCTTCTTTTCATACACCCACATCGTTTACACCGTCCCTTCCCACGGCCAGGGCGTATCCACCCAGGTCCATCTCGTATCAGAATCCACCTGAAAGCTGTTCAGCGGCCCAAAGCGGTCCACATATTCCTTTTCCGTCTGTTCTTTCAATTTCCGGTATTTATGATACCATTCCAGCGCTTTTTTATCGTCAGGATGGGTATCCAGATACAGCCGGATATCATCCAAAACAAAGCTCTGTACCTGAAGGCGGCGCATCATGTTCTGCTGTTCCGTCATTGCCATTATTTGCTCAGCCTCCTTCCGCAGAACGGGAGATCAAGCTCCGGAAACAGAGTTCCCGCATCGAGAGCTTTCAATCCTTCATACGTTTCTCCCCAGACCTGCATGGGAACGTAGGACATTGCCAGGGGCAGGTCATCCAGCATCGTCGTTCCGGACACCAGGGTTCTTACCACATCCGTGGAAGCTTCCGGTTCCATTGGCGGAATTCCATGCATCATGCGCAAAGTATCGGATATATTCAAAGGTATCCCTTCCTTTCTTAATCACTTTACTTCAATATATGTGCCCTTCAAAAAACAGTGACATAAAAAAAGCTCCGCCGTCATAAGCGAAGCTTCTCTTTTATTCTGCATTTCGTTGTTGGTTATCTCACATAACCGGTATGATGCCAGTTTCCGGCCTTCAATCCGCGCACGGTCATAGCAAAGTTTTCGTGCTGCACTTTCTTGATGTCAAAATGGAAGAATTTGAAGGTATTCTGCATCAGGAAGCTGATTCCGCAGACACAGATCACAGTACCGATTCCGACCTTTGCTCCCATCAGATATCCCAGAGTCAGAACCGTCATTTCGATCATTCCACGGATAAATCCGACAGGAATCTTCGGAAGGCGCTTACTGAGGGCCGTCATCAGAGAATCTCTCGGACCGCCGCCAAGTCCTTCCTTGATATACATGTACATCCCAATGCTCATCATAATCTGGCCGCACAGCAGCACCGGAATCCCCAGCGCATAATTCTGCAGTTTTGGCATCAGCCCGACCCAGTTCCAGAAATCCACACTCTTTCCGATGACAACAGCATTCATTACGGTTCCAAAACCGATTTTTTCTCCCAAAAGGATATCGGCTATAACGATAATTGCACCCACCAGTAACGAAACATTCCCATAAGAAATCCCCGTCAGATCGGAGATCCCCACCTGAAACGCCTCCCAGGCACCGAGACCGATGTTGGCCTGGATCCCGATATAACTTCCCGTTCCAAACATAAACAGGCCGATAAACATGATAACTGCTTTTCTGCCTAAAAATAACCACTGGTTCATAATGTCCCCCGTATGTACTCTCAAATAGATTGTGCATCAACTCCACGCACATCTTCTACTGTATCACTGCCCATCCGTGCTTTCAAGCAAAAATTGCCCCATTCGGGACAATTTTCGACAAACTTCGCTTCCGGCAATCCGCCTCCGGCGGATCTACTTTTCCATCAGATGCTCGGCCGCCTGTTTCAGCTCTCCAAGCGTAGAAATTTCTACGCCGGACTCCACCAGCTGTGTCTTTACCGCCATTGGAAGACTGTCAAAGTATTCCCTCATTTGAGGATCCGTTTCATAGTAATTCATGCGATGCTCCTTTCTCTGCAAATTCCATATTTACTATTCACCGTTATCCTTCTTCCTATTCCACATAAAAAATACCCGGAGATCCGGGTATTTTCAAATCAGTTATTATGATTATTTCTATGTCGAATACTATGTCTATTGATGCGATGAGTACAATGTCGTTGATCACGCCAGTTTTTGTAACTGAGCGCTGTGTTCCTTTACCACCTTTTTCAGGATTTCCACATTCATCAATTCAGAGATTTTCAGCAGATCCCGTTCTGTCAGCGACATATGACCCCTCCTTTCTGTAAACATCGATTCATTCATCTCTGTATCGACATCATATCAGAAAACAGGTAAAAAAGATATGGGTTTTCGTTAATCGTTAATGACATTCTGTCGACAATTTTCTGCCCTTATTTTCCGGATCGAAACGATACATCCAACCGGACTTCTTAACGTAAATCAAATATGCGGATGCTGTCAGGAACCAGCTGACAACGTAACATACTGATACGACGCGGAAATCTCTGAAAACAGGCATGATAATAGCCAGCCATACGAGGCGGAATCCGCACATTCCCACCATAGAAATGATCATAGGAACAAGAGAAATCCCCGATCCACGGATGCTTCCGGACAGTGCTTCCGGAATCGCCAACATCCAGTATGTCAGTGCCAAAAAATCTCAGTTGAACCGCTCCGATGGCGATGACCTCCGGTTCATTGTTCACGAGAGAAATCAGCTGCGGCGCAAAAATAGCAACCGCGCCGCCGAAGATTGCCACGGCAGTCATGGACAGGACCGTGATATGTTTTACCCCTGTGCGGACACGTTCGTACTGTTTCGCACCCACATTCTGACCAACGAAGGTCGTAGCCGTCAGGCCCAGCGCATTGGCCACCATGTAAATGAAGGCGTCGATTTTTCCAGAAGCTGCGAACGCTGCCATGGTAACAGATCCGAAACTATTGACGTTGGACTGAACTACAACATTGGAGAAGGATACTACCATAGACTGGATCCCCGCAGGGATACCAATATTCACGATGCGCAGGAATACATCTTTATGGAAGCGGATTTTAGACGGATGAAGGCGATACATTTCACTGGTGTGGATCAAATTATATAATACCAGAGCTGCAGAAATAGACTGTGCAATGATGGTCGCCCAGGCAACACCGTTAACACCCATTTCGAAGACAATGACGAACACCAGATTCAGAACTACGTTCAGAACGGCACAAACCGCCAGATAGATCAAAGGACGGGTGGAGTCGCCGATAGCTCGTAAGATCCCGCTGCCCATGTTATATAAGGTCATGAAGATAACACCACCGAACATGATCCGCAGGTAAGACACAGCCAGCGCCATAACGTCCTCCGGCGTACCCATCCAGCGCAGGAAGTGGGGAGCTCCCACAACACCCACCACGGCAATGATCACCGCAGAAGCCAGGGAAATGGCCATCCCGGTGTGGACAGATTTTTGAAGCTGTTCTTCATTTTTCGCCCCATAATACTGCGCCACAACTACACCGGCCCCGGTACTGAGACCGATATAAAACCCGATGACCAGATTTACCAGTGCAGTGGTGGAACCTACCGCCGCCAGAGCGGTACTTCCCACAAACCGACCCACCACGATGGTGTCCAGGGTATTGTACATCTGTTGTAATAAATTACTCAAAAGGATCGGAATGGCGAATTGGATCACTCGTTTCTCGATGCTGCCTTCCGTCATTGTGACCATGCGATTACTCATATGACTCTCTATCCTTGCAAAAACCACGAAAGCGCTGGACTGCAGTCCAGCGCTTCGTCCTACACCTGAAGTATAGTCCTTTTTTTCATAATCTTCAAGTGAACATTCTTATTCTTTTTCCCACCAAACTTCCAATCCATTCTCCTCGCTCCAGGACTGGATCGTACGGTTATAGTCGTAGATGCCGCCGGAGGTGTCTCGTCTTCGATAGACACCGACGTAGGGCATTTCATCCTCTTCGAAAATCAGGATATAGACATCGCAGGAGGATCGATACCGCTCCCACTGAGCGATGGCCAGACGTTCTCCGTCCCAGGCCAGGCGGGTCAACTCATTCATGTTGAACCAGGGATAGTCTTCTTCCTGACCCTCCCAGTTCATGGAGGAACGGATTTTCAACTTCCACTGACCACTTTCCTTCACCATCAGAACCATCCGCTTCGGCTGAACCACCGCCGTTTCATCAAACTGATCCTGGATTCCCACCACAAACAGATCGTCCCGTACAATGACATCTCCGATGTATTCCGTTTCACTGAACTCCCCTAAATCCAGCTTCTGCACTTCTTTCATGGTCTTCTGATCGATGACCGTAGCCCACAAATGACCTGTTTCTTCCGTCAGAAGGATCAGTTGATCTTCTTCTTTATCGTAATACAGTTCCAACGCATTGACTCCGTCAGCCATCGGAAAAACATTACAAAGCTGACTGACATCCGACTTTCGCTGCGGATTATACCCTTCAACGATCACACCGTTTTCCACATATTCTGCGAAGGGGACATAATAGATCCCATAGTCGTCCTCTAACCTGGGCGAATCCAATACGACCTCATAGGAGCTGTCCGGATCGTCCTTCATCCGGGACAGTATGAAATATCCACCATCTTCCGTGACGGCCTTCCCCGCGGAGAAACTATCCCCGTACAGATATTGATGGTTTCGAACCGTATCTTCCGTGTAACTGCTGTCGATCTCGATTACATTCCCATACTCATCCTTTACGATGATGATCTGCAGTTCGATATCCTCCGGAATGGCCACTGCGAAATATTCACTGAGGATTCGTTCATCCTCCGTATTGAACTCCTGCATCCAAATCGGATGTTCCATCCCCGAATCATCCACATACACATCCATCGCCATGGGGTAAAACTCGTAGTAATCCTTCAGCTTCACCACTTCCGTATATTCTTCTCCCACCGGAGCTCGCTTCGCCACTTCCACCACCGGCTTCCAGATCTGTCCCTCCGCATGGGAGGCGAAGGACGTCCGTTCCGCCGTGATCGTCTCACTGATCATCTCTTCCATGGAGAAGCTGCCGCCGTAACCAAAGTTTCCACCGGCGAAAGTTACTCTCAGCTGCGACTCCGCACCGAACATATAGGGTCGGCGACCCGGTTCGAAGGTAAACACCGTTTCGGCATCCGCTTCGCTTCCCGGTCGGAAGCTGGTCTCCCAGAAGAGGTACTGATCCATGTGAGTCAGCGTCTTCACCGCCAGGCCGGAGGCCGCAGCGGGGTTGCCCGAAAGGACTTCTTCATAAATTACCACGTCGTCTTTTTTCTCGTCCATAGCCCCGTGGATCCAGGGGATCCCACCCAAAGCCAGGGCAATCAATATGGTCCATACGATTAATCTCTTACGCATACCTATTTCTTCTCCCCTTACTTTTTACTCCCAATGAATGGTCACCGGTACAGCTTCCTGCATTGCCAAATCGGCTCTATAAGAATGTGAACGCCTTGTATAATAGTCTCTGTCTCCAACGACATAATGCAAAATTTGTTCTTCTTCAGTTCCATAATCAGCCAGGAACTGCATTCCCTCTTCCGTGAATACGGATAATTTCATAGATCGTTCTAGTTCCCCGATTCCTGTTTCTATGGCGAGAGCCAATCGGTTCCCATCCCAATCAAACTTCGTGCTGTCGTCAATTTTCAGCGAAAGCGAACCAGTCGACAACGCATCCGCAGAAACAATCCATTCCGGTTTCCATACGTCATCGCCGGGCAGTGCATCTGTTTTCGTTACGAGAATCATTCTGTTCCCGGTAGTATGAACAACGATGAAGGTTTCATATACAAAGGTATTCCTTACGGTTTCCACCGCAGTGATCTTCCGATCCGTGGTCCAATCAAGGTAGGTTATGATTGGAGAATCCGTCAGCTTCACTTTCTGACTCACTTCCATGGTCTCCAGATCGATGAACGTCATCCACAGTTCATCGTTCTCCACTGTCAGTAAAATCAATTCATCCTGTTCCTGATTCAGTTTCAAATCACAGGTCATGACGTTTCCTTCGTCTATGGTAAAACAATTACTCATATCCTCGATATCCATGACTTTAGTCGCGCCATCATTCTGAAGCAGCACCCTATAGATTCCGTATCCTTCTTTAAACTGACTGAAATCCAGCGGCTTCTCGCCATTGATCTGATTGTGGATCAAAAGATACAATGCGTCTTCTGTCAGTACGTGGGAATACTTCAATTCATAAATGGAAACCGGACGATCATCTGGTCGAGCAACTTCTGCATGGGTTACCATCCCACCGCGCCAGTTATTCTCGATGGTTACCGTTACCTGATGTTCCTCCGGAACCGGAATCCGTAAGATTTCTTCCAACGCATCATTCAAAGATCCTTCCATACGGATGTTTCGATCCGGAGCGTGAAATTGGAACGTCAATGGATAGAATTCATAATATCGATTTAGCTTCACCGTTTCTTCCCATATCCCCGTGTCGTTTGCCCGGGAGATCACATCCACCACAGGGCGATACAAGTATTCATAGTAGTAATTCCCATCCTCTGCATTCGTCCCCACCAAATCCTTTAATTCCTTGAAGTTGGTGTCCGCGATATTGAATAAATCGCCGGGAGGTACCAAGCGTACGGTAACGTCATGCTTCCATGCATCCGTGTCACTGGTAACACTTCCCTCAAGGTAATATCGATACTCCGTTTCCTCCACCCGATCTGTTCCCGGCCAGAAAGTGGTATCCCAGAAAATCTGATCTTTCAATTTGGAATTAAACCCTACTTCCAACCCTTCTGCCCAGAAAGAATCCCCATACAGAATCGTTTCGCGGATTTCCACTTGATCCTTCGCCTCATTCACCGTCCCGTGAGCCCACGGCACTACCCCAACTGCTGCAATCAGCAGCGCCAACATTATTGCAAAATCCCTGCGCATGAGCTCCTCCTTTCCTTTATTCCTCGTCGGTCATCTTCGACAATGCCTTGATGACGCGGTCGGTTTCGTAGTGATAGGTCTGTTTCACGAAGTCCATCAGGCTTCGGCCCGATTCTTCCAACTCGTCGGTGGTCACATCTCCCACGATTTTCCCCTTGCGCAGGAGCACCGCCCGACCGATGAAGCTTTCCACCTCTTCCAGAAGATGCGTGGAAAGGATGATGGTTTCATTGGGTTCTAAGATCCCCAAAAGCACCTTGTAAAAATCCTCCCGGTTGAACACATCGTTTCCGGCAAAGGGTTCGTCCATCAGGATGTAATCCGCCCCCTGAGACAGCGCCAGAATCACTTCGAACTGGTTCTGCTGCCCCACGGAAAATTGCTTCAGCGCCCGGTTTTTCGGAAGCTCGAAGAACTCCATCAGCCCCTCAAATCTCCGTTCATTGAACTTCGGAAAGTTCATCTGATAGAACACCTTGTGATCCGCCGGACTCATATTGGGGAAGAAAGAATGTTCGCAAGTGGCGAAGGCCAGTCGATCGATGTTCTTCGTATTGATCGGCGCTCCGTCCAGCGTGATTTCCCCATGATATTTAAAATACCCCAAGATACATTTCAACAATGTCGTTTTTCCGGCGCCGTTTTCCCCAAACAGCCCCACGATTTCTCCCGGCCCCACGGCCAAGTCCACAGAGGCAATTCCCCTTCGCCCACTGTATAATTTCGTTACATCTTTGATTTCCAACATAAGACCTACCCCCTTACCATATCCATTGTCCGGGCGGGATTGCCGACTCCGGTGTCATCGTCATATAAAACACGTAGAATAGTACGCGCAGTCCCGCGGCAACCGCTGCGCTCCCCAGCGCCAGAATCACCGGTAGGGTGAGACATCTTCGCCAGAGCTCGGTTTTTTTCGGAAGCCGCTTCATGAGATAGATGCTTTTACTTCCCTGATAATGATAGGTGTAATGTAAAATCACCAATCCGATCATGGCCACCGTCAGGATCACAAAGCCGGTCAGCTTTCCGTCCGCGATCTCAACGAACTCCGGCATCACGGCGTTTTCGTTGAATACGCGCCGTCCACTGGCTCCGGGCAGCCATTCAAATAAAACGTTATAGTATAAGTTGTGATACTTTGTAAAAAACGTCAGACTCCACAGGAAGGCGAAGACACCGCCCCAGACTGTAGCCACCAGTGTACTGCGCCAGGGATAACCGGGAGGCGTATTTCGATCCATCCAACGGATCATTTCTTCTTTTCGTTCCGTCATATCGACTCACCCCTTCTACGCCTGGTCTCCGTCTTCCAGCTGGCCAGCCATGCGGTAAATTTCTTCTACTGCAAGACGTGCAAAGGCTACGGTCCACATAGCATCCGATCCACCAGTTCCCAGTCCCTTGGGAATCGCCGCAGCAATGACCAGGAAGACGATAATCGTCCAGAAATTCCGCTTTCCGCGGCGGTTCCAGAAGTCGAAGGATGATGCCATCACACCTGTGGCTGCGAACAGCACGATATTTCGGATGTACTTCAGCGTTTCTGCCAGCGGTAATAAGCCGTGGAACAAATCATTGCGATAGAACATCAGGAATACGCTCTGCGAACCGTAGCTATTGGGATCGGCCTGATCGTAATACAGTTTACAGATCAACAGCGCCACCAGAATACTGAACGCCCAGAAGATGATCATCACAGCGAAGTTATACACCGCATAGCATAAACTGATTTTCCACTCCTTCATCGGCATTCTCTGAATGGTCAGCCGTGTGGAACTGTTTCCTCCCTTCAGCGGATTTCCGGCGGTTGCCAAAAGATAGGCCACCAACACAAATCCGACGATCCAGATCGTGGCAATGGTGATCCAGCCGCTCAGAAGGCCTTCCTCCAGGATGGTCTCCAGCGTCGGATAGGGAATATCCCAGGTTCCATACTCCGGATGTAATAACTGTTCCTGAAGTTCCGCTTCGCGATCTGTCAAGGCCGAACGCAGCGCCGCATAATAGACACCCACTTGCGCCAGACCCATCAAGAGCATGGCTCCCAACGCTTTATACAGCGACCCCCGTGCCGCCAGCATCATGATCGACAAATACTTTTTCATATAGAAAACCCCTTTCTATTTCTGAAGCTCCACTTCCGAACCATCCTCCCAAAGACGTTCGATCAATTTCAATGCTTCTTCCTTCGACACACCTGATTGTTTCATGGCACCAATGATGGCGCCCACATCGGATTCGATCAGCTCCGACCGAATTCTCGTCACCTGTTCCGGGGCCAGAACCACATAGCTCTTAGCTCCCGCGTGCGACTGGATGATCCCCTCTTCCTCCAGGATCCGGTATGCTTTTTGAATCGTGTTGGGATTCACTCCCAGAAGTGAGGATAACACTCGTCTCGACGGCATTTCATCTCCGTCGACGATGTTCCCCGCCACGATTCCACGCTTCACATACCTGACAATCTGAGCGTAGATGGGACCGCTGTCATCCATTATGAACTTTTCAAAGGTTATCATAACGTCACCTCTGCGCCTGGTCCGCGCTCCCGCTTTCGCAAAACTGTATCATTCGACTAATACAGTTTGATTAACTGTATTATATCAGTAATACAGTCCCTGTCAATACGTGTTACATTCTTGTAATAAAAATATTCTGAAAACTTTTTTGGAAAACAAAAAGAAACCCGTCAAAAGACAGGTTTCCGAAGTTGTTACCTTTATTATTCTTTATATCCGAACAAGACCGGAGTCTCCTGAGCCGTCAGTCGGTCGAAGACATAGCCAGCTTCTTTCAACTGTACGATCGCCGCTTCCAACCCCTGAACTGTGGCGTATTTCGCCTGTGCATCGTGCATCAGGACGATTGCACGGTTCGTCTTCAGCGTACCACTGACAATATTGTTGGTGATATCGGACGCAGACATTTTTGTTCCACTGGCATCGCCGCTGGACACATTCCAGTCATAGGGAATGAATCCGCGACGCAGCATTTCTGCGATAATTTCCTGATAAATGTCATAATTATATGCGTTGATACTGCCCCCGGGCATCCGGAAAATCGTCGGTGTTTCTCCCGTGGTTTCACGGATCAAACAGAACAACTTGTAAGCATCGTCCAAATACGCTTCCACCGACTTATAGATTTTTTTATAATTATGCTGATACGCATGCATTGCAATGGTATGTCCCTCTGCAACGATATCCTTCATGCGCTGTTTCGATACCGCGTCCGTCTGACCGACCACGAAAAACGTGGCTTTGACTTCCTGTTCCCGCAGGATTTTCAGTACTTCCGGTGTCCGGTCCGACGGGCCGTCATCAAAGGTCAGATATACTGTTTTCGCAGCAACAGACTGTGTTTCCGGCGCCGTAACATAAAAGTCCGGATACAGCTCCTGATATTCCGTACATTCCACCTGCAGCTGTTTCTGCTCCAGTTCTGAAATCTGCGCATGAAGCGCATCCACCTTTACCGCCAGGTCGTTTGCTCTTTCCTGCGCTTCCCTCACGCGGCCGGTATAATAAAACGCCAGCGTGGACGGAACAGCGATAGCAATGATGACAACAAGCAGGATCATATTTTTAAAGAAGCGGACACTTCCGAAATATTTCTCTTTTTCCTGTGGTTCTGACATGGTTTCCCCCTTTTTTACACACGTAATTTATCTTACCAACATTTTTAACAAAGTTCAATAAATTTTACGAAAATCAATTCTCTCAAATTTGTTAGACCCGAAGGATTAAACATTTCAAAACAGAAACTGATGTGCTACAATAAAGGCAGAATATTACAGGAGGTCACCGTATGTATTTGAAAGATCAGCATAAAGTCTGGCTGGCAACAGGCAGCGCCCCCATTTATTTAGAACCGGGAATGGCTAACCGCCACGGGTTGATTGCCGGAGCCACCGGTACCGGTAAAACCGTCACATTAAAACTTCTGGCCGAATCCTTCAGCGATATGGGAGTTCCCGTATTCCTGGCAGACATCAAGGGAGATCTGACCGGGATGTGCCAGATGGGAAAAGAAACAAAACACATCCGCCGCAGCATCGACAACATGGGGCTGACGGATTACACGTATGCGTCCTATCCCGTCCGCTTTTTTGATGTGTACGGAAAACAGGGACACCCCGTCCGAACCACCATCTCCGATATGGGTCCGGATCTTCTGAGCCGACTGTTAAATCTGAACGATACCCAGAGCGGTATCCTGCGCATTGTGTTCCGCATTGCCGACGACAAGGGGCTTTTGCTTTTGGATCTGAAGGATCTGCGCAGTATGATCCAGTATGTAGGTGACAACGCAAAAGAATACAAATTGACCTATGGCAACATTTCTTCCCAGTCCATCGGTGCCATCCAGCGCTCCCTTTTGACGCTGGAGGACGAAGGCGGAGATATTTTCTTCGGCGAACCGGCTCTGGACATCGCAGACTGGTTTGACTGGGCAGAAGATGACCGCGGAGTCATGAACATTTTAGAATGTCAGGAACTGTTCCAACACCCCTTATTATATGCAACCTTCCTTCTGTGGATGTTATCCGAGCTGTATGAACTTCTTCCGGAAGCCGGCGACCTGGATAAGCCCAAAATGGCCTTCTTCTTCGACGAAGCCCATCTCTTGTTCAAAGATGCCCCCAAAGCCCTGGTGGATCAGGTGGAACAGGTCGTTCGTCTAATTCGATCCAAAGGTGTCAGCGTCTGGTTCATTACCCAGAACCCCTCTGACCTTCCCGACAGCGTTCTTGGACAGATCGGCAACCGCGTCCAGCATGCGCTGCGCGCTTACACACCGAACGATCAAAAGGCGCTGCGCGCCGCTGCCCGCTCTTTCCGCGAAAATCCCGCGTTCGACAGCGAAGAAGCTCTCCAGGCGTTGGGTGTCGGCGAAGCGCTCGTTTCTGTTCTGGACGAAAAGGGCGTACCCTCCATCGTGGACCGCGCCAACATCTTACCTCCCAGAAGTTCCATGAACGCTGCTGATAGTTCCGATGTACAGGCCTGCATCAACTCCAGTCCTCTGAAGGACAAGTATACCGTCACTGAGGACCGCCGCTCTGCTTACGAAGTTCTGACAGAAGAGCAGAAAAAAGAAGCGGAAGAAGAAGCTAAGGCCAAAGAGGCGGAAGAAAAAGAAAAGGAACGCGCCAAAAAAGAAAAAGAAAAGGCCGCAGCCTCTAAGAAAAAGAGCTCTTCCCGAACTTCCACAAAGAAAAAGTCGACCACTAAGACCGCATTTGAAAAGACACTGAACAGCGCCGCCAACACCGTTGGACGTGAAATCGGAAAATCTCTGATCCGCGGAATCTTAGGAACATTAAAAAAGTAATACGCCTATTCTAAAAAAGCCGCCGGCAACAACGCCTGCGGCTTTTTTCATAATATCATCATTTCACCGGTCTCCAGTTCATCGCAATCTGCTCTGCGATACGGATTCCGTCCACCGCAGCGGAAGTGATTCCCCCTGCATATCCTGCGCCTTCCCCTGCCGGAAAGATTCCACAGGCAGTCCGCTTTTCATCACACTTTACCGTCTGAGCCTGATACGCTTCATCTCTGGTGATACGAACCGGAGACGAGCTTCTGGTCTCGATTCCTGTCAGAACAGCGTCAGGGCTGTCAAATCCTCTGAGCTTACGGCCCAAATGCGGCAGTGCTTCTCTCAAACTGGAACAGGCGAATTCCGGAAGACATTCCTCCATAGCTGTCCAGGTAACGCCCGGTTGGAACGAGGGTTTTACACTGTTGGCTTCACCCACTGCCGGATCGGTCGGTCGATTGTTCAGAAAATCTCCCACGCGCTGGGCCGGAGCGAGGCCGGTCCGCCCCCCGGCAATATACGCCTGACGTTCCCAACGTTCCTGGAATTTCATTCCCGCCAAAGGATGATCCGATCCAAAATCCTCTGTACGAACATCCACCAGTAACCCGCTGTTGGCGTTTTCAAGATCACGGCTGCGGTAACTCATCCCGTTTGTTACAACGGTTTCCGGAGCGGAAGCCGACGCAATCACGCGGCCCCCGGGACACATACAGAAGGTATAGACTCCACGGCCATTTTCGCATTTCCAATTCAGCTTATATTCCGCCGCTCCTAACCCCAGTTCCTTTGCCGGGGCACCGTACTGCGACAAATCGATCATCGTCTGGGGATGCTCGATACGAACACCGATGGAAAACGGCTTCTGTTCCATGAAGATCCCTGCCTCATGAAGAGCCATAAACGTATCACGGGCACTGTGACCAAGAGCCAGTACCACGGTTTCCGTCTCAATATGCAATACATCTGTACCGGTCTGAGCCGTAACTGCAGTCACGGCCCCGGTATCATCCAGTTCCACGCCGGTCAGTTTTGTTTCGAATAAAACGTCTCCTCCCAGGCGGATGATTTCTTTCCGGATGTTGGTGACAACTGTACGCAGCACGTCCGTTCCC
>JAFUQN010000113.1 GCA_017472365.1 Bacillota bacterium
CTTTTTTCTGCTTTTCCATAATGATACCTTTCCTTTCTCGTCCGACGCTCTTGTAGATGATACCGAGTTTTGAAAGCCTATAAACCAAATTGCGCCGAACTTCGATAAATTATATTAGCCTCACCATTATATGTTAATTTTTTGTTAATGTAAAGCATTTTCTTTACAATCCCTTAACATTTTTTCTTTCCCTTCTTTTATTCCGCTTTCACTGTTGCTTATATTGAAAAACGTTTAAATTTCAACGACTGCAAAACAAAAGACACCAAGTTGCATCCATCGGATACCGCCCGGTGTCTCTAGTATTCTACATATGATATGGTAACATCCGTTCTCTTTTTGTTAAGAATATGCTAATTATCTTAGCGTGCTCTGTGCATAGCCATATGATTGGGATCCACATAGCGGCGCGCTTCTTCCTCTCCGTGCAGGATGCGCAGCGCACCAAGAGCCAGGGCTTCCATTTCCTTTTCTCCGGGAAGCACCACCACCGGAGCGATGGCTTCCACATACTTCTTCACCATCTTCGGAAGCTTTTTCGACCAGGCCAGTCCGCCAGTTAGAATAATCGCGTCGATTCTTCCTTCCAGCGCAGGAATCAATTCTCCGATCCCCTTAGCGATCTGATAAGCCTGCGCTTCGTAGATCTGTGCCGCATATTCATCGCCGTCCTGGATCCGTCGTTCGATCTCGCGGCAATCGCTGGTCCCCAGAAGGGCAACCAGCCCGCCGCGGCCACGCAGCGTCCGCATAACTTCATCGTGGGTATATTCTCCGCTGAAACACATGTCCACGATATAGGTCAGCGGAACGCTTCCGCTCCGCTCCGGAGAGAAGGGGCCGCCATCGTCGGTGACCACATCGACGATTTTACCGCCCACATGGGCACTGACGGAGATCCCGCCGCCCAGATGTGCAATCAAAAGGCGAAGGTCTTTATACTCCACTCCCTTTTGCTTTGCATATTCGTGAGCCATGGCGCGGCTGTTCAATACATGGCAGTAGCTTTGTCTTCTGATGTGATCGATCCCGGTGATCTGGGCCAGTTCCGGAAGATCTGCCGCCGAAACCGCATCGTAGATCAGTGCCGGGATCCCCAGCGGTTCAGCGATTTCTCTGGCGATCAACGCTCCCAAATTGGAGGCATGGGGAATCAAAGCCCCTTCCTTTATCACCTGACATAGCGCCTCGTCCGCATAATACCCCCCGGTCTTCAGCCCCGGGATCATTCCTCCGCGACCCACCACCGCATCCAGGCTGTTCAAATCGATGTCGTTGTCCTTCAGAATCGCGCGGATGACCTTGGTGCGCAAAGGCATCTGCAAAATGATATTGTTTCCGTATTCCCGAAGCGCCTCCTGGGAATGGACCGCATTTTCACTGAAAAGTTCCACTTCATTCTCATAGACAGCCACCTTTGTGGAGGTGGAGCCTGGATTGATCACCAAAATCCGATAGGTTTTATCGTAACTCATGGTCGTTCCTTTCTACAAACTGGCCAGGGCAAAGGCCAGGGAATTGATTTTCGCTTCTGCGTTATCCGAACGGGATACTAATACGATGGGGCATTTTGCTCCCAGGATGATCCCAGCCATTTTTGCTCCAGCCAAGAACATCAGCGTTTTTCCCACTAAATTTCCGGCCTCGATATCCGGCATCACAAACAGGTCGGTCTCACCGGCGATTCGACTTTCGATCTTTTTGTGATCCGCTGCTCTCTTCGACAAGGCCACATCCAAGGCGATGGGACCTTCCACAATGCAGCCCGTGATCTCGCCCTCTTCGTTCCACTTCTGCAGCTGAGCCGCTTCGATGGTGGCCGGCATCTTCGGATTGACGATCTCGTTGGCACACAATGCGGCAACCTTCGGCTCATCGATCCCCAGTTTATTCAACACTTCCACCGACTGGCGGATCATCTGTTTTTTTTGCTCCACCGTGGGCGCAGGAATCATCCCGGCATCGGTATGAAACTGCAGCTTATGCCAGGAAGGGATCTCAAAGCATCCCAAGTGACAGAGCAATCCCTCTCCGCGAACACCCCAGTCCGGATTCAAAACCGCTCTTAAAAACGTACTGGTATTGACCAACCCCTTCATCAACACATGGGCGCGGCCATCTCTCACCAGGCGTACCGCTTTTTCTGCAGCATCGGCTTCTCCATCCGCTTCCACGATCTCCGGGATGGGTTCCAACCCGATCTCTCTGCACATCTCCTCGATCACCGCACGGTTTCCGGTCAAGATCGCATCGGCGATTCCCAGCCGCCGCAGTTCTTTGATGGTTTCGATCACCTCACGGTCTGCGGCGTTTGCCACGGAGACCATATACTCATTTCCACCGGCCGTACCATGCATGGCTTTCCGGCGCAGTTCCTCATAATTCCGAATCATACACAACACCCTCCATTTATTGATACTTTTTCCCCATGGAGAATCCGCGGCCGCTGACTTCCTTCACACTGCTGATGATCAGGAAGCTTTCCGGGTCCACGGAGTGAACCAGCTTTTCCAGGCGGTTCAACTCTCTGTTGGAGATGATACTCATGACGATTTCCTTTTTATCCTGCATATAGCCGCCTTCTCCGTACAGCATGGTCACGCCTCGGTCCATCTGCTGGATAATGGCATCGCGGATCGCATCGGCGTGTTCGCTGATGACCTTGATTTCCAGTCGGGAGGAACCCATGACCAGAACCTTGTCCAAAACGATGGTATAAATCAGCACCAGGACGATCCCGTAGAGGATGTTTTCCGCCGGACGGAAGGTTGCCTGGGACAGCAAAATACACACATCGAAGAAATACATGCTCAGCGCCATAGGGATCCGGAACAGCTTCCGCAATACCAACGGAGGAATGTCCATCCCGCCGGTGGAAGCCCCTGTACGGATCACGATCCCCATGGAGATCCCAATTCCCAGGCCGGAGAACAGGGTACACAACACCAGATCGTCGGTCAGCATCACACCTTCAAAAAGACGTCCGCAGACTTCCAGCATGGCCGGGAACAGGAACGTGCTGGCCAGCGTGGTCGCCGCGAATTCCTTTCCCAGAATAACGAAGCCTACGATCAGCATCACCACATTCAGGATCAGCGAAGCCATGGATACCGGGATATTCGTATAATGATTGATGGTCAGCGCCAGACCGCCGCCGCCCCCGGTCAAAAGCCCCGCCGGAATCAGAAACACCGTCAGTGTAGCTGCATATAAAAATGCACCGATTACCACGGACACCAGGGTGTACATCGTTTTTTTCATAAAATCCTCCGCCTATTTCCCATCCATGGCAACCGCCACATCCAGCGCCACCTTCATCATCTGGGTAAAGGCCGTCTGCCGTTCTTCCGCGCTGATCAGCTGATGCTTCAGCAGATGGTCGGAAATGGTACAGATGCAAAGCGCGCGCTTTCCGTAACGGGCAGCGTTCATATACAGCGCCGCACTTTCCATTTCCAGAGCCATAACGCCCATTTTCTTTAATCCATAAACTTCATCCAGACCTTCCGGAACGCCTTCATGATCGCCGTAAAATACATCAGAGGAATTGACATTCCCCACGTGGTAGGTGGCTCCATTGGCTTCACAGGCCTTCACCGCTTCCGAGATCAGTTCCCAGGAACCGATGGGCGCGAAGGTCCCGGGAAGATGGAACTGCTTCGCCCAGTTGGAATCGGTACAGGATGCCTGAGCAATGACGATATCAAATAAATTGATGTGATCCTGGATCGAACCCGCAGATCCGACGCGGATGATATTCTCCACACCGAAGACATTGAACAACTCGTGGGAGTACAGTCCCATGGAGGGCATCCCCATGCCGCTGGCCATCACAGACACCTTAACACCTTTATAATAACCGGTGTATCCCTGCACACCGCGAACGTTGTTCACCAGAACAGGGTTTTCCAGAAAATTCTCCGCGATGAATTTTGACCGCAGGGGATCTCCCGGCATCAACACCGTTTTTCCAAATCCGATCTCGTCCAATACGTTGATATGGGGAGTTACAGGATAATTTGACATAAGACACAGTCTCCTTTCGTTTGATTCCTTTTATTTTACCACACTCTGTTTTTATTTGTCGACTTTACCTTGAAAAACCATACCCTGGAAGGTACAATAAAAGAAAACGTACTCATGAAAAGGAGATTCCGTTATGTATAACAATTTCGAAAACGTTCTGATCTGCGACCATCCCCTGGTCAAGCACAAGATCACCATTTTAAGAGACAAAAACACCGGAACCAACGAATTTCGTTCCGTTGTCAGCGAAATTTCCATGCTGCTGGGTTACGAAGCCCTGCGGGATCTTCCGCTGAAAGACGTGGAAGTGGAAACTCCCATCGAAACGGCTATGTGTCCCACGCTGGATGGTGAAACTCCCGCTCTCGTTCCGATCCTGCGCGCAGGTCTCGGTATGGTGGACGGCTTCCTTCGTCTGTTACCCACCGCTAAGGTCGGCCACATCGGCCTGGCAAGAAACGAAGAAACCTTCGAGCCGGAGGAATACTACTGCAAGATGCCGAAAGATCTGGGTCAGCGCAAGATTTTCGTCGTAGACCCCATGCTGGCAACCGGTGGCTCCGGCGCTGCTGCCATCGACTTCATCAAGCAGCGCGGCGGTAAGGATATCACCTTCGTCTGCATCATCGCTGCTCCGGTGGGTCTGGAAGTTCTGGCTAAGGCGCATCCCGATGTAAAGATCATCGTCGGTACTCTGGACCGCGAGCTGAACGACAAGGCGTATATCTGTCCCGGTCTGGGCGATGCCGGAGACCGTATCTTCGGAACGTTATAAACTTTGAAAAGCAAAACTGCTGTTTGCGATATCTTCCGCAAACAGCAGTTTTTTATTTCTGATTTTCATTTATTTGGATTCCGGAAACACGGCGTTCAGGATGATTCCGGTCAAAGCTCCTACGGCCAGCCCGGAGAAGCTGATATTGATGCTTCCGATGGAGAAGGCGATAGCTCCTGCGGTGCTGTAATTGATACCGATGGACAGTACCAGGATCAGCGCTGCGATGATCACGTTTCTGGACTGTGTGAAGTCCACTTTATTTTCCACCAGATTACATACACCTACTGCAGAAATCATCCCATAGAGGATCAGAGAGATTCCTCCGACCGTAGCCGCCGGCATCGCCTGAATCACTGCCGCAAACTTCGGGAAGAAGGAGAAGATGATGGCGAAAATAGCAGCCAGACGAACCACGAAGGGATCGTAGACCTTGGACAGATTCAAAACGCCGGTATTTTCTCCGTAGGTGGTATTGGCCGGTGCACCGAAGAGCGACGCCACAATGGTCGCCAGACCGTCACCGATCATAGTTCTGTGGAGGCCCGGTTCTTCAATATAGTTCCTTCCGGTGGTGGAAGAAATTGCGGAAATATCCCCGATATGTTCCACGATCGTTGCAAAGGCAATGGGCATGATTGTAATAACCGAAGTCAAAAGCAGCGCCGGATCAAACCCTTCGCTGAATAAAGAAAATACCGTCATTTCCTTTACGATGGGAAGCCCCAGAAGCTTCGCATCAGCCACACCGGTGAAATCCACTTCGCCCATGGCGATTGCCACACCGTAGGATACCACAACGCCAATGAGGATCGGCAGGATCTTGATCATTCCTTTCCCGAAAATATTACAAGCCACCACGGTCACGATGGCGACCAATGCCAGAAACCAATTGGTGGAACAGTTGTCCACTGCGGATTTGGATAACGTCAGCCCGATGGCAATGATGATCGGCCCTGTGACGATGGGCGGGAAGAACCGCATGATTTTGTTCACGGAGAACATCTTGATCATCGCAGCCATCACCAGGTATAACAGCCCTGCACAGGCCACACCGAAACATGCATAAGGAAGCATTTCCACATTACTGCTTCCATCGACCAGCTTCGGCGCCACCGCTGCGTAACCGCCCAGAAATGCAAAGGACGATCCTAAAAAGGCCGGAACTTTCCCCTTGGTGATCCAATGGAACAGCAACGTCCCCAATCCGGCAAACAGCAGCGTTGTCGAAACGTTCATCCCTGTCAAAAGCGGTACCAGAACGGTCGCTCCGAACATAGCGAACATATGCTGGAACCCCAGAACAACTGTCTGAACGGCTCCCAGCTCTTTTACATCATAAATCGCTTCTCTGTCTTGTGTTTTCATAAGACCCGTCTCACCTTTCACTACTGTTCGCGAAAACGGATTTCACCGGTTTCGTGATCCATTCCTTCCACAATGGCCAGAGATTCCAGCTGGAAGCCCAGATTTCGGATCATATGACCGCCGGGCTGGAAACCCTTTTCAATGGCGATCCCGATTCCTTCCACGGTGGCTCCCGCACTCTGTACGATCTGGATTAGACCCTGAAGTGCACAACCATTTGCCAGGAAGTCATCGATGATCAGGACATGGTCATCCTTGTTCAGGAACTTCTTGGATACGATGACCTTATTTACATTTTTATGAGTGAAAGACACCACTTCAGCCACGAACATTTCCCCGTCCAAGTTGATGCTCTTCGACTTCTTGGCAAACACCACCGGTACGCCAAAGCTCTGAGCAGCCACGCAGGCAATCCCGATTCCGGATGCCTCGATGGTCAGGATCTTATTGATGTTCTTTCCTTCAAAGCGACGCTTCCATTCCTGTCCCATTTCCCGGAACAGCTCGATATCCATCTGGTGATTGATGAAACTATCCACCTTCAGAACATTCCCTTCTTTTACGATCCCGTCCTTCATGATTCTTTCTTCTAAAAAGTTCATTTCTGTTTCTCCTTATTTTTCAACCGGTGCCACTTCCAGATTCTGAGGAAGAAGCAGATTTAATATAATCGATACCACAAATACAACAGCTACTACGTTAGCTCCGAATACCGTCTGGATCATTTCCGGGAAAATGTGCCACAGGTCGATTTCACTGGCCGTGGTAAAGCCGATCCCGATGGCCAAAGACAGCGCTGCAATGGTCACATTGCGCTGGGTAAAATCAGCCTTCGCCAGCATCTGCATCCCGCTGGTCATGATCGTACCGAACATCATGATGGTACAGCCGCCCAGAACGGATTCCGGAAGCGATGCGAAGAAATTCCCCACCGGAGGAAGAAGTCCTGCCAAAATCATACAACCTGCACCCGTCATAATGGTAAAGCGGTTCACAACTTTTGTCATGGCAACCAGCCCTACATTCTGAGAGAAGGAAGTCACCGGCGGACAGCCAAACAGCGCAGAAATCGCCGATGCATAGCCGTCGCACCCTAAGGATCCGGAAATTTCACGATCGGTGATTTCACGGTTCAGGCCCGTAGCCACCAGCGCTGTCGTGTCGCCGATGGTTTCCGCTGCGGAAACCAGGAAAATGATCGCCACGGAGATGATTGCTCCGACATGGAATTCCGGTGCATAGGGAAGCAGCTTCGGAAGAGCGATCACCCCTCCGGAAAGGATCACGCTGAGATCTACCTTTCCCATAAAAATAGCTACAATATATCCGACGATCAAGCCGGCCAAAACGGACAACTGCTTCAGATACCCTTTCGCTTTGCAGTTCCACAGGAGGCAGGTCAGAAGTGTAATGGTTCCCAGAAGTAAATTCTCTGCAGAACCGAAGTCTTCCGTATAACCGCCGCCGAAGGATCTGGCCCCAACGCTCAGCAGGGAAAAACCGATGGAGATTACCACCGATGCAGCAACCACCGGCGCGATGAGCTTTCTCCAGTATTTCGCCATGAGCCCCAGCGTTCCTTCGAAGATCCCCCCGACAATGACCGCTCCGATCACCGCCGAATAGCCGTACTGCCCAGCAACCGCGCTGAGCGCGGCCACGAAGGTGAAGCTGACCCCCATAACGATGGGGAGTCCCGATCCGATCTTCCAAATCGGATACAACTGGATCAGCGTAGCGATCCCCGCTACCATCATGGCATTTTGAAGCAGCATAGCAATCTCTTCCTGTGCAAGACCTCCCGCTGCCGCAATGATCGTGATGGGTGTCAGATTCGCCACGAACATGGCCAGGATATGCTGTAAACCGAAGGGAAGCGCTTTGAAAAGCGGAACTCGTCCCTCCAGCTGATAAATATGGTTTACTTGACTCTGATTGGTGTCCATAAGCTGTCCTTTCTATTGCAATTGTCGACACAACCCGACGAAGGTCGACCTTCTTCATATTATCCCTATATTATATAGGATGAAATTTCAACTTTCAAGACAATAGAAAAAGAACCAAAGCCTCATTGTTCGGTTCTTTCTTCAAAATCCGTATTATAATTTCTTTCTCATGACGGTTTGTTCGAAAATCGTGTCCACGAAGAACTGTTTTGCGTAGAAAATTCGGTTTCCCTCAATATCGTAATCCACTTCCTCCATGTTCAGAAGCGGTATCCCCACTGGGATCTCCAAAGCATTCGAAACGGTTTCATCCGATAAAACCGCGTGGAGCTGTGTTAAGTCCATATAGGCCTCGATATCGCAGATATTCTTCAGGAAATAGAAAATCGGTGGTTCCAGATCCTTTCGTGTAAATTCCTTTTGGATCAGCCTCGTTTCCAATACGTCCTCACAGTAGATGGCCGGTTTTCCATCGGCGGTACAGATCCGCACGACCCGAAGGATTTTTGTTCCTTCTTTGATTCCCAGTTTCTCAGAAACGTAAGGTCCCGCTTCTTCTTCTGTCCATGAAACATGGGAAATCCCCGGCTCATATCCGCTTTGGCGGATGATATCCAGGAATTCAGTTTCGATATCCATCCGGTTTTTCACCCGACACACATGGTGGTTGATCACCGTTCCCACTCCATGACGGCGGGTGATAAACCCTTCCATTTCCAGCTGCGCAAGCACTTCTCTCAAATGGTTCCGACTGATCCCGAATCGTTCCGCCAGTACCGTTTCCCGGGGAAGTCTGGATTCTCCTGCATATTCACCAATTTGTATCTCGCGAATGATTTTTGAACGGATCTCTCCGGAATAATCAAACTTCATTTTTACCTCCCAAATAGGTCCTACCTATTTCCCATGCTATTATAATCGGAATCCTTCCGATTTTCAACACGAAAAAACTCCCGGACATATGTCCAGGAGTTTTTGAATTCGCAATTTGAAGTTTGAAAGCGAACATTCCCAATAATTTCGCGATGCGAAAACTATCTCTTGGAGAACTGGGAAGCTCTTCTTGCCTTCTTCAGACCGTACTTCTTTCTTTCCTTCATTCTCGGGTCACGAGTCAGGAAGCCAGCCTTCTTCAGAGCCGGTCTGTTTTCCGGATCAGCTACGCACAGAGCTCTGGAGATACCGTGTCTCAGAGCACCAGCCTGACCGGTGAAGCCGCCGCCGGTTACGGTAGCAACTACGTCGAACTTACCTTCAACGCCTGCTACTTCCAGGGGTCTTCTAACTTCTCTCTTAACGATTTCCATACCGAAGTAATCGTTCAGATCCTTCTTGTTAACGGTGATGTTACCGGTACCGGGGATCAGTCTTACTCTGGCTACGGAAGACTTTCTTCTACCTGTTCCGCAATACTGCATTTTTGCCATTTTAGTTTCCTCCCTCTATTAGAAATTCCAGATTTCCGGCTTCTGAGCTTCATGCTTGTGTTCTGCACCAGCATAAACCTTCAGCTTCTTAGCCATATCTCTGCCCAGAGGACCCTTCGGCAGCATGCCCTTAACAGCATGACGCAGGATTTCTTCCGGCTTCTTTTCCAGTAACTTTTCGAAGGTGATTTCCTTCAGACCGCCCGGATAACCGGTATGTCTCTTGTAGATCTTTTCCTGTCTCTTCTTGCCAGTAACTTCGATCTTTTCTGCGTTGATGATGATTACGTAGTCACCACAGTCAACGTGCGGAGTGTAGATCGGCTTCTTCTTTCCTCTCAGGATGGAAGCAGCTTCGCTTGCCAGTCTACCCAGGGTCTGACCTTCAGCGTCCAGGATATACCACTTTCTTTCCACTTCCTGAGGCTTTGCGATGTAAGATTTCATTTTAAACCTCCTTGTCTACTAGGATCATCTCAGATCGTGTTCGACACAACTAAAAATAACGTTGAGGGCCACGGCCGGTCACTCCAGCCTGCACCCTGCGTTTATCGTAAAAAGCCGCCATTTGCGACTTTGAACAATCGCCGTTGTGTATTTTTACACACACAAAAAGTGCACCGCGGCACAGTGCACTCCTAGTATATTAAATTTCACAGCCCGTGTCAACAGGATTTTTCAAAAAAACCTTGTTTTTTAAACGTTTCTAGCGATGATGATGAGAGTAATCCTGACCCACAACACCGGCTTTTTCGATGATCTTGATGGTTTCCTTTTCTTCTACACTGAGGCTTTCATGTTTTTCTTCCTTGGTACGGATCTTTTCCAGAAGTCTCTGCAGATGAGCCTGTTCCTCGTTCTGGTCATACAGGAAACGCCAGATGGCAAATAATCCGGCAATGGCAACCACACCCAGAAGGTGTCCTTCCATACTGTGATCCAGAATCAGCTGACGGGCGGTTGCGAACATCAGGACTTCCAGAATCGCTCCGTGAGAATGGACCATAATCATCTTGATGAACTCCAACCCTACTACCAGGTTCAGGAACTTGGGCAGCATTTCATCCAGCTTTACCGTGCTGAAATCCAGACTGAATACTTCATATTCAATGAACAGATCGATCAGGCCAATACCAACCGCCAGTAAAATGGTCAGAGAAATGATCCATTCGAGAACCGTAGAGGTACGCAGAATGATTTTGTTCAGTTTTTCGGTTATCTGTTTGAAAGTCAGTTTCGTCATATAATTCCATGCTCCTTTTAAAAAAGGTCCGCAAGCGTATTCCCCTTGCGGACCATAAACTTATCTTATTATATCAGACTTCTGCGTTTTTCGCAAGATGCCTACTCGTTTCGTAAGCTTTCCAGAGCCGACAGATTCATGGCACGCTTCGCCGGAAGATATCCTGCGGCAACGCCAACAAAAGTGGCGAAAGCCAGGGCGCCGATTGCCACGTACCAGGGTATGATGGACACCTGGGAACTCATGGTTCCCATCATTTCTCCCATGAGCCCGGCCAGGAAGTGATTCATCAGGAATGAGATCAGAAAACTGATCCCAAGCCCCACGATTCCGCCGCCGAAACCGATGAGCCCGGCTTCGATCAAGAACATCTTTCCGATGTCTTTCAGGTTGGCACCGATGACCTTCATGACACCGATCTCTCGGGTCCGTTCATAGATGGACATGATCATGGTGTTAGTGATCCCCAAGGCCGCAACAAACAGAGATATTCCGCCGATTCCGCCCAGAACCAGCTGGATCATGTTGGCGGTATCCTGCATCGCCGTCAGGAAATCCGTCGGGCTGTAGGTGTAATACCCCATATCTTCCTTCAATACCTCGATCACGTCCTGGACCTTGTCGATATCCTCCACATAAACCCAGGCCTGATTATATGTCTTTCCATGGCGCCCCATGGTGGTCACACTTTCCTTGCGCGCCTTTTTATTGGCTGCCTGGATTTCTTCCACATCTTCGATGTTCATGTAGACCCTGTAGGCGGATTCGTCGTTTTCCATGGCCAGAACGCCGATCCCCTTTCCACGAAATTCCGGATATTCGATCTTGTCCTGACCGGAACTCTTCTTTTTCATCCCCAGTTCCCAGTCCGCACTGATGATCACTTTTTCATCCACCACGTCATGGGGTTCATCGCTCCATTCGTTTTTATTGGGATTGTAGAACCAGGTGGGAATACTGCTTCCAAACAGCACCCCGTATTTATCGTTGGGCGTAATCATCCGCCCTTCTTTGACTTCGTAATTGAACTTTTCCAGGACCTCTGTGTCGATCCCCACGAACTCCGTCGAAGTGACTTTCTTTCCGACCTGCATCATCATGTACTCGCTGACGATGGGCGTCACCGCATCGACACCGTCAATTTCATCCATGGTTTTCAGCGTCTTATCGTTGATGATTCCCTTCAAATCGTCGGCTTCATTTGTTGCGGCGCCGCTGTTGGACGACACCTGGATCAGATGCAGGTTTCCGTAGCTGGAAATCTGTTCTTCAAATCCGGCTGTAAGACCGTAACCGATGGACAGCATCACAACAATGGCACACGTCCCGACGACGACCCCGACGACGGCCAGGATCGTACGTGCACGGCGGCGGAGAAGATTTCGGAAACAGAGGTCGATCAAATCTCTGAAATTCATACATGACCTCCGCTATTCATCTTCCATTTCCAGCTGTTCGTGAAGCTTCTTTTTCTTGTGCTTCTTGCGAATCACGAATCCCACCGCTGCACCAACCACAGCCACGGCCGCGATCACCTTCCAGGGAACGTCCGGCTTCGGCTCTTCCATGGGCATATCCATCATGGGTTCATCCCACACCGGCATTTCCATAGCCTCAAATACGAACGTCTTTTCGACAACCTGCTCCTGACCGGAAGCATCTTCATATGTAAAGATCACCTTTCCCTCCATAGGACCGGCTTCTCTGGGGATAAAGCTGAAACTGAAGTCATCGGTGGAACCGCTGCTCATATTTCCAACATAATAACTGTTGGATTCCATGGTGTCGAAGTTCCCCTCTGCAGTTACTCTCAGATTGTTCAGCGTGGTCTTACCCATATTATAAAATTCCACGCTGGAGCTTCCCTGAGATCCTACATAACATTCCCACGGTGCAGATACATCGTTGATTTCCAAACGGGTATCCTGTACCAGCGGAATGGAAATTGTATCTTCTGCAGTATAAGCATCTCCATCCATATCTTCGTATTCCATGCGCACGGAAAGGGTTGCCGTGGACTGTTCCGCAGAAGCATTTGCCCTCAGGCGCAGCGTTTTCACATAATGTCCCTTCGCCTCAATGGAATCCACGAAAAATGCATTGGAACTTCCCACAGGAACGAAGGTATCTCCGCCGCTGACCGTGACTTTGATATTCCCCAGCTCTCTTGCAGAAGTGTTCATCAGTCCCACGTTCAGCTTGAATTCATCACCGGCCTTCACATAACCGCCGCCGTAATCGTAGGTATCTACCATCAGTCTCGGCGTGGAAACATTGGCAGATCCACCCTTGGACTTCACGTAAATGCTGGTATATTGCATCACCGTGGACGCATTGGGATCTTCCAGAGAGCTGACACTGATCTTGATGGGATACGTCGTATCTTTGCTTTCATTGGTGGCCATCAAGGTGATCTGATAATCCTTGCTCTGTCCGGCTGCCAGACGATTTTCCACGAACGTGGATGTGGTCTTATTCAGAAGTCCGGACGGGATCTCCGCATCGATCTTCAGATGTTCTGCATCGACGGTCCCATTATTTTTTACTGTGAACGCCAGCGTAAAATCGGTTTCGGTTTCTGTCTGCGTCGGAGCCGACACGCTGCCGATGGTCAGATTCTTCGTAGCCAAACCGCTGTTTCCGCCAACAACAGAAATATAGAACGTATCTTTAAATGTTTTCTCTGTCAAAGTACCGTCCACACCCTTTACTTTCGCTGTTACCGTCAGCTGAATGGGGTAATTTGTATTTTCCGCAGAGCTGTCTACACGCAGCGGAAAGCTGTAGTTCTTTCTGTCACCGATGCTCAGGTATCCCAGATTTGCGGTGGCAGCCGCATTGTTGATGGTGATTCCATCCGGACGAGAAATTTCCGCGCTCACATCACGCAGATAGATGCTTCCACGGTTATAGAATTCAAACTTCAGATCGTTGACCGTTCCGGCAACCAGCCCTTCGGCGTTGTCCAGCGCATAGTTGATCCCCAGTCCTTCGTATGTACCGTTGGTGGAAGTCAGAGAAATATGCATATTGGAACTACCGACGATTTCGCCGTTCTCCTCCGCAGTGATTACCAGGGAATGACTGGTCGGTTCCAGTGCTCTTGCGATGTCCACATGGAACGTCATCTTCGTTTCTTCTCCGGGAGCCAGCGTCACATTCATGGCTTTGGTCTGAACCGTAAACTGTCCGGTTTTTCCGCCCAGCTTTACAGAAACCGTATGTTCTTCCTGGCTGTCGCTGTTTCTCACAGTGACTTCAATGGGGTGTTCCCTATCCCCCGGTGCCGCATAAAATCCCCCGTTCTGGGAGATTTTGATATATCTTCCCACCGCTGCATGCGCAGGCTCGGTAACAACGACCATTCCAATCACAAGCACCACCGCCATCAGCAGCGCCAAAAGCCGTCCTCCGCGCATCACGTATCTGCTCTGACCGTTCATCTCTGATCCTCCTTCAATTCCTCTTTTTCTTCTACACGGATGATATTTCCGTCCTGGATCGTCACCACTTTATCCGCATAATCGGCGATGGTCCTGTCATGGGTCACCAGGATCAGTGTCTGACCATTCTTTTTTACCTGATCCACGATCAGCGTCATAACTTCACGCGTGGTGTTGGTATCCAGATTTCCTGTAGGTTCATCTGCAAATATGATCTTCGGCGTACCCACCAGGGCACGGGCAATCCCCACACGCTGCTGCTGACCGCCGGACATCTGCGTTGGCTTTCGTTTCTCATACCCCTCCAGCCCAACGGCTTTCATCATTTCTCTGGCCTGCTTTTCGCGCTCCTTTTTCTCCACACCACGGAAGATCAATGGCATGCTGACGTTTTCCAGAGCGGTCAGCATGGGCATCAGATGATAGGCCTGAAAAATAAAGCCAATGTTCTTCTGGCGAAACAGCGTGACCTTCTCCTCGTCCAGCTTATGAATGGGAATCTCTCCAATATAGATTTCCCCTCTCGTTGGTTTTTCCAACCCTGCCACCATGTTCAGAAATGTGGATTTCCCCGAACCGGACGTTCCCAGAAAACAGACGATCTCTCCCTTGTAGATGGATAAGCTGACATCATCCAGAGCAACGACCTTCTCCTCGCCCATGCGGTAGACCTTCCGGACGTGTTCCACACGGATCAGAGGTTTTCTTTCTGTTGTCTCTTGTTTCATAGCTTTCCCCTTCTGATACTGCAATTACAATAACTTTCCGCCACAAGCCGCCGTCGGCGAACCAGGGCCCGCCCTCATTGTACTCTGTAGCAGAGCATTATACAATGGCCTGTAGCTATATGTAAGAAATCTTTAATGCTTAGACGACATATCTATGCTAAAAGTTTCACAAAATAGATACCCATATAAAAAGAGTACAAACTGAATCGTTTGCACTCTTTTCCAAGTAACTTGCAGGATCAACGCGTACCGCTTTTCATCAAGACGGACACCTTCCGATCACTCGTACTTAAGATTCGATTTTATTAAACATTTTTTCCATCAAGCACGGAGATTCCTCAATAATTTGGATTGCTTTTTTGCCATTTTTTATTAATTGAAGTTTTTTGTAGATTATCCGAACTATTTCATCTGAAATGATATCGCAGTATTCAACCATTAGATTTGCAATGTTTGTACATGATTTGCTTGATGCTTTTTCTGTCATGAGTCTTGGAATGTTCTCAAATAAATTGCTCCAATCAATTCTTAAGGTTTTATAGTACTTTAAATCTTGAGGGCTACTTGAAATAAGAATTTCCGCCTGTTTAGTAACATCAAGAATTTCTAAAGTAGAACCATATTTACAAACATCTGAAATATGCAGTGGTAAACTAAAAGTAGACACCTCCCTAAATTTGTAGACACACAAATTATAAAAGACTACACTAGAAGTGGTTAGTCGACATAGCTCTACAAATTATCATCAGGAGGTATCGTATGAAATACACCAAGTCAGAGC